>JAFZGA010000012.1 GCA_017555585.1 Bacteroidaceae bacterium
AGTAGAAAATTTGCAGAAGAGTTTTTTCACCGAGGAGATTGAGACCATCGCTCTTAACGGTGTATCGTTCGAGGTTAAGGAGGGCGAGTTTGTTGCCGTAATGGGACCTTCGGGTTGCGGTAAGTCAACGCTCCTCAACATCTTGGGTCTTTTGGACAACCCAACAGGCGGCTCATATAGCCTGCTCGGTCAAGAGGTGGGCGGACTCAAAGAGAAGGATCGCACTGCCTTCCGTAAAGGCAATATCGGCTTCGTGTTCCAGTCGTTCAACCTTATTGACGAGTTGTCGGTAGCCGAGAATGTCGAGTTGCCACTTATCTATATGGGCGTGAAAGCCTCGGAGCGTAAGGAGCGTGTGCAGAAGATGCTCGATAGAATGAACATCTCGCACCGTGCGGGTCACTTCCCACAGCAGCTCTCTGGTGGTCAGCAGCAGCGTGTAGCCATAGCTCGTGCCCTTGTATCGAATCCTAAACTTATCCTTGCCGATGAGCCTACGGGTAACCTTGACTCGAAGAACGGTCAGGAGGTTATGACCCTTTTGCAGGAGCTCCACAAGGAGGGCACT
Organism: Bacteroidaceae bacterium; assembly: GCA_017555585.1. Classification (GTDB taxonomy): domain Bacteria; phylum Bacteroidota; class Bacteroidia; order Bacteroidales; family Bacteroidaceae; genus HGM04593. Next base: position 569 of record JAFZGA010000012.1, read on the forward strand.
ACCATCATTATGGTAACCCACTCGCAGCACGACGCAGCCTACGCAAGCCGCACAATCTGCTTGTTTGACGGTAAGGTTGTAACAGATGTAAAGAGCAAACTATAATTTGCCGTGATAGCACAGCATCTTCGACACATCCCTTATATTCCCAAATGGGCAGTACGCCCAAGTACAGCCCATCTGAGAATATCGCACGATGTGCCACATCTACAGCACTCTGACGACAAATTGGGTATTGGTGCTAATTGATGTTATAATCCTTTTCGGAAAAATTGTTTAAGACGCAACTACCATAAGCAAAAAGCGTTCAAAGGTGTGGGTTGGCTTGACCGCCTCCCACATCACTAAGACAAAAAAACAGACAGATATGAAGAACTTCAATTACTCATTGCGCTATTTGCTCAAAAATCGTGGCAATTCGGCTACGCGCCTATTGTCACTTGCGTTGGGACTTGTGGTCTCGCTGCTTATATGCTCATACGTGGGCATCAACCTCTCGTATGGTCGATTCTTCCCCGACCGCGAGCGCGTATATCAGATGTTCGAGAACTCGCCACAGTTTGGCATAACTGGCCCACAATTGGAGCCTGTTGCATCCTCGCTTGCAGAAAATATACCCTCGATTGAAGCCGCTACAAACTATTTCGATCGCCTTATGCAGGTTAAACTTGGGAATAGTTATATGGATGCTCGATGGCTTGAGGTTAGCGCAGACTTTTTCACAGTCTTGGACTTCGGTGTGTTGAGCGGTGATCCCAAACATATTCTCTCACGAGAGGGAGTTGCCAATAACGAGGTATTTATCACTGAGCGTCTTGCAGAATTGTTATTTGGAAGTGAAGATCCATTGGGTAAAATCGTGCCTACAACCCAGGGGCAGGAGTATGTTGTCTCTGGTATTTTCCGCACACCTCCCGTAACAAATCCGCTCGATGATTTTGATATAGTTAGTTTTCGTGACTACAATCCCACAACTGCAAATTGGCAAGGGGATGATAGCTATCCAACATTTATAAAGCTTCGTAAGGGAGCAACAAAATCTCAAGCCGAGGCAGAAATACAACGCCTAATCGAGGGACATCCCACATTAAGTAAAATGGTGGAATTATGGAAAGCAAATTATTTTCTTGTACCAATTGAAGATGTTGTTTATGTGGACAATAATATTCGACAGACTCAAATGATATATGGCATCTTGGCACTCTTGGCACTGCTTGTGGCTACGCTCAACTATGTGTTATTGACACTCTCTTCATTGGCACAGCGTAGTCGCACGGTGGCTATGCTCCGTTGCAATGGTGCAACTCGTTGGGATATCTTCCGTATGCTGCTCAGCGAGACGCTGATTATGATTGTTGCAGCCATTGTCTTGGCGGTCTTTGTCGTTGCGTGTCTCCACCAAGATATATATCAGCTGTTCGGCTATCAACTTGTTGATCTTTTTGCGTGGGAGCGTATATGGATTCCTGCTTTGGTGTGTGTGGTGTCGTTCCTTGTGGCAGGTTTAATTCCTGCATCACTTTACTCCCGAGTGAGCATGAGTTATGCCTTTCGTCGAGGAAGCGATAACCGCACATGGTGGAAACGCATTCTCCTCTTCGTGCAGGTGGCTTGTACAACAGGAGTGGTCTGCTTTTTACTTACCACATCGCAACAATCGAAATATATCTTGGAAGCCGATCTTGGCTATGAGTATAACCGCATCGTGACGATGAACTTTGGAGCAACCACCTCTCAACGCTCAGCAATGGTCGAAGAGCTGAAACGTCTGCCGTTTGTTGAGAGCGTAGGCCATTCTGTGCAGTATCCTATATGGGGCTACTTTGGCAATCCGGTCTATGATTATGAGAAAAAAGAGATATTGTTCTCTTGCCGCTTTGAGTATTTTGATGAAGCCTATATCGAGACTATGGGTATGAAGTTAGTTGCAGGGCGCAACTTTAATGAGCAAGACGCACTCAATAAGACCATTGTTAACGAAGAGTTTGTTCGCCAGCACGGTTGGGAGTTGGAGAGTGCTGTAGGTAAGAGTTATTGGCAAAATGGAGGTTGGTGCGAGGTTGTCGGTGTTATCCGCGACTTTACACAAGCTGGAGGTTTTGTTGAGCCACTGTCGGTATTTCGTACAGCATATATCGACAACGACCCTAACCGTCCGCTCACCTTGCAGATGAGCATACGACTTACTGAACTAACGCCTGAGAATATCAAAGCTTTGGATAGAGTGATCGCCGAAAATTATCACTCCGAGTGGGAGTATCAGCTTACCCCCTATGTGGATAGAGTCAAGGAGCGTTTTGTATATCGTGATAGTATGCGTAATAATGTATTGCTTGTTTCGCTCACTACACTCATTATCTCCCTTATTGGTTTAATCGGCTATCTGGGCAACGAGATGGCTCGCCGCCGCAAGGAAATAGCTATCCGCAAGGTAAATGGTGCCACAACTTCGCAGGTGCTTAGTCTATTGAGTCTTAATATCTCGTGGGTTGTTATTCCAGCGGTAGTAACAGGCGTAGCAGGTGCTGTATGGGGCGGAATGAAATACCTTGAGATGCTCGAGACTATGTGCGAGCCTTTGGCTTGGTGGATTTTTGCCTGCGGAGCAGCTGTTGTGATTGCCATTGTATATGTGATACTTATCATCCGCACCTGGCGTACGGCCAATGCCAACCCGATTGATATGATTAAAATAGAGTAAGATAGAATTATGAGAATACTCAATTACATATTATCTATTGCTTGTGTGGCGATGCTTACGACATCGTGTGTGGTGTCACGAGCAATTCTGTATGGCGATGCCTCGGTAGATGATTATCGTGCTTTTGAGCAGGAGAATATCGCAAAAAGCGACTACACTTTCCGTTTCGTAGAGCATACAGAGTCGGAGCGTATGCTCGACACGATGCGATTTGAGTGGATGCACTTTGGCAGGGGCGAGATAGCACAAATGACCATAGATGAGGCTATTGCTCCATCCGTAGATAATGCCGCCATCTTGATTATCCATCGAGATACAATACTCTATGAGCGTTATTTTGGGGAGTGGAGCAAAAGCACGCAATCGCAAATATTCTCCGTTAGCAAAACTATAACAGCGATGTTGTGTGGCGTGGCACTCACCGAGGGGCATATACGCAGTGTGGAAGATAGTGTTACAGAGTACCTGCCAGAGTTGAAACAAGCCGATCCTATGTTTGAGGAGTTGAAGATAAAACACCTCTTGGATATGACGGCGGGACTCGATTTTGACGAGAACTACTCCTTCAATCCATTTTCAAAGATGGCTAAGTTGTATATGGGGCGTAATACTATGCGAATTATTGAGCGAACCAAATTTAGCCACAAACCCGGAGAGAGATACGACTACAACTCGCTTACGACAGCAATTCTCGGAGTAGTGATAGAGCGTGCTACGGGAATACCCTATGCCGAATATCTATCGTCAAAGATTTGGCAACCTCTGGGTATGGAGCAAAGTGCATCAATTGGCGTTGACGACAAAAAACACCGAGTAGCGAAGAGCTATGCAGGGCTTGTAACCAATGTGCGCGACTTGGCAAAGATAGGTATACTATATATCAACGACGGAAATTGGAACAACAAGCAGATAATAGATTCGAGCTTTGTTCACACTTCACTGTCGCCTCGAATTGTAGGTGAAAAGAGCGCAAATATGTACTCATACTCTTGGTATTGGGGCGCGCAGGATGAGAGCCTATCAAGGCGAAATTTCGCAAGTAAAAGAGAGATGCAAGATTACTACGCCGAGCATCGAGATGTCTCAAAAATCAACTCTTGGAAGAGTGAAGGAGGCGGTTATACTGCCGTTGAATATATGAAACGCAGATACTTCCCCGACAGAGAGAGTTTGCAGAACTACTATAAAGATGATGTGCATACTATTATGCAGAGTAGAAATGGATATTTCGCCATTAAGTATCAAGGTGGCCACTACGCATTTGGAGTGAATGGACAGATACTCTACATCAATCCCGAAAAGGAGTTTATTGGAGTATATCTTGGCGAGGATGATCTCAATGTTGTGCACCTCTTTGAGCAACTTTGCAAAATACTATAACAATACGAAACAAATAAAACTTAATAATTATGAAGATTGCTTTTAAGAATTTCTTGATGACGCTCAAGCGTTACAAGGTCGCTTCATTGCTTAATGTGTTGGGCCTTACCCTCGCCTTTGTGGCGTTCTACATTATCGCTTCGCAGGTGTGGTACACGCTAACCTACAACAGCACGCTCAAAGATGCCGATCGCACCTATCTTATCTCGCCAAACTTTGGTGGTGATAATACGGACATAAAGTGGAGCTCCAACTCACCTGGAAACTTGGCATACGTGGCTGCCGAGCAGTTTCCTGATGCCGAGGAGGTAGCTTCATATGCGCCATATCCTGCGATTAGCCGCGTATGGGTTAAGAAGAACGATCTCCACTATGATTCGTTCAATGACTATGTGTATCAGGCTACGGCCAACATCCCCGAATTCTTCGGCTTTGAATGCTTGGCAGGCAGTTTTGCTGAACTCAAAAACCCGAACACCGTTATTATGTCGCGCTCTGAGGCAGAAAAGTTGGGATTGGGTGTAGGTGATGTTATCTACTTCGAGGGTGGCAGACACTTTGATGATGGTAAACCAACTGTTCAGCAGACCATTGTAGCGATATTTGAGGATATGCCAAAGAACTCTCTCTTCGGTCATTGGGGCATCGTGCAAGGTGACGAAGGTGTACATACCTCGGGCAACAACAACTGGAATTACTTGAACTTTGTCCGTATACGCGAGGGTGCCGACCTCAATACCTACATCGAAATTTTCAAAAAGGGTTATGCCGATTGGTTCCTCGGCATGGCGCAAGAATGGATTGCCGAAGACCCCGAAGAGGAGGAGTTTATAAAAAAGGAGTTGGAGGCTGGTGTTTATATCCTCGCCACTCGCCTTGTGCCTGTCGATGAAATGTATTACGCTGATTTTCACCAAGCATCTAACTTTCAGACTGGAAAGAAGTCTACACCGATTATCCTTTCAAGCATCGCATTTATCATTGTGCTGATAGCCTTTATCAACTTCATCAATTTCTTCTTTGCACTTGTTCCCGTGCGTATGCGTTCGGTGAATATCTGCAAGGTATTCGGAGCAAGCCAGTGGACACTGCGCTGGAACTTCCTCTTTGAGGCTATCGGCTTGGTGCTAATTGCTATGGCTCTTACATTCTACCTGATGATAGTTATTAAAGATAGTTTTATTACAAACTACTCGATCTGCTCGCTTGCTCTCTCGGATAATATCCCCGTAATTATTATGGTTGTGGCGTTGATGGTATTGCTTGCTGTGGTGGCAGCACTATATCCTGCATTCTACATCACTCGATTCAATGCTTCACTCGGTGTTAAGGGTGGCTTTGCACAATCGGCTACAGGTCGCAGACTTCGCTCTATTATGGTGGGCGTGCAGTTTACTGTTGCTATGATCTTGATTATCGTAACCGCCGTATTCTTCATGCAGTACCGCTATATGATAAACTACGACTTGGGCTTCGACCGTGAGAATGTTGTAACCTTTGGTTCGTGGAATTTACGCTCTCGTTCTGAAACCGTTGTGGAGCGTCTTGAGCAACACCCTGATGTTGTTGGTGTAACCTCATCGGGTGCTAATATCTTCGGAAATGGCCAGACTTGGGGCAGAAGCTACGATGGTAAAGAGTATGTACTTAAACCAAACGCTGTTCGCTGGAACTTCCTCGACTTCTTTGGCTTTGAGGTAGTCGATGGTGTAGGATTTACCCGATCATCAGGCGAGCGTGGCGAGATGATTATTATGAAGTCTCTAAACCGTGAGGTGGGCATACCTCTTAACTACCATTTCCCTGATGGCTTCGATGTGGTGGGCATTATGAGGGATGTACGCCTGACATCGCTAACCAAGAACGATGACCATCACGCATTCTACTGCAACGATAAAAGCGAAAAACTACACTACTATATCCGCTTGCGTGCGGGTGCTGATGTAAAGGCATTTGCCAACTATGTAGGAAAAATCTCCGAGGAGCTGGCTCCTGCTGCCGAGAAGCCTGAGCTCTACTACTTGGAGGAGTGGGTTGAGAGCCTATATAAGCAGACCAAAAAGGATATGGTCTTAATCGGTATGTTCGCTGTGCTGGCTATCGTTATTGCGCTGATGGGAGTATTCGGTATCGTGATGTTTGAGACGCAGCACCGCCGCTCGGAGATAGCTGTTCGCAAGGTTTATGGTGCAACAACCGCCCAGATGATTGGTATGCTCAACTTGCGCTATGTGTGGATTGTGCTCGGCTGTTTCGTGGTGGCAGCACCTGTGGCGTGGTATATCACCTCACGCTGGTTGGAGCAGTTCGCCAACCGCATCGCTTCGCCTTGGTGGATATATGTGGTAGCACTCGCTGTAGTCCTCGCCGTAACCGTCGGTCTTGTAACCCTCCGCTCGTGGAAAGCCGCCACCGAGAACCCTGCCGATGTGGTGAAGAGTAACTAATAAGCAGTGTGAAATAAAAAAATTAGTGGATTCTGATATTTTTTGAGGATTCGTTGTAATTTTATTGAGCAGTTTGCGACTAATGAGGCAAACGATGAAACAATGATGAAGGAACAAGAGTTGGAGAAAGAGTTTACACAGATGATTATCGAAAATCGTCAGATAATCTTCAAGGTTTGCTACATCTACACTACGGATGAATACACCATTGAGGAGCTCTCGCAGGAGACACTACTCAATTTGTGGCGCGCCTATCCCCGTTTTCGCGGTGAAAGCAAACTTTCGACCTGGATTTATCGAGTAGCTATGAACACCTGTATATCGTATATGCGACAAGCGTCTTCGAGGCCTCAAACGACTGCGTTGCCATTCGATTTACGGTCCGAAATAGAGACTGACGGCGATAGAAATTATTATCTACAAGAGCTCTACGCTATGATAAACCGCTTAGGCAAGTTAGAACGCGCGCTGATTTTGTTATGGCTGGAGGATCGTAGTTATGCTGAGATTTCAGAAATTCTTGGTATCTCCAAAACTAATGTTGCTGTATTGCTTCATCGTACAAAAGAGAAGTTAAAAAAGATGTCGAACCAATAAACATTACAACACTATGGATCTCGAACAAATGAAAGCAGGTTGGAATAAATTGAGTGCTCAACTTGACAAGAATAACACTATCAACACACGCGTTGTGCACGAAATGATATCGGCACGTAATCGCACTAATTATGAGCGCATTGCCCGCGATCATAAATTTACACTCTCAGTGCTTGTTCTATTAGCTGCCGCAGCTTTGCCATTCCAAGCACGCACGGAGATTATCCAGATGAGCAGTGCAATTCTCATTGAGGTAGTACTCTTTGCATCTATCGCAGTAACTAGCTATATGCTAAAACTGCTATCCGGTTTTGAGCACAGCGAACGCTCAGTAGAGCAAATGACGCAAGATGTGTTAGCCTACAAGCGTCTGTATAGCCTGAATCAGCGTTTCGGCGGTGTAGTAGCAGTCGTGGTTATCGGTGTAGTTTATGCTATCGAACAAGCCTTCACGACGAATGCGCTAATGGCATTAGGAGCGGCTTTGGTTGCAGCGGTCGCATTTGGTATATACCAGACGAAGCGTCACAATCGCTTGTTGAAGGATATAGAAAGCGGCTTGAAAGAGCTGAATGAATTTGGTAAATAGTAAAACTTAACCCCTCCCTGCGACTTTTCTGCCTGAAAATTTGGAAAATTCGTGGGAGGGGGTAAATTTGTAGGCAAATTGATTAAGAATGAACACGATGAGTAAATTTTATATTTTAATGTTGGTATTGCTGCTAATCGCAATAATCAACCTTGCAAGAGCGTTAAAAGAGAAAAATACAAACGCTAAAGTGTGGGGGATAACAATCAATGTTATTGCTGTTGTGCTTCTCGGAACTGCAGTGATTCTTGGACTTTTACAATAAATACATAACTGACTATAATAATTTTGAAGAAGTTTTTCACACTATTGGCATTGATTATATCAGTTGTTATTACCTCCTGCGAATCTAACGAAGTACCTGATGGTAAGTGGAAACCAATAAAAGTGGATAAACAGCAACTTAACTTTTTGTCGGACGGCGGAGAGCAGACGGTTACTATGCAAAACTACAGCAGTTGGTGGATAAGTGGAGGTTATGTGGCTCACGACCAAGTGAAGAATGAATATACCGGCTATGTATATCCGGTATCAACAGGTGGAGAGGATGCATGTACATATGATTTGCTTGATGGAGGGTGGTATAATGTGTCGGTGCCTTGTGATGGAAGGAACACTGCTGTTGTCAAGGTTTTTGGTAATACTGCTGGAACTGCACGTCAAGCAAACATTATTATGACCGTTGGTGATTCATTTGTAACTATCAAACTCTGCCAAGAGTAGAGGAAATATTTTTCTATTTTTTGAAACATATAGAATTTAACTTGCCAATAAAACATTACACGTGTAATGTTTTAGAATGGATATCCGATGGCAAAGTGCCATGCAAAACCCTCCTTGAACGGCGACAGGTTGAAGTATCCGTTCCGCTTTGTTTTGTATGGTGCGTGGAGTCCCAATCCGAAATCAAGACGTAGTACAAGGAATTCAAGGTCATAGCGTGCTCCGAATCCCGTGTTCAGTGCTATCTGCTCGGCGAATGTCGATGCTTTTAGTTCGCCACCGGGGCGTTGCGGATCTTTCTTCATCAGCCAAATATTGCCTGCGTCGACAAAGAGTGCACCATGAAGGTCTGAAATTATCCTGAAGCGGTATTCTACATTCATCTCGAATTTCAATGTTCCGGTTTCGTCAAGATATGAATATCTGTTCTCATTGTCGGGACGGAAACTGCCCGGACCTATTGAGCGTATGGTAAATGCTCTAAGGCTGTTTGCACCGCCTATGTAGAACTGTTCACTGTAGGGCGCGTATTCGGAATTTCCATAACTGTATATGGCACCGGCCATGATTCTTGTGGCTATATATTGGTTCTTGTCGATTTTCCACAACTGCCTCATCTCGGCTGTTCCTTTTATGAACTGTGCGTAGGGGTTGCCGAATATATTCTTGTCTTTTTGGTCGAGCCTCTTTCCGAATGCGTAGAAAAGCAATGATGTTATGTTGCCCGCCGATGTTACAGAGGCTTCAATACATGTCTTGTTACGGTGGTATGTGTTGGTATTGTCGTATGTGTATGTATATTGCATCGCAGGAATGAACTGGTTGCGGAAACTGTTCTCTATGGAGCGGTTGTGCTTGGCTATGGAGTCGAATTTCTCCGTTGTGCTAAGCAACATGTCATACGACAAGCGGAAAGGTATTACTGTGTGTGTGGTGCTGCTGTGTGAACGTATGTTGTATGTGGCATCACCACCTGCACGTATCATTCTGAAGAATCCGGAACGGTTCATAAGATCGGTATGCAGCCTGAATGATGTGGTAGCCGGCATACGGAGATACTTGCGGTGTATGATAGGGAAAAAGAGTCTTGGGAAGTTTAGTGATACATCAGCTCCTACTTCCCATGAGTTTATTACTGCCGCGCGCCCTTTGACATTCTTGTCGGTCTGCCATTCGTATGAGCCGTTGAGGGTAAACTTCAAAGTCTCGCCTCCACGGAATACATTCTTGCGTGCAAGGCTTATCTTGCTTCCGGGGCCTATTTGGTCGTTACTTTTTGCGGTGGCATTCAGTTCGAACGTGAAGTCGTATGGCTTGTCGAGCTGTGTGGTAATGTTTATGTCCAACGTGTCGCTGTCACCGCGTGGCGTAAGGGTGAAATTGATGTTGCTGAATATGTTCATCTCGCTCAGACGCTTGAATGCGTTCTGTTGTTTCTCGTATGAATACAATTCACCCGGTCTTATCTGCATATTACGTAGCAGTGCACCTGTTTTTACAGGCGGTTTCTTGCCGTTGTATATGTATTTGAAATGTCTGCTTCCCAAGGTGTCGTTTGTTGCCATGTTGCTGTTGCGTTCTCCTGTAGCAAGGCTTTTTGTTACGCGTATGTTGGTGTTGCCGAATTTCCATATACGTGAGATGCGTGCAGGAAGGTTGTTCTCCGGCTGTATACGTATCTGTATGTTGCCGTGATTGTTAATGCTGTCGGCAAGAAATTTTATATAGCCCGGCTGGTAGTAATAGTAGCCGTTGTTCCTGAATAGCCCGCTCAATCTTGTGCGCTCATTTTCCATTGCTGAGGCGTTGAACTGTTCGCCATCTTTCAGCTGGCGCCTTTTCCATGTAGCCTTTATTATACTGTCTGCTTGTGCCGGGAAATTGCAGTATTCTATACTGTCGTACTTGTATGGTTCGTTCAATGTTACTGTATAGCTTATTTGTGCCTCTTTTGGGCTTTTCTTGTCTGTCAAAATCTCGGAAGTGACATTGCCGTTGAAATATCCGTAGTATTTTAGAACCTCTGTCGCAACTTCGGCACGTAATTGTGGGTTGACATCGGAAACCAGTACAGGGTCGGTGGCAAATGTATTGAAAAACCATTTGCCGAGCCTGCTGTCGGAGTTGTGGAATGCATTGTACCACCATAGTCCCAACGGTAGTGCGCGCCATCGCGAACTGCCGAAAATGGAACCGTTGGGAGCACACTCGAGAGCATAAGTGACCTCTTCGATGGCTGTTTTCCCCGTGTTGCTACCGGCATACTTGTCGGCTTCGACGAACTCGATCTTCTTTATGCCGGTGTAGAGCTGCTCCCCATCGGTAATGTATCTTGTTGTCGAGCATGCTGTAAGCAGTGCCAATAGTGTCATTATAATATATGTACGTTTCATCTATGTTCCCCTTTTTGTGGTTTTCCCTTTCTGACATTATTGCCTGTCGGTGGTGTTATGGGCTTTTTGTTTTCTTTCTTGAAAATGAACAACTCCCGAAGGTTCTGCAGTTTCTTTTTGTATACGTAACCTATACCGGTCTCTATGATTTCGCCTTCGAGCAACGATTCATAATTCTTGTCGTAGAAAAGTCGTAGGAAACGGTTGCTGCTGTCGCTTATCTTCCATTCAAGCGATACGTTGTTTATGAAACTGTCATTGGCGGCAGGGTGGTCTCCGCTGTTTACTTCACCACCGATGACTATAGTTAGACGGTCGTTCCAAAAACGTTTCTTGAAACTGAAGGAGTAGTTCTTGTATGTACTTCCTGTCTCGCTGTTCTCGGCGTCGTTTATACCGACATTTACGCTTACGCTCTTCATGGCACTACCTGCAAGGTCGTTTATCTTTGCGTCGAGGAACGAACTGAGGGCATTGGATACCGTCATGCCTTTTGTATTGCCTATATATGTTCCGGTAATGAGCATAGTCACGGCATATTTGTTCAATGTTTCGGCATCAAGGCTGTTGAGCTGGTCCTGTACAACAGCATTCTCGGGTGCCGAGATTGTGAAAGTCAATCCCATGTTGCTCAAAGTATTGCTCAGCTTGACGCCTACATCAAATGCCACAGGTTGCATTCCGCTATCATCTATGTCTACGGATGTAGTTATACGTTCTATTGCTGTGATTTCAAGAGTCGGGTCAAGTATGTCACCGTTCCATGTTACTTTGCTGCCATCTGTTATATGGAATGTCTTTAGCGGTATTATAGGCATCTCGTATTTCAGTTCGCCGTCGTTCATGGCGTATGTTCCTGTTACGTTGACCCCGTTATCGCTGGTATATGTCATGTTCAGATCACCGCCTCCGCGAAGCATTATGTAACTGCTGCGGTTGGTGTTGAAGTCGGCATTTATTCTTGCTCCATCTTCAATTTTCAATCCCAGGTTTATGTTCATGTTTCCAAAATCGGCCTCATCTTTTATTTCCTCGACTTTGGTGGTGTCCTGGAAATTGACGAACTCCACAAGGCCGTCAAGCTCTTTGTCGGTCGATATCGGCGTTTCCTGCATTACATATGTTATGTCGCTCTTGCCCAGCAATGTCGCATCGCCATATACCTTCATGCTGTTCAATGTTCCGCTGATGAATGCCCGCAGGTCGACAAACATTCTTCCGTAGAGTATGCTGTTTCTTGAGCGTGGCGCATTGACAATTTCATAATCCTTTGCATTCATGCGCAGGTTGAAAGCCGGGTCGGTGAGTCGGTTCAAATCTACAGTTCCGTTCAGGTTGAATGGGGTGTCGCCTTTTGCGTATATGTTGAAATTACGGAATGAAATCCTGTTGTCATTGATCTCTACCTTTTTGTCGGACAGATGAAGGTCCGTTCCAAAAAGTGGAGCATTCAGGTATACAGAGTCGAATTGCAGATAACCGTTTGTTGACAATGCCGAAAGCTTTCCTTCGGCAGCCAACTTGCTGTTTACGTATCCTTTAAGGCTCATTCCTGTATTCTGCATGAATGCTTTTGTCAGGTCAAGAGGGAATCTTGTCATGCTTATCTCTCCGTTTAGTCCCGGGTCGTTGATGTCGTCAAGATAATCACCACAGAGGTGTGCTACCTCCTCCTCGTTATGGAGCAGCTTGATGTCGAGATAATGCTTTTGGGTATCTTTGGGGAAATATACAATCTCGATTGTCTCGTTGCCTACTGGTGTACCTTCGTAGGCAACACTGTCTATCCTTATATCGCTACTCAACATCATCTCGTCTTTTCCCTTGTTCAGGTATAGCTCGAGATTCAATATTCCGGCTATGTCAGGAACAAACGGCATTACGCTTGTCAACTCGCTCAAGTCTATGTTGAAGAGTTCAAGATTTGCATTCAGCCTTGAATTGTCGTTCGGTGTCGTGTACAGGTGTATTCCGGCGTCGGAACTGTTCTTCAATATCACGTTGGCACTGATGTTGCCGTTGCTTTTTAAGGTTACATGATTGTCCTTGTTGAAATTGAACCTGTTGTTTAACAGGATTGCTTCGGGTCTGAAACAGAAATTCAGTTCTTTAGGCTTGACTACAGTCTTTAATCCCAATTTTACTCCAAGGCCTTCTGTCTTGTCGCGGAATACGAAATTTGTGGTGATGGAGTCATTGAATATATTTCCATAGAGCATGCTGCTGAATGTCAGCTTTTCCTGTTGCGGATTTACAGCTGTACTGCGTACTCCGGCAAGATATCTTATATTGTTTCCTTCCTGATTCGTGAAGAAACGTATCGTATCAAGATTAATCTCTCCTGTCTTGAATCCATAGATTCCGCTGTTTATATTTATTCCTTTCTGCTCGTTTATGGATATGCCGAGTCTCATGCTGTTGAAGTCAATATCATTTATAGCCATGAAATTATGGAGCATATTCCTTTCTCCGCACCTGAAATCCATGAAGATGTCGGGTAACTCTTTTGCATAGTCGTGTATGTAATAGAGAGTGTTCTCTGTTTTTGTTGCTTCCTTGAACATATTCCCTATTTGGTCTATCGATTTGAACAGACCGTTGTATCCGCTTTTTATCGCACCTCGGATCTCGAGGTCGCCGTTATTGGCTGTTATGTATGAAGAATCAGGTGTTGTGGCAAAGTCAAGCGTAATGTCGGCAGGTGTGAAAACACGGTTCGGGGTAGTGATGCTTATGTTTCTTCCATGGAGTTTCAAGGCATGGCTTTCCTTCATATCGGTCGATGCCTCGATATCAATCTTGCTCTTTGCTCCGAGCGCTGTTCGGGTTATTCCGGATGCCATAAGGTCCGCTTTGGATATTTCAATGGCTGTCCTATTACAGATGTTCTCTTTGTCCAGCTCTGTCTCTGCATTGATGCTGAACTTCATGTATTTCGCGTCGCTGTCCAATACTATGCTTGAAACATTATTTGCCTGGCTGGCATTCAAGGTTATTCCATTCAGTTTCATATCACCGTATACAACCGTGTCCAATGATACTCCAATGTCATATTTAGTCTCTTTGGCGAAAATGTCAAAACCCTCTCCGTTGCCATTGATCCTTGCGGTAAGGTCGGTTAGCGGTATATCTTTGAATATAGTTGTTACGTCAATACCGTTTATGTCTATGTCGGTTTCATATCTGCTGTTGTCAATGTCATATGACGCTTGTGCAGTAATGGCTCCGTCCATTCCTGTGATATTGAGTCCGGTGGCGGCTCTCTTTGCCGAGTAGCTTATCTCGCCTTCAACCGCCAAGGTTCCGTCTGTAGCCTCATCGGCTTCTTCTCCTATGAACCTTCTGATGTCACAGCTCTTGCTTCTTAGACCTATGCTTGCCTCCAGCGTAGCGGGGTCATTCAGGTTCTTTGCATATCCGTTTGCACGTAGGGTCGCTATTGTTGGGATGTCAATATCAATGGTGTCTATATTGATGTACGACATATCTCCGTTTACGGCAAATGTGCCATTGAACATGTTGTTGTCGAACGGTTCGAGTGCTCCAAGCTGCTCTTTTGTAAGCAATGCATGCAGGTCATGCTTGTTTACGGCAACAGCCAGGTCTGCTTTCAGTTTCCCATTCTCCCCAACCAAGGAACTCCATTCCATTGTGGCATTTGCCGTTGCATATGAGCCGTTCTTGCTGTTGATATTAAAGTTGTTGATGCGAAGCTTCTCCTTATCGGCAAACAGGGTTGTCGATGCGTCGGTTATTCTTATTCCACCCGGTTGTACAAAATTCAAATGCTGTAATTCCAGTTTTGTACTGTCAGGGGTATATCCGATATTTCTGCATGCAAGGTTTATGTTGCCGAGTTCAATATGATTCAATGGCTCAACCTCTCTGCTCTTGTTTCCAATGTCGTATTTTATTCCGCTGTTGCCAAGTGCTATAGTGTTTATGCTATATTTTTCCGATGCTATGTCCATAGCACCTTGTCTTAGCCGCAGTTTGCCCAAATAAGCCTCTATGGATAACGTGTCATTTGGAATCTGCAGTTTCAGATTACAGTTCTCAATGCTGCCACGGTGCAGATTGACAATCCATCTTAACGGTTCGCCATCACTTTCGTCTTTTGTTTTTGTAGTGTCGTCCAATATTATCTCAATATCGGTGCTGTGCAGATGTATCTGACGCAGATTGGCTATTTCGTTTTCGAGGTCAATGTTTCGTGCGACAACTCTGAGAAAACCTATTTCTCCGTCAACCGTTATTCCGGGAATAAGCTTCGCGGTGTTTATGAAGCTTCTTTCCAGTGATATGTAGTTTGCCTCGACTTCTCCTTTCAATAGCGGTGTAAATGATATGTTTACATCGGCATGCTCGCCTTTTGCATATGTGGTATCGTTACGTGAGACCTCAAAGTCGGCTATACTGAGCTGTAAAGGAAATGCAAGGTGAAATGAACCTATTTTTACCTCAAATCCACTGCTCTTGCTGATTCCGTCGCATATCTTCTTTACTGCAAAGTTCTGTATGGGCGGTATGTATAACATTACGATAAGTACCCACATAAGAATAATGGGTATACTTATCGATGTTGCTATGATTCTGAATATACGGTATGTCCTGTTTCGCTTTTTCATATTCAAGTTGCAAAGTAATCAAAAAATACGATATTTACTGTTCTTTGAAATGAATAGTTTATCAACATGTTCATATAAATAACGGTTCAATAGCCTGTTTCCTGACTGTAAGATCATTTTTTTTCTTCAAATATCTTAGTTTTTGAGCTGAAACTCGAAAATAGAACATATCTTTGTCTATGATAATGGTTTTAAGCAACTGTGTAGTGGATTACATAACCGCTTTTAGGCAGTTGCAATGATCTTGAAATTTGAAATGTATTATGAAAAGGATTCATTGTTATTTTTTGTTTGTTGCAGCATTGTTGCTTTCTTCGTGTGCAGCCGGTGGTGACAAGGCTGTGAATAGTACCGAACAGCCTGCTGAACCTGCTTCTGTTGTGAAGGAACTCAATGTGAACAGCCCGGACTGCGACCAATACGTGAAGCTTGCGACAAATATGGGGGATATTACAATTAAACTTTATCGCGAAACACCCGGACACCGCAAAAATTTCATTAATCTTGTGATGAATGGTTTTTACGATGGTCAGCTCTTTTATAGAGTTAAAAAGGATCTCTTCATACAGACAGGCGATTATACATCAAAGACCAAACCGGATGCTGCCGATTTGGGTGTTACGGATGTGGAATTTACAGTGCCTTCAGAAATTAACGCTTCGAAGCGTTACCACAAACGTGGTGCGGTGGCTGCCGCAAGCTTCAACAAGGGTGACTACTCCTCGGGAGCACATTTTTACATTGTTACCGGTAAACCGGCTGATGACAACGAGCTGAAGTTGAGCGAAAGAAAGGTAAATGAGGAACTTGTTACAAAGAAATTCCATGAGCTGCAGGCTCCATATCGTCAGCAGATCCATAGGTTGAACAATGCAGCAAAGCATGATGCAAGGAAGAAAGAGGAGTTGAGTAAACTTGTCAGCAAACTTATGTCCGAGGCAAGGGCGGCAGTCAAGGGACACGAATTCAAATATTCTGCAAAACAGCGTAAGGAGTATCTTGGCACGGGTGGTTTGCCTCACCTTGATGCCCATTATACGGTTTTCGGTGAAGTGGTGGAAGGCATGGATATCGTTGAAGCAATTTCAACTGTTGATGCCACATCCAAAGGCCGTCCACGTCATCATGTTAAAATAAATAAGGTAACAATTCTCGATGGCTATGGTAAATAAGACTACACTTTCTAACGGATTGCGTGTTGTACATATGCCTAAAGAGGATATGCAGATGGTCTATGTAAATCTCCTTTATGGTGTAGGTGCACGTAACGAAAGTTATGAGCATACCGGTATAGCCCATTTGCTTGAACATCTTATGTTTGAGGGAACAAAAGATGTTCCGTCGTTCGATGAACCGCTTGAGAGTGCAGGTGGCGAGAATAATGCATATACTACAAACGATGTGACAAACTATTATATAGCTCTTCCCAAACAGAATGCCGAACTAGCCTTTTGGCTGGAGAGTGACCGCATGTGCAATGTTACGTTCGGTAAAAAGAAAGTTGACATTCAGCGTCAGGTCGTCATGGAAGAGTTCAAACAGACAAAACTGAACCGTCCCTATGGTGATGCAAGTCTTATATTGCGCTCTATGGCATACAAGGTACATCCTTACCGATGGTCGACTATAGGTCGTGAACTGAAGCATATAGCAGATGTTCCGGTATCTGTAATAAGCGGTTTCTATAAGCGCTATTATGTTCCTGACAATGCCGTGTTGGCTGTTGTCGGTGATATTCCGTTTGAACAGGTTGTGGAGTGGGGCGAAAAGTGGTTCGGAAGGATACCGGCTAAGGGGTTCAAGCCTGTGCTCTTGCCGTCGGAGCCACGCCAGACATCACAACGTCGCAAGACTGTATATCGCGATGTTCCGGAAAATGCTTTGTATATGGGTTTTCACATGGGTAGCAGGCTATCGGCCGACTATTATCCTTGTGATGTCATTTCCGATGTGTTGTCGAACGGATATTCAGGACGTTTGCTTGTGCGTCTTGTAAAAGAGAAGAGACTCTTTTCGAAAATAGATGCTTTTATTTCAGGATGTGAGGATCCCGGAATGTTCTGGATATATTCACGTGTAGCCGATGGAGTTTCTGTGAAGGAGGCTGAAGATGCCTTGTGGAATGAACTTGATCTGCTCAAGACAGAACTTGTTCCGGACGAGGAGTTGGAAAAGGTGCGTAACCGTTTTGAATCGGAATTCTATTTCAGGAATGTAGGTGGCGAAAATCTATGTAACAATATCGCTTTGGCTGAACTGCGCGGGAATCTCTCATCGCATTTTGACGAGCCTGAAATGTATCGTGCAGTGCAGGCTGATGATATCCGTAAGACAGCACGTGAACTGTTCCGTAGAGGAAACAGTTCTGTGCTTTATTACTTGAAAAAATAACTTCTTATTTTTCGAAACTCTGCCACAATTTGTCTTGTGGCAATGGAGCGGTAACTTTTATCACCTCTTTTGATACGGGGTGAATGAATTCTATGTATCGTGCATGCAACGATATGCTGCCATCGGGATTTGAACGTTTTGCACCATATTTCAGGTCTCCTTTGATGGGACAACCTATTGATGATAGTTGGCAACGTATCTGGTGGTGACGTCCGGTCTTTAATTCCACTTCTATAAGGTTGTAGTTCTGTGAAGCGGCAATATGGCGATAGTAGAGCAGTGCATGCTTGCTGCCTTTGACCTCTTTGGGATATGAGAAGCTCTTGTTCATCTTCTCATTTCGTAGAATCCAGCTGTTTATTTCGCCTTCGCCAGGCTTGGGACATCCCTTTGTGATAGCCCAATATATCTTTTTGACAGCACCGTCCCGGAACATCGTGTTGAGTCTTTCGAGAGCCTTGCTTGTCTTTGCAAATACAACGACACCGCTGACCGGGCGGTCGAGACGATGTGGCAGTCCAACAAATACATTGCCCGGTTTTGCGTATTTCTCCTTCAGGAAACTCTTCATCGCATCGCATAGCGATTTGTCGCCGGTCTTGTCACCCTGTACAATTTCGCCTGCAGCCTTGTTGATGACTATTATATGGTTGTCCTCGTATAGTACGTTCATTGTTGTATTCCGTTAATTGTTTCCTGTATGTCCCAATGCGTTCAGAATAACCTTTTCTGTGAAACTCTGCACGAATATGTCGTCGTTATTCCTGCTTACAATGCCGTTTATGAATGGTATTTCAATTCCTTTCAGGCAGAAGTGCAGGAAGCGTGCTGCAAGGTCCGGGCTTTCAGTGTTGAACAAGCCTTTCTGGTTTCCTTCTGCTATGATGTGGCGGAATAGTGCGATCTCTTTGGAGTCGAAACTCTTGCGTATGTGTTCTATGATGACGAAGTAGTCGTTGTGCATACAGCCGTTGCGACGCACAATGCTGCGTGTAAGTTGCAGGCGTACGAAAATCAGCTTTATTATTTTCTTGTCCGGTGGCAATGTTGACATTGCGACTTTTGTCATTGCAGTAGATATTTTCATGACTTCCATTTCTATGGAAGCCTCAAGAAGTTCTTCCTTGCTTTGGAAATATGTATATAATGTTCTTCTGCTTTTGTTTGCGGCTTGGGCAATATCATTCATGGTTATATTGCCAATTCCCTGCTGCGCGAATAGCCTTCTTGCTACCTTGATAAGATGTTCTTTCGTGTCGGTTGTTGCCATGAACGGTAAATTCTTTATTTGTTGCAAAAATACACATTGTTGCACAAATGTGCAATCGATTTGGTCGATAAATCTGAACTTTTTTTGAAAAAAGTTGTCCTTAAATTTGGAGCGTATATGAAAAAGTTGTATCTTTGCAACAGTTTTAAGAACCGCATCGCGGGGTGGAGCAGTGGTAGCTCGTTGGGCTCATAACCCAAAGGCCGGAGGTTCGATCCCTTCCCCCGCTACTTTATTTAAGAGAACTCAAACGGGTTCTCTTTTTTTATTTATGTTTTTTCAAACAAAAAATGTTAAAACATGCTTTTCTTGATTCAATTTGTTTAATTTAGCAAAGTGTTATACAAACACGAAAAAAACTTAATAACTATATTATGAGAAAACGTAATTTATTTTCATTGCTCATGGTGCTTTTTACTACAGGTATCATGGCACAGAGTGTGCCTACACACGAGATGTATGTAAGCAACGGCACACCTGAAAACATTGTGAGTGCTTTGGACAAATGGGAACCAGGCAAGCCATGGAATGGTGATGCGTCGTTTGTCGATGAGAATTTCTGGATTTCACGTGTTCCGTTGAAGGAACGTTTCCGTCCGGGAGATTATGCCAACGATGCCCTTAACGACGAGAACAATAAAAAGTTCTGTTGGATGGCTCCTACCGGTGAAATGACAAAGAAGTGGGGTGCACTGCCACGTTATAATTTTGATGGTGACAACTTCAACATGTGGCAGTATCTTGACATTCATTCAAACTGGACAAATGGTTTCTGGCGTGTGCCCGGTGCATTCAATGATGTGGCCCACAAGAATGGTGTAAAGACCGGTTGTACATATTTTATTGATTGGGGTGCCGGTGTCAACCATATGGATGATCCTGGAAAAACATTGTATGATTTGGCTGAACCTCTTTATTCTGCCAATGCAAATGGCGATAACTATAAATATTCTCGCAAGCTTGTTCAATTCCTTAAATATTATGGTATCGATGGTTTGTGTTTTAACCCTGAAGGTTATTGGGGACAGAAAGTGTATTCACGCTTTATTCCTTTCCTTGCTGAGTGTCATAAGATTGCCGAGGAACTGAATCATCCATTCCATGTCGATTGGTATGCATTTGTTACCAACGACGGTTGGTTGGACGACAACGCTTGTAAATTGAATTATGACAATGATGCTTGGTTCCATAATTCAGATTACAACCAGCCTGTTACAGATGTCTATTTCTTGAATTATAACTGGAGTGAGTCTGGCTTGAATGAGAGTGTTCAGACAGCTAAGGCTCTCGGTCGTTCGTCATTCGATGTATATGCAGGTTTTGACATGCAGGGACGTGGTTATGGACGTAATGGAAATGCTGGTTGGGAAGTTCTTATGAAATATCCTGTCAGCCTTGTAATATGGGGAGCTCATGACCGCAACCAGTTGTATATAAGTTCTACCGAAGGTGGTCAGAGCGATTATGCTGTACAGAACGAATATCAGAAAAAGCAGGAGATGCTCTTCTCCGGTGGTAACCGTAATGTCTTGAATTTGCCTGCATTGAACAATAATAATGTTACATCATCATATAGCGACCTTGAAGATTGGCATGGTTATGCCAAGGCTGTGATTGAGCGTTCTACACTTAGCGAACTTCCGTTTGTGACACGTTTTAATCTCGGTAACGGTCGTTTCTTCAATAACGAAGGTGTAACAACATGGGATCACAAATGGTACAACTATGGTATGCAAGACCTGTTGCCAACATGGCGTTGGTGGATTGACAATGGTGACGGTAAGACTGTTCCTGCAGATGCAGTAAATCTTGATTTCACGTATGATGATGCATGGTTTGCAGGTTCTTGTTTGAAACTTCATGGTGCAACCCAGCGTTCTGATGTACGTCTGTTCGCTACAAAGTGGAATGTTGCTGATGCCAACGACGAGTTCCGTCTTGTATTCAAACCAAAATCTTCTGGTGCTACCTCTCTTGAACTTATGGTGGCAAAAGAAAACGGAGAGAACAGTTTTGTTTATGTTCCTGTAAAAGGTGATATAAAAGGTGGTGAGTGGAATCATGTGATAATTAAGGCTTCTGAGGCAGGTCTTTCTGCGGGTGATGTAATAGGCTGTGTAGGTCTTTCTGTAAAGAATACAAATGCTGCATTTGAGGTGCTGTTGGGTGAGTTTGCATTTGTTCCTTCTGGCTTTAACGAACAGCCGGCAACTCCAGTCATTACTCACGCTGAGGTTATGAAGCGTTATTATAACCGTGCCGATATAAAAGTCGTTTTCAACATGCCTGCTCCAACTACACGTAAGGCTGAGTACGAGGGCTGTCCTGTATATAACGAGGAAGTCGGTACATGGTATTATGAAATTTATGTAAAGCAGGAAGGTCAGGAGACTTTGTTGACAACAACAACTTCTTGGGCTGCATACGTAGTCGATGCAACATTGATACCAAAAGTCGAGACATTGCAGATTGGTGTACGTGCCGTAGGTAAGGACGGTCGTGCAAAGAGTGCTATTGTCTGGTCTAATGAGATTGAGAAGCCTCTTACAATGATTGAGACATTGACTGTGGATAAGAGTGTTATCAAGCCTAATGAGGAGTTTACAATAGGTTTTGAGGATCCAAACCATCCTGTAGCAGATATCGTGATATATGATGCTTTGACCGGTAACACAGTGGCAAGTGCAAGTGGTGTCTTGACAATGACTACATCTTTGCCAACTGTCGGCAGTTATGATGTCCAGGTTGTTACAAACGGCGAGACAATAATGAACCGTTCTTTGATTCTCGTCAGTCCTGAGGAGACAGGTCGTTTGCCTGAAATTTTGAATATCGAAGCAGACAGGACTGAGGTCGACAACAGTGTTGCCGGTGAAAATGACGAGGTGAATTTTGTTGCGGACATTAACAAGGGTATTGACTATAACGGTGTACCATGTTCCGTTTCGCAGTCGCTTTATATGAGTGAACCATATCAGTTCACTGTAGATGCTGCAATCATGAGCGAATATAACAATACTTCATTTGCTCTTTGGTTTAAGGTGGAGAAATTCGAGCATGCATCACTCGGTACTCTGTTGATGACAAAGGTTAACCGTAATTACGGCAGTACATGGACCGAGAATGTATGGGGCGAAATGTGGACTGCAATCCGTCCTGCAGGTTATGCTAAGAACAATAATCTGAAGCGTGACAACGCTGCAAATGAGTTGTCGCTTTGTACTGATGCTCCTCCTGCAGGTACAGGTAATTATGAACATAATAACGATGTCGATATCCTCTCTGACGGCTATAGCCTGATGCCTGGTGTATGGTATCATGTATGCGCTGTCAAGTCAGGACGTAACATAAGCCTGTATCTGAACGGTAAGCTTATTGCAAGCGGAACATCACGTGGTGCTGGTCCAAAGAACTGGAGAGGTGCTAAGTTCTATGTCGGAGGTTCAATGACTAACCTTGCAAGTTTGACAGGTTGGGTAGATGAGGTGCAGATATGGAGTAAGGCGCTTACAGAATCTGAAGTTCAGGAAGCAATGAAGGGATTCCAGACAGCACCGGCAAATCTTGAGGGATATTTTACTTTTGAGTCTACAATGACTGACAAGGATGGTTATATCTATTTCCCGAATACAGGTAAGAATGCTGCGGCTGTTCCTGGCGGATACATGACAACAGGTAAGGAAGAGAATGGCAGAACAAATGATTATAAGCAGAATCAGTTGACTACGGCTCTTGGTGTGCCGATGCTTACAGGTAACTTCCCTGTGAAGTATGAATCTTCTAAATGGATGCTCAATGGTGCCCGTTTGAATAGTTCTACGGAAACTACCGCTAATGCAAGTTATGCTGTTGCGGATGGTGAGTATACTGTAACTCTTGTTGCAAGCAACTCTTGGGGTTCTGCAACAAAGACAATTTCAGATTATATTGTTGTTACTGCCATTGATGATGTTGCTGCAGCAGAGGCTGGATATATGATCTATCCAAAACCTTTTGAGGGTGTAGCCAATGTGCTATTCGCTCAAGGTGGTGTGTATGGTATTTCTGTATTTACGGCTGATGGCAAACTTGTTTCGAAGAATGCGGTTGAGGTTTCTGACAGTGAGGCTGTTGAGGTCTCTATGGCAGGTAATGGAGCCGGTACATACGTAGTTGTGATAACCAAGAATGGAAAGGCTGTGCGCTCATTCAAGATTGTGATGAAGTAACGGTCGAACTTTAATATGGCAACGGACAAAAGTTCTTTTGTCCGTTGCTGTTTTTTTATTATAGTGATAAATTTTATGATTGTTTTGTTAATGCGGTTTACTTGCATTAACTTCGCATTGTAATATTATATAATTAGGTATTGCACTATGCAGAAGCGCAAGGAAAAATATGACATGTTGGCTGTTGTCGGCCCTACGGCTTCAGGAAAGACTTCGTTGGCTGTTGAGCTGGCTTTGGCTATACCGAAAGCTGAGATAATAAGTGCTGATAGTCGACAAGTATATCGTGGTATGGATATCGGTACAGGGAAGGATCTTGCAGAATATGTACGCGATGGAATTGCTGTGCCGTCTCATCTTTTGGATATTGTTGAGGCTGGAGAAAAGTATAACCTGTTTGAATATCAGCGTGATTTCCTTGTTGCATATAATGACATTGTGGAACGTGGGGCTTTTCCTGTGTTATGCGGTGGCAGCGGTTTGTATGTGGAATCCGTTCTTAAAGGATACCGATTGCTGCCTGTCCCAGAAAATCAGCAACTGCGTGAGTCGCTTGAAGAAAAGACACTGGAAGAGCTTGCATTGATTTTGTCAAGATATAAGACTTTGCATAATAATACCGATACAGATACAAAAAAACGTGCGATACGTGCCATAGAGATTGAAGAGTATTATCGTACATGCCCGGTGGAGGAACGCTCCTTTCCGCAGATAAATTGTTTGACAGTGGGTGTTGATGTTGACCGTGAAATCAGGCGCGGCAGAATAACACGTCGCCTGTATGAACGCTTGGAAAATGGTATGGTGGATGAGGTTCGTGGGCTTCTTGACAAAGGTGTTACGGCTGAACAATTGATGTATTATGGACTGGAATATAAATTCCTGACACAATATATAATAGGTGAACTTACTTATGACGAGATGGTGAAAGGGCTTGAGATTGCAATTCACCAATTTGCAAAAAGGCAGATGACATGGTTCCGTGGTATGGAAAAACGTGGTGTGCATATACATTGGATTGATGCAATGCAACCGCGTGAAAGTCAGGTAGAACAGATAAAAGGATTGTTGTATGATTGATCTGCATAAAGTAAACAGGCACCGATGGGGAATTATATACTCTCCTAAAGCAGGAACGGTCAGGCCGATGAAGCGATGGAGGGAAATTCGTGAATACCTCGTCGAAAAGGGTGTTGAATATGATTTCCTTGAATCGGAAAACTATGGTTCAGCAGAACGGCAAGCGCGTATGTTCGCCGATAACGGTTATGAAACTATTGTGGTTGTTGGCGGTGATGGGGTGTTGCAGGATGCTTTGAATGGAATCCTCTCTTCGGAACATGCTGGGAATGTCTCTTTGGGTATCATTCCCAACGGAATAGCGAATGACTTTGCCTCATATTGGGGTTTGCAGTCCGGTGATTACAAGACGGCAATCAATTGTATAATTGCGCGCAGGATAAGAAAAGTCGATGTGGGTTGCTGCTCATACAATACAGACTCAGGTGAAGAAAAAAGATTTTTTCTGAATGCTCTTAATGTGGGACTGTCGGCGCGTATTGTTGAAATGGCCAATGAAAAACAGTCTCTGTTTGCCAAGTTCGTCTGCCGTATTACAGGATTGGTGTATATGCTTTTCCATCGCAGAAGTTTCAATATGCGTTTCCATTTGAACAACCAGACTGTAGACCAGAAACTGATGATGCTGTGTATCGGTAATTCTGTAGGTTATGGATTGACTCCAAGTTCTGTGCCATATAATGGTTGGCTTGATGTCTCTGCTATAAGAAAACCGAAGTTGTTCAGTCTACTGGAAGGACTTCTCATGTTGGTGCATCGTAGGATTCTGAATTACGAATTGGTAACTCCTTTCCGTACGGCAGAGATTTTCATAGAGTCGTTGGGTGGTGCCACTGTTGCTATAGACGGTCGCTCGTTCTCTCCTGAAATGCCGATGAAAGTGACAGTTGAACCGGAAAAACTCAATCTGATAATACCGTCAAAAATAAATAAGCGTAAATAGTACAGGCAGGCAAACATGCAGTTTGCCTGCTTTTTTTCTATTATACGGTCAATTTTTTGCTTTTTTTTGACATTTTTTTAAAAAAGAATTGTACTTGCTTGTAATTGAATATTATAATTCTTACATTTGAGGGTGTTATAAAAAATGTAGTTTAATATATAAATAATACGAGATGAGTTATTTGCGATTCGAAAAAACGCTGATGACGAACTTGGAAGAGTCGTTGCAGAAGGAAATTCTGAGGACAAATCGTTCGGGTGCATATCACTGTTCTACAATAGTTGATTGCAATACCCGTAAGTACCACGGTCTGCTGGTTGTCCCCATTCCGCAACTTGATGACGAGAATCATGTATTGTTGTCATCTCTTGATGAGACTGTTGTGTTGCATGGCGCAGAGTTCAATTTGGGCTTGCACAAGTATAATGCCGACAACTTCAGTCCTCGTGGCAACAAGTACATCCGTGAGTTTGCCTGGGAGCGTGTGCCGACTACAATTTACAATGTAGGCGGTGTGTGGCTTAAGAAAGAAAAAGCCTTTGTACATCATGAGAACAGAATCCTTATTCGTTACACTCTTTTAAAGGCCAATACGGCTGTGACGTTGCGTCTTCGTCCGTTCTGTGCATTCCGAAGCGTTCGTGAATACACTCACGAGAACAATATTGCAGACCGTAGCTACAAGGAGGTTGAAAATGGTATCAGTATGCGTATGTATGCCGATTATCCTGACCTCTACATGCAGCTTAACAAAAAGAATGAATTTGTATACCAGCCCGATTGGTATCGCGGTATAGAATACGTTAAGGAACTTGAACGTGGTTATGACTTTAATGAGGACCTGTATGTTCCGGGTTATTTTGAGGTTAAGATGAAGGCCGGTGAAAGCATCGTCTTCTCAGGCGGTGTTTCTCCTATGACAACACGCACCATGAAGGCTGCTTTTGAACATGAAGAGGAAATCCGTGATCCACGTGATAACTTCATGCACTGTATGCAGTGTGCCGGTAATCAGTTCTTCAATGTTCAAGGTGAACATACATATATCCTCGCCGGTTATCCATGGTTCAAATGTCGTGCTCGTGACCTCTTTGTCTCTTTGCCAGGCTTGGCTCTTTCTCAGGGACATATAGATGAGTTCGAGAGAGTCATGAAGACTGCACGTATAGCCATTGAGGATTTCATGAAAGGTAAACAGAGTGCTTGCAAAATATATGAGATGGAGCATCCCGATGTTCTGTTGTGGGCAATATGGGCATTGCAACAGTATGCCAAGGAGTGCGGTATCGAGGCTTGCCGTGACAAGTACGGTGATCTTCTCATGAATATCTATGAGTTTATCCGTAATAACGGACACAGCAACTTGCGTGTTACTCAAAACGGATTGCTTGCAACAAATGGCAGGGATAGAGCTGTTACATGGATGAACTCTACAGCAAATGGCCGTCCTGTTGTACCTCGTACAGGTTATGTCGTTGAAATAAACGCGTTGTGGTATAACGCGTTGAAGTTCATAGAAGAAATGGCAATGCTTACACATAACGAAGAGGTGCTTAACTCTTTGGTTCGCTTGATTCCTCTTGCAGGTAAGGCTTTCACAGAGGTGTTCCTTAATGAGCATGGCTATTTGTATGATTTTGTAGATGGCGATTATGTCGACTGGAGTGTACGTCCGAATATGATTTTTGCTGTTGCGCTCGATTATTCTCCGCTTGATTCAAAACAGCGTAAGAAGGTGCTTGATACAGTAACAAAAGAATTGCTTACTCCACGTGGCTTGCGCTCTTTGTCTCCTAAGAGTGTTGGATATAACCCGAACTATGTAGGTCCACAGATACAGCGTGATTATGCATACCATCAGGGTACTGCATGGCCATGGTTGGGCGGTTTCTATTACGAGGCATATCTCAAGACATATAAGATGAGCGGTGTTTCATTTGTACAGCGTCAGATGATTGGCTTTGAAGATGAAATCGTACAGCACTGTATCGGTTCTATTCCGGAGGTGTTCGACGGTAACCCGCCATTCAAGGGACGTGGTGCTGTTGCATTTGCCATGAATGTTGCAGCAATCTTGCGAACAAGCCAGATACTAAAACAGTATGAATCTAAAATGGAGGGATAATAGATATGAAAGTATTAATGTTCGGTTGGGAGTTCCCACCTCATATTTCGGGTGGACTCGGTACTGCAAGTTACGGACTTACTAAAGGTTTCGTTCAGCAGGGCGATGTTGAAATTAAATTCTGTATCCCCAAACCATATGGCGACGAGGATAACAGTTTCCTCAGAATCGTTGCGATGAACTCTGTACCTATCGTATGGAAAGATGTCAACTACGACTATGTCAATTCACGCATCGGAAATGTAATGACTCCAGAGGAGTATTATCGATACAGAAAGAACATATATAGCGATTTCAGCTACATGCATACAAACGATCTCGGTTGTATGGAGTTTGCCGGAGGTTATCCCGATAACCTTCATGATGAGATAAACAATTACTCGATAATAGCCGGTGTCGTGGCGCGTACAGAAGAGTTTGATATAATCCACTCTCACGACTGGCTTACATATCCTGCCGGTATACATGCAAAACAGGTATCAGGCAAGAAACTTGTAATTCACGTTCATGCTACCGACTTTGACCGTAGTCGCGGAAATGTCAACCCAACTGTATATGCCATAGAGAAAAATGGTATGGATAACGCTGACCATATTTTCTGTGTGAGCGAGTTGACACGTCGTACAGTTATCGAGAAGTATCATCAGCATCCTGATAAGGTTTCTACATTGCACAATGCCGTTACTCCACTTGAAAAGGAGATACTCGACATTGTTCCTCAAAAGATCCCAGGTGAGAAAGTGGTAACTTTCCTTGGACGTATTACTATGCAGAAAGGACCGGAATATTTTGTTGAGGCAGCGGCACAGGTTCTCAAGAAAACAAAGAATATCCGTTTCTGTATGGCCGGTAGTGGTGATATGATGAACGATATGATACGTCTTGTAGCGCAGCGTGGAATTTCCGATCGTTTCCACTTCCCGGGCTTCATGCGTGGCCGTCAGGTTTACGAGTGTCTTAAGGCGAGTGATGTATACATCATGCCTTCGGTGAGTGAGCCGTTCGGTATATCTCCTCTTGAGGCAATGCAGTGCGACGTGCCTACTATAATCTCAAAACAGTCAGGTTGTGCCGAAATTCTTGATAAATGTATCAAGACCGACTATTGGGATATCAATGCAATGGCAGATGCGATTTATTCTATATGCAACAACGATTCTCTGTACGAGTATCTCAAGGTCGAGGGACGTAAGGAGGTCGACAGCATAACATGGGAAGATGTTGCACTACGTTTGCGTAGAATGTATGAAAAAGTTTTGGGTTGGAAATAATAAAAGAATATAAGATATGAAAACAATTTGTTTCTATTTTGAATTACATCAAATCAGACAGTTGAAACGTTATCGTTTCTTCGATATCGGTACAGATCATTACTACTACGATGACTATGCCAATGAGAGCATGACATTCGAGTTGGCCGAGAAGTCATACGTGCCTGCATTGCAGACCCTTCTTGAGATGATACGTGAAAGCAACGGTGCATTCAAGGTGGCGTTGTCTGTTTCAGGTGTTGGTCTTGAGATGTTGGAACTTTATGCACCTCAGGTGATTGAACTTTTGCATGAAATAAACAAGACCGGTTGCTGTGAGTTCCTTTGCGAGCCATATTCACATGGCCTCTCTTCTTTGGCATCAAAAGAGGTGTTTATGGAAGAGGTTATGCGTCAGAACCGCAAGATCAAGGAGTTGTTCGGCAAGAAACCTAAGGTGTTGCGTAACTCAGGTCTCATCTATTCTGATGAAATCGGTGAGATGGCATCACAGATGGGCTTTAAAGGTATGCTTTCAGAGGGTGCTAAACATATTCTCGCATGGAAGAGTCCTCACTTCGTTTACAACTGCGCCCTTGCTTCAAACCTGAAGTTGTTGTTGCGTGACTATAAGTTGTCGGATGATATCTCTTTGCGTTTCTCAAATCCTGATTGGAGTGAATATCCTCTCTTTGCCGAGACATACATCGATTGGATTTCCCAATTCCCGGAGGACGAGAAGGTGATCAATATCTTTATGAATCTCTCCGCTATCGGTATGGCTCAGCCATTGTCTTCAAACATCCTTGACTTCATGAAGGCATTGCCTGCTTGTGCTGCGGCTAAGGGAATCACATTCTCTACACCATCTGAGATTATTGACAACTATAAGTCTGTTGGTCCTCTTGAAGTTCCATATCCTCTTTCTTGGATGGACGAGGAGCGCGATGCAAGTTCGTGGTTGGGTAATACTTTGCAGCGTGAGGCATTTGGCAAACTGTATAGTGTTGCAGAGCGTATAATGCTTACCGATGACAAGAAATTGAAACAGGATTTCGATTATCTGCAGGCTGCTGAGAACTTGCGCTTTATGACAACAAAGCAGAACGGTATCATTACGGAACGTTGCATCTATGAATCGCCATACGATGCCTTTACAAACTATATGAATATTCTTGGTGACTTCCTGGCTCGTGTACGTGCACAGTATCCTGATATGGATAACGAGGAACTTGGTTCATTGCAGCAGATGATTGATAACCAGGAGGTAGAAATCATCCAGCTCGAAGCAGAGGTTGAGCAATTGAAAGCTAAACTTGCAACAAAGGCAAAGAAGGCTGCTAAAAAGGAAACTGTTGCTGAAGAGCCTGTTGCTGAGGAAAAACCAAAGAAAAAGGTAACAAAGAAATCGACAAAGAAAGCTGAGGCTTGATTTGTTCTTAAATACGAAACAAGAGGCTATAGGTATATAGCCTCTTGTTTCGTATTTTAAAGGTATTGAATGGTAAAAATGTATAAAACAATGATAAAATGAATTTAATTCTTTGATGTTGTGTCTCTTTATTTGTAAATTTGTACAATTTTATGAGAACTAATTTATTTGATTATGAAAAAGATATCTATAGTTGCATTGGCAATCTTTTCGCTATTTGCCGTTTCATCATGTAAATCATCAAAGGAAAGTGCATATAAGAATGCGTATGAAGAAGCGCGTTTGGCCGAAGGTAAAGGAGAGCAAAGCGATGCAGTAGAGATTGTTCCAGTTGCATCATCTACAACAAAGAATATTGCTGAAGATACAACATACCGTACCGAGAAGGTTGTGGTAGCTTCCGGTAATGAAACTGCATTAAAGGCTTTCAGTGTAGTGTGCGGTAGCTATTCTACAAAAAACAATGCAGACAATCTTCGTAATTCTCTTTTGAGTGAAGGTTATCCGGCCATTGTTGTACAGAATTCGGAAACAGGTATGTATCGTGTGATATGTGCATCTTATGATACAAAAGAGGAGGCTGCTTCAAGTCGTGCCCAATTCAAAGCTGCACATCCAAACAACAGTGATTTCCAAAAAGCATGGTTACTGTATAACAAGTAAAAGATAAATAAAGTGGCAAAGGTTAATAACGAAGGATATCAGGTACAGGAGTATAACGGTCCTGTCAAGCGTTTTTGTCAGACGCTTGACCTGAAGGACTCTCCCGAGCTTATAGCGGAGTATCGTCGCCGTCACAGCGAGGGCGAAGCTTGGAATGAGGTAATTCATGGGATAAAAGAGGTCGGTATCCTTGAAATGGAGATATATCTTGTCGGAACCCGTCTTTTCATGATAGTGGAAACACCCCTTGACTTTGATTGGGACAAAGCCATGGCGCGTCTTGCAACATTGCCACGTCAGCAGGAGTGGGAAGATTATATGTCCGAATTCCAGGTTGCATCGCAAGGTGCATCATCTGATGAAAAGTGGCGTATGATGGAGAGAATATTTCATCTGTATAAATAATAATACTAATACTAATATGGAAAGCAAACCTAAGTTAGTCGAGAAAAAATATCTTCTCACATTTGTACTTATTACCTTGCTGTTTGCATTGTGGGGT
The DNA here is from genome assembly GCA_017555585.1 of Bacteroidaceae bacterium. GTDB lineage: Bacteria > Bacteroidota > Bacteroidia > Bacteroidales > Bacteroidaceae > HGM04593. The sequence goes on from JAFZGA010000012.1 coordinate 31,891, forward strand.
TTTGCAAATGATATAACAAATCCTATGGTAGCAGCTTTCCAGACCCTTATGGAATTGCCTGCATCACAGGCCGCGCTTGTGCAGTTTGCATTTTATGGCGGATATGCCACGATGGCTGTTCCTGCAGCGCTTTTCATACGTCGTTTCAGCTATAAGAGTGCAATACTGCTTGGATTGGCTCTGTATGCTTTGGGGGCATTCCTTTTTATACCTGCTGCACATTATCAGGCATTCTCTTTTTTCTGCTTTTCACTCTATATACTTACATTTGGTCTTGCATTCCTCGAAACAACAGCAAATCCGCTTATTCTCTCATTGGGTGCAAAGGAGACTTCAACCCAGCGCTTGAATCTGGCACAGGCATTTAACCCGGTGGGTTCTTTGATGGGTATGGCCATTGCGTCAAATATAATATTGCCACAACTTCTTTCGGACAAGCGTGATATTGCCGGTGAAGTCGTTTTTCATGGTTTGAGCGTTGCCGAAAAAGCTGACATCCGTTTACACGATCTTGAGGTCATACGTAATCCTTATGTAATGCTTGGCGTAATAGTATTGGTAGTGTTTGTAATGATTGCCTTGAAGAAGATACCGCGTGTAAACAGCACTGCAAAGTATGTAAGTAATAAAGTTACACTTTGGCGTTTGTGGCACAACCGCAGATATCGTTATGGTGTCGTTGCACAGACGTTCTATGTAGCTGCCCAAATTATGGTTTGGACGTTCATTATACAATATGCCGATAACTTAGGTATAGATAAGGCTACTGCGCAACGATATAATATAATGGCAATGACATTGTTCTTGTGTAGCCGTTTTATAACAACATATCTTATGCGATTTATAAAGTCATATCATATGTTGACTTGTTTTGGCATAGGTGCTGTCATTGCTACAACAGGCACTATATTCATTCAGGGAATTATTGGTCTATATTGTCTTGTTGCAATAAGTTTCTTCATGTCATTGATGTTCCCTACAATATATGGTATTGCTTTGGAGAACGTTGAACGTGAGGATACTAATTTGGGAGCTGCATTTCTTGTAATGGCAATTGTCGGTGGTGCACTGATGCCTCCTCTTCAAGGTGCAGTAATTGATTGTGGAGAACTTTTTGGAATGCCGGCTGTGAATGTCTCGTTTGCATTGCCTCTGCTTTGTTTCATAGCGGTTGCGCTTTACGGTTACCGTTGCAGTTGGAACAGATAAAAGAATACAAATTGTTTTAAAAGTAAAGCCCTCAATTGAGGGCTTTACTTTTATGGTTATTTGAAATCCAGTTCGAGTTGTGTGGGCTTTTCTCCCAAAAGATTGAATGTCATACGGTGGTATGGTGTTGTGCCATGTTCGCGTATGGCAGCACGGTGTTTTGTAGTAGGGTAGCCTTTGTTGTTCTGCCAGTCATACATTGGGAACTCTTCAGCTATGCGCATCATATAGTCGTCGCGGTATGTCTTGGCAAGAATTGATGCAGCTGCAATGCTCATGAAAGTTGCATCTCCCTTAACAACTGTATTGTGCGTAATGCCGGGGTAGGGGGTAAATTTGTTACCGTCAATAAGCAAATGTTCCGGGCGTACTTCAAGTGCATCTACAGCACGGTGCATGGCAAGTATTGAAGCCTTCAGGATATTTATCTTGTCTATCTCTTCCGCAGTGACTATTCCTATAGCCCATGCTACAGCTTCCCGTTCTATTATTTCACGCAGTTGGTAGCGTTGTGTCTCGGTGAGCTGCTTGGAGTCATTGAGCAAGTCGTTCTTGAAATCAGGAGGCAATATAACTGCAGCGGCATATACATCGCCAGCAAGGCAACCACGTCCGGCCTCGTCGCAGCCAGCCTCGACAATTCCTGCTGTCTGATATGGCTTTAGCATTGGGTGAACATTTTAACAGCCCTTTTTATACCTTGTATCAGTGCATCGATTTCCTTTTTGGTGTTGTATACGGCAAAAGAAGCACGTGCTGTACCAGGTATTCCCAGGTGGTCGATAAGTGGTTGTGCGCAGTGGTGTCCTGTACGTATGGCTATACCAAGTCGGTCGAGTATTGTACCCAAGTCAGCCGGGTGTATGTCACCTGTTAGAAACGACACTGCGGCACCGTCCGGTTCACCGAATATTCTCATCTCTGGTATTGTCTTCAGTTGTTCAACTGCGTATCGTGTCAGTTCGTGCTCGTGCGCTGCGATATTTTCGATACCTAATGAATTTACCCATTCTATTGCTTTGCCAAGTGCTATTATGCCTACATAGTCAGGTGTACCGGCCTCGAATTTGTATGGTAAATCGTTGAATGATGTCTTGTCGAACCTTACGCTTTTTATCATCTCGCCACCTCCATTGTACGGTTGCATAGTTTCGAGCCACAGCTCCTTGCCGTAAAGGACTCCCACACCGGTAGGTCCATAGATCTTGTGTCCGCTGAATGCAAAGAAGTCGGCATCCAACTCCATAACGTCTATTTTTTTGTGGGGTATGCTCTGTGCTCCGTCAACAAGCACCGGAACATCATTGCTGTGTGCTATGTCTATAATCTCCTTGATGGGATTTGTTGAGCCAAGTACGTTCGAAACATGTGTTACGCTTACAAGTCGTGTCTTTTCGTTGAACATCCCTTTGTATGCTTCGATATCTAGTTTGCAGTTTCCTGTTAAAGGTATCACACGGAACTTGACACCGGTGCGTGCATGCAAAAGCTGCCATGGAACAATATTGCTGTGATGCTCCATTGCCGATATGATAATTTCGTCACCTTCCTTGAGCAGCGTGTTTCCATACGATGATGCAACAAGGTTTATGCTTTCTGTTGTACCGCGTGTGAAAATTATTTCATGACTGTGCTTTGCGCCAATGAATTTTCTCACTGTCTCACGGCTGTTTTCCATAGCTGTTGTAGCAACTTGCGAAAGATGATGTACTCCACGGTGAACATTCGAGTTCATTGTGGTGTATACATTGCTTATTGTGTCAATGACACATTTGGGCTTTTGTGTCGTTGCCGCGTTGTCCAGATATACAAGTGGCTTGTCATATATACGGCTCTCAAGTATCGGGAATTCCTTGCGTATCTCCTCTATATTCACCATATCTTATATATTTATTTCATTTACACAAGTTGCATCCTTTGCAATGGTTGAGTTCACCGCGGAATCTCTTTTCAACCAGAATATGCAAGCGTTCGCGCAATGCTTCAAGCTTTATGTTGTCTATCACCTCTCCGGCAAAAGCATACATCAGCAGGTGACGTGCTTCCTCTGCCGGTATTCCGCGCTGTTGCATATAAAACAGTGCATTTTCATCGAGTTGTCCTACAGTAGAACCATGACTGCATTTTACATCGTCTGCATAGATTTCCAGTTGTGGCTGTGCATACATGTGTGCACAACTTGTAAGGCACAGGTTACGGTTTGTCTGTTGCGAAACAGTTTGCTGTGCTACGGTACGGATAAGCATTTTACCGGAAAATACTCCGGTTGAATTTTCGTCAAGTATATATTTGTACAACTCGTTGCTGGTACAGTGTCCTTTTCGGTGGTCGACAAGAGTGCGGTTGTCTATATGCTGCATCTTGTCTCCGATGGCAAGTCCGTTGATATTGGTTTCAGCTCCCTCTCCATCAAGCACCACTTCGACATAGTTACGTGTAAAGCCGTTGGTCAATGTTATATTGCAATGGTTGAAACGGCTGTCATGTTCCTGCCTTACAAAGAGATTGCCCAAGCGGGTGTTGCTATCTGTAGTCTCTTCAAGTTCGTATAGGTTAAGCGAGGCGCCACGTCCGATGAAAATTTCTGTAACAGATGTCGACAACGATTCTCTTTCAGTAGCTGAGTGGTCACACAACAGCAGGCTCGCATGGCTGTTCTCTTCCATTATCACCAGCAATCTGCGGTTTGTCAGTATCTCGACATTCGTCTGCAATAATGCAATAATCTGAACCGTTTCCTCAATGACGACATTCTTTGGCACATACAGTACCATGCACTCCTGTGCAAACGATGTGTTGAACTGTACTGTGCTGTCACCTTTTTCGGCCAGGCTATTGTAATGCTTCCCAATCAGTTCCGGATGAAGTGCTGCAATTTCGTTGATGCTGCCTATGATTACTCCTTCTGGCAACAATCTGTTGTTCTCATCTGCAACAAAATTGTCATTTAGAACATATCCTTTGTAGGTTTTCAGGTTCGGTACGTCACAAGTGAAACTACCTTTAATATTGCTTGTTGCGGATTTGCGTCCGAGGTCCATACCGAAATTTGTCGCAAATTTCTTTGCAACATTGGTGTGACGCCAGTTCTCATCTTTTAGACCGGGAAACCCTTCTGTCTTAAAACGTACAAATGCCTTTTCGCGCTCTTCGTTGAGCTTTTTGCAGCATGGTCCGTCAATGAGTGTTCTGTTGTTCTCGAACAGTTCTATGTATTCTTGTACACAATCCATCTCAATTCTCATTTTTTATCCAATCGTAGCCACGTTCCTCAAGTTCCATTACAAGTTCTGGTCCTGCTGTCTTTACAATTTTTCCGTTATATAGAATATGTACAATATCAGGTTTGATGTAGTCGAGCAAACGTTGATAGTGAGTGATTACGAGGCTTGATGTGTCGTCACGTTTGAGTTTGTTGACACCCTCGGCAACAATACGCAGTGCATCAATGTCGAGTCCGGAATCTGTTTCATCAAGAATGCTCAATGTCGGTTCGAGCATCGCCATCTGGAATATTTCGTTACGCTTTTTCTCGCCACCGCTAAATCCTTCGTTCACAGAACGGTTTGCCAGCTTGCTGTCAAGATTTACCAACGCTCTTTTCTCGCGCATCATTTTCAGGAACTCTGTCGCATTCATAGGCTCTTGGCCCAGATACTCGCGCTTGGCATTTATTGCGGCACGCATAAAGTTTGTAATGCTTACTCCTGGGATTTCTACGGGATATTGGAATGATAGGAATAGTCCTTCGTGGCTACGGTCTTCCGGAGCAAGCTCAAGAAGATTCTTGCCTTTATATATTATCTCTCCCTCGGTAACGGTATATGCAGGGTGTCCTACAAGTACATTGCTCAATGTGCTTTTTCCTGAACCGTTAGGTCCCATAATTGCATGTACCTCACCAGCCTTGACTGTGAGGTTTATACCTTTCAATATCTCTTTACCATCAATCGTGGCATGAAGGTTTCTTATTTCAAGTAAATTTTCCATCTCCTAAATCTTTTATCAGCCTACTGCTCCTTCAAGTGATACGCTTAACAATTTCTGTGCCTCAATGGCAAACTCCATAGGTAACTTGTTCAATACCTCTTTTGCATATCCGTTGACTATCAACCCAATGGCCTCTTCTGTGCCAATGCCTCTCTGATTGCAGTAGAATAGTTGTTCTTCTGATATTTTTGATGTTGTTGCTTCGTGCTCGATTACTGCACCGTTGTTATGTATATCCATGTACGGGAATGTGTGTGCTCCGCATTCATTGCCAAGCAACAGTGAGTCACATTGGCTGTAGTTGCGTGCGCCATCGGCATTCTTGCTGACTCTGACAAGCCCGCGATATGAGTTTTGGCTTTTGCCTGCCGAGATGCCTTTGCTTATGATGGTACTTTTGGTATTCTTTCCCAAATGTATCATCTTGGTTCCTGTATCAGCCTGCTGGTAGTTGTTTGTCAGTGCCACCGAATAGAATTCTCCTTGTGAATTATCACCGCGTAGGATACAGCTTGGATATTTCCATGTTATGGCCGATCCTGTCTCTACTTGTGTCCATGACAGCTTGCTGCCATGTCCACGGCAGTCACCACGTTTGGTTACGAAGTTGTATACTCCACCTTTGCCCTCTGCATCACCAGGATACCAATTCTGTACAGTACTGTATTTGACTTCAGCATTGTCATTTACTATTATCTCGACTATTGCAGCATGGAGCTGGTTCTCATCGCGCATTGGTGCTGTACATCCTTCGAGGTATGATACATAGCTGTTGTCATCAGCAACAATCAGTGTGCGTTCGAACTGTCCTGTATTCGCTGCGTTTATTCTGAAGTATGTCGACAGTTCCATTGGGCAACGTACTCCTTTGGGTATATACACGAACGAGCCGTCGCTGAATACCGCAGTATTCAATGCGGCAAAGAAGTTGTCACGATAGTTTACTACACTGCCAAGATATTTACGCACAAGGTCAGGATACTCCTGTACGGCTTCGCTCATCGAACAGAATATTATGCCTTTCTCTTTGAGTTCCTCCTTGAATGTGGTTTTTACCGAAACGGAATCCATTACGGCATCAACGGCTGTGCCACTGAGTGCCAGACGTTCCTCAAGCGGAATACCTAACTTCTCAAATGTTTTCATCAGTTCCGGGTCAATCTCCTTGTTGCTGTTTTCCTTGTTCTTTTTCAAAGGATCGGCATAATAGGAAATTGCCTGATAGTCGATAGGCGGAATATTCAAGTGCGCCCATGTTGGCATTGGCATGGTTTGCCAATGACGATATGCTGTCAAGCGGAATTCGAGCAACCATTCAGGCTCATTCTTCTTTTTTGATATGAGTCTGATGATCTCCTCGTTAAGTCCGCTTTCGATAATTTCGGTCTTTATTTTGCTGACAAATCCAAATTCGTATGCCTTGTTTGCCAGCTTTTTTAATATATTGTTCTTTTTCTTCATCAATCAACCTTCATTTCATCATTCACTTCCTCTTTCACCTCTTCGATGATTGTAGAAGTAATCTCAGCCACTTTATTGTATAACAAAGACTCTTCTTGTGATGTTTTTCCTGTTATATTGTTGTCAGGTAAAAATTTATTGCTTGTGTTTACTCCGAAAACAATAATCAGAAATCCTACGAATATTGAAAAAAGTGCTCCTAATATTCTGTCAACCCAACCCAATAGTATGATTTTTAGCAACCATCTTAGCAATAGACCTGCTATGTTGATTACAATGGCTGTCGACAGCAATATTGCAATATAACCAAGAGTATTGCATATCCAATTGTCCCAACCTGATAATTCTTGTATACATATTCCTGCCTGTTGGTAGAATATGGTAGCTTGGAGCAGGCCTATGATTACGCCTGCTCCAAGTGTAAGTTGTTTGACTAATCCGCTCTTGAAGCCGTATATTATTGCGATTGCCGTTACCGCAAGAAGGATTATATCAAGTGTATTCATATTGTTCTGTTTTTATTAAAGCTTCTGCTTTACCTCTACTTCAACGAATGTCTCGATTATATCGCCAACTTTGATGTCGTCCTGCGATGTAAGGCTGATACCACATTCAAAGTTTGTTCCAACCTCCTTGACATCTTCCTTGAAGCGCTTGAGTGCAGCAAGTGAGCCTGTATGTATAACAATACCGTCGCGGATAAGACGTGCACGGTCAGTGCGTTTAACCTTACCTTCTCGTACCATACAACCGGCAACAGTACCAACCTTGCTTATATGGAATGTCTCGCGTACCTCAATTGTCGCAGTAATCTCCTCCTTGACAATTGGTGCAAGCATACCTTCCATTGCGGCTTTGACCTCTTCGATAGCATCGTAGATGATAGAGTAGATACGTATATCAACACCTTCATTCTCAGCAACCTTGCGGGCTGTTACAGAAGGACGTACCTGGAAACCTACGATGATGGCGTCAGATGCAGCTGCAAGGCTGACATCGCTCTCAGAAATCTGTCCTACAGCCTTATGTATTACATTTATCTGGATATTTTCTGTAGAAAGCTTGATAAGTGAGTCGCTGAGTGCCTCGATAGAACCGTCCACGTCACCCTTGACAATGATGTTGAGTGTCTGGAAGTTACCGAGAGCAATACGACGGCCGACCTCATCAAGAGTAAGCATCTTCTGTGTACGCAATCCCTGCTCACGCTGCAATTGTTCGCGTTTACCTGTGATTTCACGTGCTTCGCGTTCACTGTCAACCACATTGAAAGTATCACCGGCTGCAGGAGCACCGTTCAATCCAAGGATAAGTGCAGGTTCTGCTGGCTTAATCTCCTTGATGCGCTGGTTACGCTCGTTGAAGATTGCTTTTACCTTACCCCACTGTGTACCGGCAACAACAATGTCGCCCACTTTCAAAGTTCCGTTCTGTACAAGAACTGTTGCAACATAACCGCGTCCCTTGTCAAGTGTCGATTCAATAACCGAACCGGTAGCCTTGCGGTTGGGGTTTGCCTTTAGGTCGAGCAACTCAGCCTCGAGCAATACCTTCTCCATAAGTTCCTCGACACCCATACCTTTCTTCGCAGAAATCTCTTGAGACTGGTATTTACCACCCCAATCCTCAACAAGCATATTCAGGTTTGCCAACTGCTCCTTGATGCGGTTAGGATCGGCTGTAGGCTTGTCACATTTGTTGATGGCAAACACGATGGGTACACCGGCTGCCATAGCGTGGTTGATAGCCTCCTTTGTCTGTGGCATCACGTCGTCGTCGGCAGCAATGATGATGATAACAATATCGGTGATTTTGGCACCACGTGCACGCATGGCTGTAAATGCCTCGTGGCCAGGAGTGTCAAGGAATGTGATGTGCTTGCCACTCTCCATTTTAACATTGTATGCACCAATATGCTGTGTGATACCACCGGCCTCACCGGCAATAACGTTTGCCTTACGTATGTAGTCGAGCAAAGAAGTCTTACCATGGTCAACGTGTCCCATCACGGTAATGATTGGTGCACGTGGCAACAAATCTTCTTCGGTATCGACATCTTCTTCGATAGCATTGGCAACTTCGGCACTTACATATTCTGTTGTATATCCGAACTCTTCAGCAACAATGTTTATAGTCTCTGCGTCAAGACGTTGGTTGATGGAAACCATCATGCCTATGCTCATACATGTTGCGATGACCTGTGTAACAGATATGTTCATCATGCTTGCAAGTTCGTTTGCAGTAACGAATTCGGTTAACTTCAAAACCTTGCTCTGTTCCATCTCTTCACTCATCTGCTGCATTTGGCGTTCAGCAACGAGGTCACGTTTTTCTTTACGGTATTTAGCCGACTTGTTACCTTTGTTGCGGTTTGTCAAACGGTCGAGTGTCTCCTTAATCTGCTTTGAAACGTCCTCCTCGCTTACATCGTTCTTGTCGAAACGTTTGTGTTGGCGGTCGCGGTCCTTGCGGCTACCTTGTGAAGGATTGTTGTTGCTCTTGTTGCGGTTTGCGCTCCAATCCTTGTTTTCATTGTTATTCTCCTTCACTTCATTTATATCGACACGCTGGCTGTTGATGCGCTGACGCTTTTTCTTCTTGTCGTTGTTGTCACCATTAGCCTGACGCTGTGCTTCGCGCTGTTGTTTACGCTGTTCTTCGCGTTGTTTGTCTTTCTCTTCACGCTCTTTGCGCTTCTCTTCCTTGCTCTTTTTCTTTGGGCGTGTCGATTGGTTAATTGATGAAAGGTCAATCTGGCCTATGATATTCAGTTTAGGAGTTTCCACTTCGTCAAGTTGTGTCAGCTGTGCCTGTGGTTCTTTCTTTGCAGGAGCAGTCTCAACCTCGGATTGCGGTGCAGCCTGAACATGCTGCTCTACAGGCTTTTCTTCAGTCTGCTTCTTTTGAACAGGTTTCTCTTCTATCGGCTTTGTCTGCTCTGCCTTTGCTGGTGCAGACTCCTTTTTCTTAGGCTGGTTCTTCTTGTTGAGTGCATCAAGGTCTATGTGTCCTCTTACCTGCAATTTGAACTCCTCCTTCTTAGGCTCTTCTATAGTAACAGCCTTAGGTTCTTTAACAACCTTTGGCTCAGGAGTTACAACTGCCGGTTTCTCTTCTACTATCGGTGCAGCCTTGGGCTTTTCCTTGTTCTGACGCTCCTTTGTGAAGTTGTCCGATTGCATACGGGCCTTCTTGTCTGCGCTGAACTCCTCGATAAGCATATTGTATCCATCTTCCGGAACTACAGCATTGGGGTCTTCTTTTATTTCAAAACCCTTCTTCTGTAGATACTCAACGATGGTTGACAAACCGAGATTGAGCTCTTTTTGTACTTTATTTAATCTTATCTTCATTATCGATACATTCTTTTTGGATTATTCTTCGTCTTCGAATTCTGCTTTAAGAACTTCAATGACGTGGTCAACAGTATCCTCCTCTAGGTCGGCCTTTTCAATAAGTACCTCACGTGGAGCGTTCAAGACAGCCTTTGCTGTGTCGAGACCAATATTCTTTATAGCCTCTATTACCCATTCTTCGATTTCGTCGCTGAACTCATCAAGATAGATGTCATCTTCCTGCTGAGCATCAATCTCGCGGTATACGTTGATAGTATATTCAGTAATCATGCTGGCGAGTTTGATGTTCAAACCGTCCTTACCGATAGCAAGAGAAACCTCTTCTTTCTTGAGGTTTACATCTGCAACGCGTTTCTCCTCGTCAAGTTTGATCTCCTGAATTTTAGCAGGGCTCAATGCACGCTTGATGAAGAGTTCTGTGTTTGAAGTGTAAGGGATAACGTCGATATTCTCGTTGCGGAGCTCACGAACGATACCATGAATACGTGAACCTTTCACACCAACGCATGCTCCTACCGGATCAATACGCTCATCGTATGTCTCAACAGCAATCTTTGCACGTTTGCCAGGGATACGAGCGATTTTCTTGATGGTGATAAGTCCGTCAATAATCTCAGGTACTTCAAGTTCGAAAAGACGCTGCAAAAACATTGGTGATGTGCGGCTCAATATAATCTTAGGATTGTTGTTCTGGTTGTCAACACGTGCAACAACAGCGCGTACATTGTCGCCCTTGCGGTAAAAATCGCTTGGAATCTGCTCGCTCTTTGGGAGAATGAGTTCATTGCCTTCGTCATCTACAAGCAAAAGCTCCTTCTTCCATATCTGATAAACCTCACCGCTTACAATCTGACCAACCTTCTCGCTGTACTTGATGTAAAGGCTGTCTTTTTCAAGCTCGAGAATCTTTGAAGCAAGTGTCTGGCGCAAGTTAAGGATTGCACGACGACCGAACTCGGCGAAGTTTACGATTTCGCTCACCTCTTCACCCTCTTCAAATGTCTCGTCAATCAGTTGGGCTTCGCTCAAACCAATCTCAAAGTTGCTGTCTTTTACTTCGTTGTCAGCAACAACAGTACGGCGACGCTGGATCTCAAAATCACCGCGATCAGGATTGACGATGACAGAATAGTTCTCGTCAGTACCGAAAATGTTTACCAATACTCTGCGGAAACTCTCCTCGAGTACGCTGATCATAGTAGTGCGGTCGATGTTCTTCGACTCCTTGAATTCTTGAAATGTATCAAGAAGGCTGATTGTTTCTTCTTTCTTTGCCATTTTATTTGAAATTTATAATATATTTCGTGTATTTGACACTGTCGTAAGTGAAACGTAGTTCCTCTTCGACAATCTGTGGGCGTTTTGCACCTTCAACTTTTTCCTTCTTGGTTATTGTCAGTGCAAAATCGTAGTCGTTGGCATCTTTCAAAATGCCCTTAAGTTTTTTACCTTCCTTTGTGAGTACCTCAACATCAAGTCCCAAATGGTTCTTGTACTGTTGAATTACCTTGAAAGGCTGTCCAAGGCCGGCTGAGCCAACCTCGAGTTCGTAATCATCTGCCGCACCGTTAAGTTTGCTTTCGATGTAGCGGCTCAGCTCGGCACAATCTTCAATCCATACGCCTTCGGCATGGTCAATTTCAACTGTGATCTTGTCGTCTTTGCTTATAACAACATCCACTAAAAAATACTCTTTGTCAGCGAGCCACTCGTTTGTTAAGTCGATTACCTGTTGTCTTTCAATCATATAGCTAAACTTCAGTTTTTGATGTATGATGTGAATAAATAGAAATGAGGGGCTTGCTAGCCCCTCATCATCATCAAATCCAATGCAAAAATACATATAAAAGATATCAAATGCAAGCGTTTTCGGCTTTTTTGCATAAACAGCAGAAAAAGATTGTGTATTGTGTGTGTAAATGATTATCTTAGCACTCTCAAAAATAGAAATCATGCGTACAAAAAAGAGCAGTAATTCAAATATGCGTTTCCTTTTCGGAAGTGTTTTTTTCTTTGCAATGATAATAATGTCAGTGCTTCTTTTTACCTATTATGCGATGCGTGAGGCATGGCGTAAGTCGCCCGAGAGGGAATATGTATATACGTTCAGCTTTTCTTCTGATTTTGCAGGACGTGACTATTCGGTGTTTTTCGATGACAGTCTGTTGTATAGCGGCAATCCTTTCAATGCCGATACTGTGATACGTGTTAAACGGTATGTTACAGAGGAACCTGTGAATGTAACAGGAATAGACACTGTTATAAAAGTACCACATTTTACATCGTCCTCGTCGCTGTTTGTTGTTGATGGTAAAACCAATATCCCAACCATTATCAATGTGTGCGAATACAATGATATACGTATGAAGATCCGGAATGGCAGAATAGAGGCAGACATGGAATAAAAATATCGGCAACTTCTTACGAAGCTGCCGATATTTTTATTGTTTATGTGTTTTTAGAGTTCAGCAATTACCTCAACCTCAACAAGGACATTCTTCGGGAGAGTCTTCACTGCTACGCATGAACGTGCTGGTTTGCTTGTGAAATACTCTGCGTATACTGCGTTGAATGCTACGAAGTCGGCCATGTCGCTAAGGAAACATGTTGTCTTGATAACCTTGTCGAAAGATGTGCCAGCTTCTGCAAGAACGGCAGCAAGGTTTTTCATAACCTGTGTAGCCTGGTCTGTGATGCCCTCTGCTTCAACATTGCCTGTAGCAGGGTTGATGGGTATCTGTCCTGATGTGAACAGCATGTTACCACATTTGATTGCCTGTGAGTATGGGCCGATAGCCTCAGGAGCATTGCTTGTATAAACTTTCTCTAGCATAGTTATTTTGTTTTAATGGTTTGAATTTTAATCCAGAATATTGAAACCTGCATCAATCAATGCCGATTTAATCTTGCTGATGTGCTCGAAGTTGCGTGTCTCAAGGTCGATACGTATCCAGCAACCTGTTACGCCTGTATTGGCATTTGTGCGCTCGTGGTGCACACCGATAACGTTACCGCCAAGGTCGGCAATAATCTTTGATACCAACACCAACTGACCGGGCTTGTCGAGAAGCTCAACTTTGAGTAGTGCTGAACGGCCTGAGGTGAAAAGACCACGTTTGATGACACGGTCAAGGATGTTTACGTCGATATTGCCACCAGAAACAACACAAATAACATTCTTACCTTCAACGGGAATCTTGTCGAACAATACTGCCGCAGCAGCAACAGCGCCTGCGCCTTCAGAAATAAGTTTCTGATGCTCGAGCATAGAGAGTATTGCCGATGAAACCTCATCGTCGGTTACGGTTACGATGCCGTCAACGTATTGGCTACAGAATTCGAATGTGTTCTCGCCAGGCTGTTTTACTGCAATACCGTCAGCGATTGTTGAAACTGATGCGAGACGCTCAATCTGCTTGTGTTCCACGGAATTCTTCATGCTTGGAGCACCTGCTGCCTGTACGCCGTATACCTTGATGTTGGGGTTCAATGATTTTAGAGCGAATGCAACGCCTGAGATTAGACCACCGCCACCAATAGGTACTACAACTACATCAACATTTTTCATCTGGTCGATGAGTTCAAGACCTATTGTGCCCTGTCCGGCAATCACATCAATATCATCGAATGGGTGAATGAATGTATAACCTTTCTCGTCACGCAATTCAATAGCACGCTTGTATGCGTCATCGTAAACACCCTCTACAAGGCAAATTTCTGCACCGTAGTTTCTAGTTGCTTCGACTTTTGAGATTGGCGCACAGTCGGGGAGGCAGATTGTTGACTTTATGCCATTCTTGGTGGCTGCAAGCGCAACACCCTGCGCGTGGTTACCTGCTGAGCAGGCGATAACACCCTTTGCCTTCTCTTCGTCCGAAAGTTGAGAAATCTTGTAGTATGAACCGCGTACTTTGAACGAACCGGTCAACTGCAGATTTTCGGGCTTTATGAAAATGTTACCCTTCTTGTTCAAATATGGAGCAGGAATTAGCTCTGTGCGACGTATGACATCCTTGAGGACATACGATGCGTGATAGATTTTGTCGAGTGTAAGCATGTTTTTATATGTTTATTCGCAAAAGTACAACTATTTTTTTATATCGTACATGTAGCTGTGAAAAAATCTTTTATTTTTTTTTGTTTTCATAATTTAAATAGTAATTTTGTCGCGGACAATGGTGTAGCAACCCGCTTTTGAGGTTGTTAGTAAAAGGGAATCCGGTTTGAATCCGGAGCTATACCCGTAGCTGTAAGTTCATTGGTTCTTCGGCATTCTTTTGCCACTGCCCCGTGTTGGGGTGGGAAGGCGCCGGAGAGGAACGAGCCAGAAAACCTGCCTTGTCGGTTTGTTTTATAAAAAGTCTCGGGTGAAGGCTTTTATAGGCTTTGTTTTATGTCGCGTTATTTTATCGGTAAATGGATATATACCTTGTGTATATTCCTATTTGTGCATTCTGTCTCGTTGGCGCAGGTTGTGGATTCTACGGCTTGTGAGCAACTGTTTGAGGTAGAGGTGGTGTCGTCGGTCAAACCGTCGTTGCTATCTTCGTCGTCGCCTTTGCAGGTGATGGAGCAGGACGATTTTTTGCGTACAGGTGTCTTGTCACTTTCTGATGCTTTGAAACGCATGACCGGTGTCAACGTACACGATTATGGCGGCTTGGGTGGCTTGAAGACGGTTTCGGTCCGCGGGCTCGGAGCTAAGCATACCGCTGTCAGCTACGATGGTCTAGTGATTTCTAATGCCCAGAGCGGTCAAGTGGATATAGGTCGCCTGTCGCTTGAAAATATAGGAGTTCTGTCGTTGTCTGTCGCTGGTGAAGATGATATATTCAAGAGTGCTACCGAACATGCATCGGGCTCGTTGCTGACATTGTACGCCTTGCGTCCTATGGGAACCTCTTCATATATGCGCATGCGTACCGGGTCGTTTGGGCTTGTTGATGCGACTTTGCATCATAACCATTTTTTTTCAGGCAGTTGGTCGGGTTCGTTACATGGTAATTATATGCGGAGTGATGGCTGTTATCCGTTTGTTCTTGTAAATGGTGTGAATGAAACTGTTGAGAAACGTCGTGACAGTGATGTGCAGTCGTTTAATGTCGAGGGTAATCTGTTCGGTACGCTCTATGGTGGCGATTTGTCCATGAAAATAAGTTTCTATGATTCTGAGCGTGGCTTGCCTGGTGCGGTCAACCTGTATAATAAGGAGAATCGCGAACGTCTGTGGGATGATAATTTGTATTTTCAGGCGCATTACGATAAGCCTTTGAGTGAGCATTTCCGTCTGAAAGCGCGTTTGAAGTACGATTATCAGTATTCCAAGTATAAGGAGATAAACAAGAACTATTCGTCAGGTCAGCAGATTGATATTAACGAGAAGAATGAGTACTATGCCTCGGTCGGTGTCAAATACGTTCCATTGCGCGCTCTTTCATTTGCTTTGACTTCTGATGTCGCCTATTCGACCCTTTATAATAATTTCGAGGACAGTAAGGCTCCCCGGCGTGTCAGCTCGATATCTCTGCTTGCAGCGCAATATAGAACAGACCGCTTTTCGGCTACGGCTTCGCTTTTGGGAACGTTTGTCGCGGATGCTGTCAGGAGTGGAGTGCCTCCGGAACCGTATATGCGTGTTTCTCCGTCGTTGGCACTGATGTTCCGTCCTGTGGCGTCTTTTCCTTTGCGTTTGCGTCTTTCTTATAAGGACAGTTATCGTGTGCCTACATTTGCCGACCTCTATTACTTGCGTCTTGGAAATGTCGGGCTTAAACCCGAAAAAGCTTCTCAATTTAATTTCGGAGTTTTATGGAGTGCTTCATTCGATAGGGTGGTGGAGTATGTCTCTGTTGTTGCTGATGGCTATTACAATAGGGTAATCGATAAAATAGTGGCGTTGCCTACTATGTATGTGTGGAGAATGATGAATTTCGGCGAAGCGGAAATCTCGGGCATCGATTTGAATTCTCAGTTGGAGTTCGCTCTGTTGGAAAGAATCTCCCTGTTGCTCGATTTGGGCTATTCCTATCAGTATGCAGTGGATGTTACAGATCCATCTGCCAAAAATTATCGGCACCAATTGCCATATACGCCACGTCATTCGGGAAAGATGACAATATCGTTGCTCAATCCTTATGTGAATGTGTCATATATCTTTACTGCGGTGGGCCACAGGTATATGTTGCCGCAGAATACTTTGCGTAACAGAATCGATGGCTATACTGAGCACTCTTTTTCTGTCAATAGGGATTTTAAGTTTGCATTGTGTGCATTGCGTCTTCAGGGCGAGCTTTTGAATGTTGGAAACAAACAGTACGAGGTTATACGGTATTATCCGATGCCGCGTTTTTCATGGAGATTGTCAGCTAGTTTTCTTTTTTAATATAAATCATTTAAATTTAATGTCTATGAAACAGAATTTGAAATCAGCGTTTGTCGTAATGTTTTCTTTCCTGTCTTTTGCATGCAGCCCTGATGGAAACAACGATCCTCTTATTCCCGATACTGGCAGTAAGGACAGTGTGGCTGTGAGTGAAATCTATTACGTGCTGAATTCCGGTGATTGGAAAAGCAACAACTCTTCACTGACAAGATATGATGCAGCGAGTGGCGAAACGGAACAGTTCTTTTTTGAAACGAAAAATGCTCGTGGACTTGGTAACACAGCAAACGATGTTCTTGTATATGGCTCTAAAATGTATATTGCCGTTGCAGGTGAGTCTACAATAGAAGTTACAGACCTTGAAGCCAAGTCAATAAAACAGATAGAGTGTGAAGCACAGCCGCGTTATCTTGCAGCTTCGGGTGGCGATGTCTATGTCTCTTATTACGACGGTTACGTCGCTCGTCTTGATACAGCAACGTTGAGTGTTGAAGCAAAGGTGAAGGTTGGCCGTAACCCTGAGCAATTGGCGGTAGTGGGCAATAGGCTGTATGTAGCAAATTCCGGCGGTATGGATTGGGATACGGAATTGGGTTATGATAATACGGTTTCTGTTATAGACATTCCTTCTTTCTGTGAAATAAAGAAAGTTGATGTGGTGCTTAATCCTTCGGTTGTTGTGGCTTTGGGTGAGGGTGTCTTTGTTGCATCTTATGGCAATTATGCCGATGTGCCAAGTACTTTGCAGTATATAGGTGCTGATGATGTGGTCTCTGTGGTGAATGAATGCAGCAATATGACCGAAATATGCGCAAATTCGGGTGTGCTTTATGGATTTTTCTCGCAGTATGACGAAAATTGGAATGCTACAATTACATATATGTCATACAATCCTGTTGCAGGCACTGTTGATTCTCCGTGGATTAAGGAAAAGGAACTTCCGGCTCCATATAAAGTCTGTTCTGCAGGAAATTTTGTTTGTGTAACATCTTCTGACTATGTGAACGATGGCGATGTCTATATTTACGATACGGACGGTATGTTGGTGACAAAGATAGCCGTAGGCCTCAATCCTGTAAAAGTTGTAAAGGTAAATTAAGCTATACCTTATTATATATAATAGGAAAGCAGAAAAAAAACACTGCTTTCCTATATTTTTTATTTTTCTTGAAAAAAAATGGAAAAAAATCTTGTTTTTAAAAAATAATTACTACTTTAGCCGTGCAATAGGTAGTTGATTTGTTTTGGCACTTATATTTGCCATTTCAAAAACAGCAATTCTATTAGTGTTTTTTTTGTTGGATTTAGTCCTGTAAATAGCTTGATTGCACATATTTTACTTGTGTGCTTAATTTTTTTCTCGACTTTTTTCAAAAAAATCTCCAAATAGTTTGCAGAAACAAAAAATAGTACTACCTTTGCACTCGCTTTCGGAAAGCAACGCATTAACGCGGTTTTCTTGGGAGCACGATGATCCTTGAAACCATTCCATACAGACAAGCAGTACAACGGTCTTTGTTCTTTAGAATGAAGATTAAAGTGTAAAGTAAGGAACGAAAAACGAACCGTCAATTTAGATTTGATATACGAATTTTCCGGCCAGTACAAACAATTTGATTAGTTGATGTCCTTTTTGGGGCATTACAGATATAATTTACAACGAAGAGTTTGATCCTGGCTCAGGATGAACGC
>JAFZGA010000026.1 GCA_017555585.1 Bacteroidaceae bacterium
AGTGCTTGAGCCGGGGGAGACATATTTCTTTCTCCACGATTTCGGCACTGGGCAGAAACTCTTTATGGGCAACGATACACGTCTGCAAAATGAGTTGACAGCCTATCCGGCTTCATTTATGAACGAGCGCATAGAGCACGAACATGCCACGCAGGAGCAGGCTATGGAGTTCTTGCACCACGTAAAGGAGTGTGGCCGTCGATATAATGCCGAACTGCAAGAGAGAGTCGGGGAGCACCCCATGTTGTCGCGCCGATATATCGACTATCTCACAGGCTATTATCGTGCCGGGATGGGCGAGAGCCTTATGCAGGGGATGTACTGTGTTGAAGGCGACAAACTGCCGGCAGAATATATTGCCTTTGCCGACTCACTTTGGAACAGTATGATAGCACCGTTATCCACCGATGGGTTTTCAACGTTGTGCAGCCCCAAAAGCCTCTACCGCGACTATCTCCGTTTCTTGACGGATTATATGAATTATAAAGTACAGAATATGCCAGAACAGGAAGGCGCTGTGGGAAAGACATTGCAACGTCTTGCAGCATGTGGAACAATCTCGCTCGATGAGAAACAGGCATGTGCTGTGAATAGTTACGACAGTGAACTTGAAAAGATGAAGGCACAACTTGCAACACTTGACGGTGAGGCGGAGAGAGAAAAACTTATAAGCGAATTCAATAATAGTGAAATCGTGTATATTATAAACGATGTGTGGAACAGTAATGCTGATGCAATAATAAGGGAATTTGCTGTCAAAATTCCGCAACATGCGATAAGCAGTCTGCCAAACAACAAGGAGATATACGATATTTATATGGCCGGAATCATCTGGAACGAAATAAACAACCGCCGCATTCCCCTACCGGCAGATGTGATAGAGTGGGCAGAGAAGAATATATCGACACCGTCTGCAATAAACACAGTGCTGGAGATGCAGAACAGATATCTTGCTTTGCAACGTCGTGCACTATCAGGTGGCGAAAGCCTGAAAACCAACGACGAGGTTAAGGAAATGAGCGACGGTGAGAAAATCCTTCGCAAACTCGTTGAGCCATACAAAGGCAAGTTTGTACTGGTCGATGTGTGGGGAACATGGTGCAGTCCCTGCAAACGGGCTCTTTCGCACAGTAAGGAACTGTATGAGAGAATGGCGCAGTATGATATGGTCTTTCTCTACCTTGCAAACAACAGCGATGAGGATAGCTGGAAAAATGTAATAAAGGAGTACAATGTCACAGGCGACAACGTGGTACACTACAATCTGCCCGGCGAGCAGCAGAGTGCTGTGGAGAATTTTCTCAATGTCAACGGCTATCCAACTTATAGGCTAATAGACCGCAACGGCAACCTGCTCGATGTCAATGCAGACCCTCGCAACCTCGATGCTTTGGAAAACCTTATAAAAGCGTTGTGATATTACATATTGAGTTCAGAGCCCCTGCAACATTGCGTTGGTGGCCGAGATGTATTAGGATAAACTCTGCGTGGTGAGTGTGAACATTGAAATTGTGGAACATTGGCGAGAGGCATTGAAGAAATACCCGATAACCTGGTACAATTGGTATGATGGAATAATATATAACCTTTACAATACCAAAGGTAGTGCATTCTGCTCTTTGTACTAATCTTCCCCGACGGTTATATCATCGATAAATGGTACATTTGTTAAGTTATTCACTTGAAAAAGTGTTGCAGTTTTAATCTGTTCGCTTGAAAAAATGTAGGAGCAACTTATTTGCTTACGTTGATATTTTTTTGTCTGTCGTTATTTATTGCTACTTTGACTCCGCTTTTGTTAAAACCTGTTAAAATATTGGACGCTTTTGCCTTGAACGTGTATGCTATAATGAAAACGCGTTTTTGTCAAAGTGAAACAATCTAAAATAGAAGTACAATGAAAATAAGACAGACTATTATCGTGGGCATAGCCACAGCCGGAGGTTTTCTTTTTGCAATAAACAGTGTATGGGCACAGGAACAGCTTGATGGCAATACTCCTCAAAAGATTGAGAATGTAGTGAAGGTACAGCAGAGTGCGGAATGGTACAGGGCGCAAGAGCGTCTCTGGCGGGCTGAGGTCGAGAAGAACCCGAAAAATGAGGAGGCGTGGAACAACTATTACCGTGCCGCCCGATACAGCGGTTGGGAGAATGACATGGCCGGTCATGCAGAACATCTTGACAGCATTGTAGAGGCTATGTGCAAAGCAATTCCAGATACATATACATCCAGTGTCGTCAAGTTCAATAACAGCGGTTACGCCGTCGACAATCCCGGAATGGGGGCAGCAATAGATATGCGCCCCGATGCGGTAGTTGACTATCCTTCGTTCGTGAGTTATCTGATGCAGACGGGTGACTATGAGAGGATGACCGGTGTGCTGAAGCGTTGGTACAACTGCGGCGAGTATTCTCCGGCACTGCTGAATTATGCATATAACGAATTGGTGGGGCTCGCTCCCGATGCCATAATCTTCGTGCACGGCGATACGCCGACCTTTTCTGCGCTGATGCTTAAATATGGTAAAGGAATGCGTCCCGACATTACCATAGTGAACGTGGATTTCATGGCGTTCTACAAAGAGTACCGCGAGCATATCGAGAAGAAACTGGGGCTGCCGAGTTTTTCGGACAGGGTGGATGACGGAACATATACATTCGGCAACAGTTACAGCGATGCGACGGATGCGGTCTACCGCCATGTGATAGAGAATTGTAATCGCCCTGTCTATTTCTCCTCGCTCATGGAATTGCCCAAATTTACCGACAAAATCTATTCCGAAGGTCTTGTAATGCGTTACAGCGAAACGCCCTATGACAATCTGGCCGTGAAACGCAGGAACTACGAGGAACTCTACCTCACAGACTATCTGCGCGAGAGTTTTCTTCCCGAAAGCTATCCGGCATCCATAACACCGTTGAACTTCAATTACATACCTTGCTTAAAGTCCTTGCTTGACCATTACAAGGAGAGCGGCAGCACTTCGCGCTACAATGAACTGCGCAACCTTATGCTGCGCATAGTGGAGCAGATAGATGTGCCGGAAGAGGAAAAACGGATGTATTATGAAGAGATTGACCGTTGATGCCATGAATAGACTTTCCGATGAAGAACTGATGCGGCACATAGCCAATGACAGGCATGCGGCTTTCGACACATTGTACAGCAGGTATGCAAAGAGGGCTGGCGGTTTCTTCCTGCGCATGCTCGCCTATGACAGGGAAAAGGCCGAAGATTTGGTTCAGGAACTCTTTGTCAGGGTTTGGACAAACCGCAATACATTCAAGGCCGGGCGTTCTTTCAGGACCTGGCTCTATGCAATGGCATACAATCTTTGCAAGAACGAGTACCGGCAAGAAACGGTACACCTTGCCTACAGCGAAGAATGCCTTAAGCGCGGAGAAGAGACGGTTGAACCGTTTGACAAACTTGAGAGTGATGAACGTTACAGGTGCTTGCGCCGGGCAATACAGGCGCTGCCTCACGAACAGCGCGATGCCTTCCTGCTTCATTACGATGAGGAACTGACAATTGCCGAGGTGTCCCGGATTACCGATACCCCCGAAGGTACAGTGAAGTCAAGAGTGTATGCCGCACTTGACATAATAAGAAAAGAGATGGACAAATTAAAATGAGCATTATATGAATGACAATGAACTGAAACGGAAAGAGTTGGAAAACACCGACATTCTTGAACTGTTACACGAAATGCGCAATAAGGAGAACAACTCCTTTGCAACGCGCGAGTGCAGGCCATATGCAAAGCGTAAACGTAGTTTGATTTCTCCTTATTGGCTTGTTGCTGCATCGATGATAGGTTTTGTTGTAGGTATTGCGGTGCCGAAAGGTATGCAGGATGTGCATGACGATGCTTTGGCTCAGGAGAGAAACGGAAACTGTGCAGTGTCTATCGACGGCAATTCTTTAGGCAAGAGCATCGCTTTGGGCGATGTCAACCTGAAACTGTTGCGCAGCCGCTGAAAGTCAAATGTAATCTGGTAAATGAATCTTTGGGGTAACGGATAACCTACTGGCTCATAGACCACAACGGCAACCTGCTCGATGTCAATGCCGACCCAAGAGACCTTGATGCGTTTGAAAACCTTATAAAAGCGTTGTAATTACAAAAAAAATAATTTATCTTTACGGTAATCCGCGAACATATACTGCACTCGCTTTGAAAAATATTGAAGCAAGCTTCACATTTCTCGCTCGCTTGTGATTATCTTTGTTAATCACCTGAAAACTTTAACAGCTATGAAACCAAACCGAATTATTGTATTTATTGCTATTGCAGCAATGGCTTTATCATTGTTCTGTATTCCTTGCCACGCGCAGGATAAGTGTGATAAACCGTTTGAAATCGATCTTCCAGCAGAGGGGAAGGATGTCATGCTTGTTTGTGAACAACAACCTGAGTTCCCCGGCGGAATGCGTGCTCTTATGGATTATTTGAAAAAAAAGATAAGCTATCCCAAGAAGTGCAGTGCTTCGGGAATAGAGGGAAGGGCATTTGTAAGATTCATTGTTGATAAAAACGGTAAAATCAAAAAAGTTGTACTCTTCAAGAGCAGCGGTAACCAACTGCTCGACAAAGAGGCTATTCGCGTGGTAAAGAAGATGCCTCGCTGGAACCCCGGCAAGAACAAAGGCGAAGCGGTGAATGTGATGTTTACATTGCCGGTGAACTTCAAATTGAATAAAAAGGAGAGCAAAGAAAATGATGAAATGGTTTTCAGTAATCCTGAATCACAACCCGAATTCCCAGGGGGATGGAATGCTGTTAAGGAATATCTACAATTGAATATACGCTATCCCAAAGAATGTGTAGAAAACAGAATCGAGGGAAAGGCATTTGTAAGATTCTTTGTTGAGAAAAACGGAAAAATTAAAAAGGTTGAACTCGCTAGAAGTAGTGGCAACAGCCTTCTGGATAATGAGGCCATACGTGTGGTAAAGAAGATGCCACGATGGAACCCCGGCACGATATATAACAAACCTGAACGTATGGCAGTTACGATGCCTGTGGAATTCAGACTTGACACAATAGATAAAGTTGTGGAATGCCCAATCGTTGGCGTGTGGCAACAATGCGTTGTAAAGCAGAATGCTGCGGGCAAGCTGGATGTCAACGTAGGAGCTGCTATAAAGGTATATGATAATGATAATACCTATTACTCGTTATTCCCGTACAGGAATAATATTAGCGGATTCGTAGCACAGAAAGGATGCTATGATATTGTCGATGACAACACGTTTCATGAGAAAATTCTAAGCCATTTCAACAAGCCATGGGAGGGTACTGTCTCTGTCATGAATTATGAGTTCATTGATGAGGAAAAGATGATAATGAAAATAGTATATACAAACACAAGCAACAATTTCACAGACACTGAATTCTGGCTAAGAATAAAACCACTGGAGTAGATTCCACCTACTCTATCCCGGACAAACCCCTGCAACATTGCGTTGTAGGGGGTTCTTGTATTTATTGCCTGCCTCTTCTGGACAAAGCTGCGTTTAGGTGAGTGCAGAGGAAAAGTATTCTTTTACTATGCCGAGCCCAAGTAGGTTCGCCGAAGGCAATAACAGCCGATGTGCAATGTGCCACCGTGCATTGATGATTATGTTACACTGCAATGCTTTCGCCCACGGTTTTTTTTGGTGCAAAGGTAGCACCACACACGCTCTCGAAAGAGATTGAGGGTAAGATTGCCATTGTTGACTTCTGGGCATCGTGGTGCGGACCTTGCAGACGTTCGTCAATGAGCTTCATTCCTTTGTACAACAAGTACAAGGATAAGGGATTCACTGTGGTTGGAGTTGCAAACGAACTGGAGAGTGAAGATATGAGGCTTGCAGTGGAAAAGGACGGTTACCTTTGGCTGAACCTGCTCTCACTGCGTGGTGTGGAAAATATTTGGGAACGGTACGGTATCAGAGGTGCCGGAGAGGTGTTCCTTGTTGACAGAGATGGTACAATTCTTGCAGTAGGAGCAACCGCCGAGGAGGTAGAACAGATACTAAAGGAGAAATTTTGAATTGTAACTGTAAAATAACATACTTGAAATTTTTATTAATATCATATATCGGCTAAATTTGTGTTGGGAAGAAAACAAACCTTCTTGCCAATCGTTTGTATAGTACTTAGTGTTATATAGTATAAGCTGACAGTTATGAATATATCAGAGATTAAAGGCCGAGAAATATTGGACTCGCGTGGAAATCCCACAATAGAGGCTGAAGTTATATTGGAAAATGGTGTGATGGGGCGTGCTTCTGTTCCATCGGGAGCATCCACCGGTGAAAATGAGGCATTGGAATTGCGTGATGAAGATGAACGTCGCTATAATGGCAAGGGAGTATCAAAGGCTGTGACAAATATCAACGAACGAATAGCCCCTGTGTTGCGCGGATGTAATGTGTATGACCAACGAGGCTTGGACCGAATGATGCTTGAACTTGATGGTACACCCACAAAATGCAATCTTGGAGCCAATGCCATATTGGGAGTGTCATTGGCTATTGCACGAGCTGCGGCAAAGTCGTGCGGTATGCCTCTGTATCGTTATATCGGTGGTGTCAATGCGCACGTGTTGCCTATTCCCATGATGAACCTGCTCAATGGAGGACGTCACTCTGATGCTCCTATTGCTTTTCAGGAGTTTATGATACGTCCGATAGGTGCAGTCAGCATACGTCAAGCTGTGCAGATGGGTGCAGAAGTCTTCTCTGCTTTGAAGAGCGTGTTGAAGAAAAGCGGTTATGGCACAGGAGTTGGCGATGAAGGCGGTTTTGCTCCGGCGCTCAATGGCACAGAGGAGGCTCTGGATATATTGGTTCAGGCGATTAAGGCTGCCGGATATACCCCGGGAACAGATATTACATTGGCTCTTGATTGTGCGGCATCCGAATACCACCGAGACGGAGTGTATGACTATACGCTTTTTGAGGGTTCAAAGGGAAAAAAACTTACATCCGCAGAGCAGGTCGATTATCTGGAACGTCTCATTGAAAGATATCCAATCGACTCAATTGAAGATGGCATGGGTGAGAATGATTGGGAAGGCTGGAGCATGCTCACCGAGCGCATCGGCAGTCGTTGCCAGCTTGTGGGTGATGACCTTTTTGTTACCAATGTCAAATACCTTGGCAAAGGTATTGAACTTAATTGCGCTAATAGTGTGTTGGTAAAGGTTAACCAGATAGGAACACTTACCGAAACTCTCGATACTATCGAAATGGCACGTCGTAATGGCTATACAACCATAATCAGCCACCGTTCCGGTGAAACTGAAGATACAACAATCGCTGATATTGCCGTGGCTTTAAACGCCGGGCAGATAAAGACCGGTTCAATGAGCCGCAGCGACCGCACTGCCAAGTATAATCAATTGATACGCATTGAAGAGGAATTGGGAGGTACAGCACATTATGGAGTGTAGTGAGTAGGGTGGTATAAAAACAGCAATGGTGAGCCAAGGCTCACCATTGCTGTTTTTATAATTATGATTATATATTTAATCAAAACTTTGCGCTTCGCGCGAGCTGCTTTGCGTTCGGCTGTGCTTGATTAAGCAAGCTTATCCATTACAGCTCTCACTTAATCAATACTTTGCTTCCGTTTATGATGTAAATACCTTTGGTTGGGTTTTCAACCTGGCGGCCTTGCATGTCGTAGATGATGTGCGACTCAGCTTCTGCACCGCATATTTCCTCAATGCCTGTCTCTATCTGAACATTTGATTTCTCGAATGTCCAGACGCTGCCGCCCCAGGTGTAGGGCTTGGTGAGCAGGTAGTTCCATGCGTCGGGGTTGGTGTACCAACCTGATGTGCCGTTGGCACATACGATGCCTATACCTTTATTGCCGGTGTCGGTGGTTGTCTCTTTGAGTGTCCAGGCGTAGTCACGGCCTACATATACTGTCTGGTCGTCGCTGTTGCTGTTGATATATGCACACTCGCCGTTTGCCTTGTTGTAGATATAAACGGTGCCATCAGTGTTCTTTACAAAACTCCACAAGTAGTTGTCTGTTGTGCCTTTTGCTTTAGGCTCCACCTTGTTGTTGTTTGTGTTCAACGCCGCATATTTGTCGGTGAAGTATCCGTTGCGGATGTAGTAATATACTGTTGTGTCGAGTGCGTCAGCCAGTGATGTGCGTGGCATCATCTGGAACTGGTTGTAGAGAGCAACGTATGCGTTGTACTGCTGTTCGGTAACGTTGCCTGCTTCAACAGCTTCGCTTGCTGGGGTAATGACGTTGTTCTGCAAATAGTCGAGTGCCTCCTGTGTCGCTTCGCCCATCTTACCGGGTTTTGCTTTGAGGATAATGAGTTCGCATTTCTTTACAAGGCCTGCAAGCTGTGCAGTGAAGTCTGTTACCTCAACAATTTTCCATGTTCCGTTGTAGCAGAGTGCTGCATCGTCCTTTGCATATACATCGCCTGTGATCTGTGCGCTCAAACGCTTTACGCTACCGGTAACGGTTGCGCTGTAACCGCTGACTGCTGAAATTGTAACAACACCCGGGATATATGTGAAGTCGCCGGTTGCAACAGTGGCCTTATCTATTCTGACAGGTGTACCTGCATCTTCCATTGTTACAGGCTGGTTGTATGTAGCCATCTTGATCTCCTTGCCGTTGTAGAGGTTCTTCATGACGTAACCGCCGTCGGCAGCAACGAACTGCCATAGCTCCTCAGGTTCGGTCTGTGGAGTGTAGTGGAAACGTACACCGTTGTTCTTTAGGTACATTGTTGAACCCTCGTACTGCTGACGGAAGTATGTACAAGCCGAAACAATCTGATATGTCTTGCCCTCTACAGGCTGTGTGATTGTAGCGTTCTTGTAGTCGGCAATAGCCTGCTGGATAGCGGCTGTATCGCCACCGTCGAGTGCTGCCTGCAATGCGTCGTAAACCTCGGCTGCAGGGTAGCCTACGCCACCGCGGATGCTCTTTGCAAGAATGTCCTCTGCCTCAATTACTGCGCTCTCCTCGGCAGTGTATTCTGTTGGCTCAATGAAGTATTTTGCATATGTGTAGTCAAGATAGTCAAGAATCTCGTCGTGGCTCTGTAGGCGTTTGTAGAACGATAACCAATTCTTCTGGTTGTTTGGCAACCAACCGATCTCGGCAAGCGCAAACATACGTGGCAACAACTGGTATTCAACCTCGTCGATGTCGTTTGTTGTCTCGGTCCACATATTACCCTGAACACCTATAGCATATTCCTCTTTGCCGCTGAGTGCGCCAAGTGGGTTAAGGCTATAGATCTCGTCGAGAGTGTTCACGCCCCAACCGCCGTTGTATGGCTCATCAACAGGGCGTTGGTTGTCCTGCGCCTGCTGGAAGTCGAGGTAGAGATGGCTGTAAGGAACAATGATTGATTTCAAGCCTCTCTGAGCTGCAGTGTTGCTCAAATTAAGGTTGTTCCAAGCCATAACGACAGGTTTTGTCTTGTTGTTGTCGTTCCAGTTTGCCAAAAGTTCGTCCCAAACAATGATATCCTTGTTGTAGTTCTCCTTGAGATATATGCCAAGTTCCTCAACCAACCACGACTGTAGCTGATGTACGCCTGCAAGGCCGAGTTTCTGAACAAGTGCAAGACACTGCTGGTTTGTTGCCCACTGCTCGGTAGGGCACTCGTCACCACCGATGTGTACGTAATCGTAAGGGAATGTTTCGGCTATGTGGCCAAGTACGCACTTGAGGAATGTGATGACATCTTCGTTACCTATGTTCAATACGTCGTGTGAGATACCGCCGTCAACGCGAACCTCGTATTCTTTGGTTGGGTCACAACTGAATTCCGGGTATGAAGCAACTGCCGCAACCATGTGACCGGGAAGGTCAATCTCTGGGATAATCTCGATATTGCGTGCCTTTGCATAGTCAACAATCTCTTTCAAATCGTCAAGAGTATAATACATTCCGCGTCCGTACTCGGTATCGTCGTAGAAGTTCTGTCCGTCGGCATTGCTGAACGATGCCTTACGGATAGCACCCACTTCAGTGAGCTTAGGATATTCAGGAATATCGACACGCCAGCCCTGGTCGTCGGTCAAGTGCCAGTGGAAACGGTTCATCTTGTAGAGTACCATAATGTCGAGTACCTTCTTTACCTCGTCCTTGTTGAAGAAGTGGCGTGCGATATCGAGCATATAACCACGGTGTCCCAACAATGGCTTGTCGTTGATTTCTACTGCAGGAATTGTCCATTCAACATTGTTCTGAAGCTCGCTTGCGAAGTATTCGCGTGGAAGCAACTGCATAAGTGTCTGCAAACCGTAGAGCCAACCGCCGAACTCGGAAGCCTTGATCTCAATGCGCTTTTCGCTTGTTGTCAAGGTGTATCCCTCGGCAGGCAGTGTCTCGTCGATGCCGAACCATATTTCACCGTCGGCTGCTGCATCACCTGCCTCTTTTACTTCGAGGCTGATGCCTGCTGATGTATTGAGCTGTGCTGCAAATTTCTCGATGTGTTCTTTGAGGAATCCGCTTTGGTAAGCGATTGCATTGAAATTGCTCAATGCATATACCTCTTCGCCTACTGTTATCTGTCGTGGCTGTGGGATGATTGAAATCTTTCCCAAATTCTCGATAGTTGTTGCTTCAACGAACTGTACGGGGTTGTTCTGGTCGTTGTTTGCATCCCAAAGACCTACACCGCGGTTTTCGTTTGGACCACCCCAAAGGTTCATGGAGATGCCGGTGTTGCCTTTTGGCTGAATCTCATAACCACCGGCATAGTCGCTGTTGCCTGTAGCGTTGATAAAGAATTTGCTTACACCAGTTTCAGCAGTTCCTGCATTTACCATCTGGTTTTTTGATGCGGAATTTACATAAAGGATGTAGTTCTTTTTGTTTGTGAATGTGTAACCATCGGTAGAGTTACCGGTGATTTTCCACACTTGTGCGTCATCTCCCGATACAGCAGTGGTGGTAATCTGGCCTGTTGTGGAGGCTGTGAATGCGTTGCCACCGTTCATGAACTGTATGAGATACCATTTTTCGTTCCCGTCGGTACTGATTGTCGGGAAGCCTTGTGAAAATGCATAGGCGAAACTCATGGTAATGCCCAGCATTGCAAGTAGAAATCTTCTCATAATCTTTTGAATTAGGTTAATTATAATTATTTGATTTGATTGCATATATTTCCGCGAAGATATAAAAAAGTATTAAGATTATTTAATAATGTGCAATTAAAAATTACTTAGTGAATAAATATGTATAAATATTGAATAAAAACATATTTTCGGTATAAAAATGTAATAATGGTTTTGTAGGTGCATTATTTTGATTATATTTGCATATTGGAAGAATATATGGCGAAGTTTGTTGATTTTTGAATTGTATATCTTGGTTCTTTGTGACACTTTGCTAATGTGTAAATTGTTGATTTGAATTTATAAAAATACGATGAGTTTCGGTTCTATCACTGTGATGTTTGCTCAGAAAGAGCATGCCAAATATGCAGAGCGTATCTGCAATCTTATCTATGAGTCGGCTTTGCAACGCGGTACAGGTATTGCAAAGCGATCTAACGAATATATATCAGCCAAAATAGTCGGTGGAAAGGCTGTTGTGGCTTTGGATGGTGACAAATTGGTGGGTTTCAGCTATATCGAATGCTGGGGACATGGTGATTTCGTCGCGACATCGGGTCTGATTGTCGATCCTGAATATAGAAACTTGGGCTTGGCTGCACGTATAAAGGAAAAGACTTTTGAACTTGCGCGTCTGCGTTTCCCTTTTGCAAAATTGTTCAGTATTACCACGTCGCTCCCTGTGATGAAGCTTAATTCACGCTTGGGATACAAGCCTGTGACATTCTCGGAACTTACTGATGACGAGGAGTTCTGGGCAGGCTGTCAGGGTTGTTGTAATTATGATATTCTGCAACGCAACAACCGTCGTATGTGTCTTTGTACAGGTATGTTGTACGATCCCAAACAGCCGTTGGAAAAACAATCGGCACTCTCTCCATATTGGATAATGATAAAAAATAAAATCAGTAAAATCTTTCATTTGAAAAAATAAAATAAGACGGATTATGGAAAAGAAAAAAGTTCTTATGGCATTCAGCGGTGGTCTTGACACTTCGTTCTGCGTAAAGTATCTTACCGATGATTTGGGTTATGAGGTGCATACTGCAATAGCCAATACAGGCGGTTTCTCTAAAGAGGAACTTGCTTCTATCGAGGAGCGTGCATACCGTCTTGGAGCAAAGAGTCATGCTTCGTTGGATATCACTCAGGAGTATTACTCAAAGAGTATCAGATATATGGTATATGGCAATGTGCTGCGTAACGGAACCTATCCTATATCAGTATCTTCGGAACGTATTTTCCAAGCTATAGCAATTATTGAGCATGCAAAGAAAATAGGTGCTGATTGTGTTGCGCATGGCTCTACCGGTGCCGGTAACGATCAGGTGCGTTTCGACTTGACATTCCAGGTGCTGGCTCCCGAAATAGAGATTATCACTCCTACACGCGATATGGTGCTTACACGTGAATATGAGATAAATTATCTCAAGGAACGTGGCTATGTTGCCGACTTTGTTAAAATGGAATATTCAATCAATAAAGGATTGTGGGGTACAAGCATAGGCGGTAAGGAGACTTTGCGTTCTGAACAGACTCTGCCCGAGAATGCTTATCCGAGCCAGGTGACGGCAACGGGTGAGGAGTCGCTAAAGCTCACATTCGAGAATGGCGAGATTGCGGCTGTCAACGGCGAAAAGTTCGATGACAAAATTGCTGCAATACGTTGTGTTGAGGAGATCGGTGCAAAATATGGTATCGGCCGTGATATGCATATCGGTGATACAATCATCGGTATCAAAGGACGTGTCGGTTTTGAGGCTGCGGCTCCTATGCTTATCATTGCTGCGCACAAGATGCTCGAGAAACATACTCTTACTAAGTGGCAGCAGTACTGGAAGGATCAGATTGGTACATGGTACGGTATGTTCCTGCATGAGGCTCAATATCTCGATCCTGTTATGCGTGACTTGGAGGCGTTCCTTGAAAGCACCCAGCAGAATGTGAACGGTACTGTTGAGATTACTCTCCGTCCATATTGCTATACATTGGTGGGCGTGGATTCTACATACGACCTTATGAAAACCGATTTTGGTGAATATGGCGAGGTCAACAAGGCGTGGACAGCCGATGATGTGAAGGGATTTACCAAGATTATGAGTAATCAAATCAAGATATATCATAACGTTCAAAAGCGCAATAACAAGTGATGGTAAAGGTTGGTATCATAGGAGGTGCAGGCTATACTGCCGGTGAACTGATTCGTCTGCTTGTCAATCATCCGAAAGTGGAGATTGCATTTGTCCATTCTACAAGCAATGCAGGAAATCATATCTGTGATGTGCACGATGGCTTGTGGGGCGAGACCGATTTGCATTTCAGTGCCGAATACGACCTGAATGCCGTTGATGTGCTGTTCCTCTGTTCGGCACACGGAATGAGCCGTAAGTTCTGGGAAGAGAACGTTATGCCACAAGGGTTGAAAGTCATAGACCTGGCACAGGATTTCCGCGATGAATCGTACGGTTATGTATATGGCTTGCCCGAGGTGAACAAGGAGCGTGTGGCAAAAGCAAGTCGTGTTGCCAATCCGGGTTGTTTTGCAACGGCCATACAGTTGGCGTTGTTGCCTTTGGCTGCTGCCGGAGAGTTGAAAAACGAGGTGCATATTACTGCCATTACAGGTTCTACCGGTGCCGGTGTCAAGCCGTCGGCTACTACACATTTCAGCTGGAGAAGCAACAATTTGTCTGTGTATAAGGCTTTTGAGCATCAGCATCTGCTGGAAATCGGCCGTACATTGTGCTGCTTGCAGCCAACATTTGACAAGGATATAAACTTTGTTCCCATGCGCGGCGATTTTGCGCGCGGTATTCTTGCATCGGTATATACCGAGACAGCGCTTTCTATTGACGAGGCACGTGCTTTGTACGAGAATTATTACCGTGATGCGGCATTTACCTTTGTTGCCGGTAAGAATGTCGATTTGAAGCAGGTGACAAATACCAATAAGGCATTGGTGTGGTTGGAAAAGCATGGCAATAAGCTGATGATTGTTTCGGTTGTCGATAATCTTCTGAAAGGTGCATCGGGTCAAGCTGTGCAGAACATGAATATAATGTGTGGCTTTGATGAGCGCGAAGGATTGTGCCTGAAGCCTGTGGTTTTTTAAACTGTTGAATAATGAATCTTTTTGATGTATATCCGCTTTATCCCATAGAGCCTGTACGTGGCAAGGGTAATTATGTGTATGATGCCGACGGTCAGGAGTATCTCGATCTGTATGGCGGCCATGCTGTAATATCCATAGGTCATGCCCATCCGCATTATGTCGATGCCATAGCAAGGCAGGTCGCAGCTTTGGGCTTCTACTCAAACTCTGTTGAGAACTCATTGCAAAAGGAGTTTGCTTCGCGTCTGGGCAAGGCATGCGGTTACGAGGATTACAGTTTCTTTATGTGCAATTCGGGTGCCGAGGCAAATGAGAATGCAATAAAGTTGGCTTCGTTCCATTCGGGAAAAGTGAAAATACTTGCTTTTTCGCGAGCTTTCCATGGCCGTACATCGGGTGCTGTGGCTGCAACGGACAATCCAAAGATTGTTTCTCCGTTCAACCGTACTGCAAACGTGGAATTTGTGCCTTTGAACGATTTGGAGGCTGTTGAAGCCAAACTTAAGGAGGGCAGTTTCTGTGCAGTGCTTGTCGAGGGTATCCAGGGTGTTGCCGGAATTCAGATGCCTACCGGTGATTTCTTGCGCGGATTGCGTAGACTCACAACACAATATGGTGTATCGCTTATTCTTGACGAGATTCAGTCGGGATATGGCAGAACCGGAAAGTTCTTTGCGCATCAGTGGGCTGGCATACGTCCTGATATAATCACTGTTGCAAAGGGTATTGCGAACGGTTTTCCCGTGGGTGGTGTGCTTATAGCTCCGCACTTTGAGGCATGGCATGGTATGCTCGGGACTACATTCGGCGGCAATCATCTTGCATGTGCGGCTGCATTGGCTGTGCTTGATGTTATAGAAAATGAGAAACTTATAGAGAATGCGAACGAGGTCGGTGAGTATCTTTTATCGGAACTTGCGAAGATTCCCGGATTGAAGGAGGTGCGCGGTAAAGGACTCATGATTGGTATTGAACTCGACAAGCCTGTCGCTGAGTTGCGTCGTCGTTTGCTGTTTGAGAAACATATATTTACAGGCGGTGCAGGTATTTCGACATTACGCCTGTTGCCGGCTTTGAGTATCGGGCGTAAAGAGGCTGATTGTTTCCTCAAAGCATTCAAGGATTTGATAAACGAATAGTATTTGTGATATGAAAAAGTTTACATGCGTTGGAGATATCGGTGAATTGCGTGCAGCAGTAGCTGAGGCAATGGAGGTGAAGCGTGACCGTTTTGCATTTACAGGATTGGGAAAGAACCGTACGTTGTTGATGATATTTTTCAATTCCAGCTTGCGTACTCGTTTGAGTACCCAAAAGGCTGCAATGAATTTGGGAATGAATGTGATGGTGCTCGATGTGAATCAGGGTGCATGGAAACTTGAGACGGAACGTGGTGTTGTTATGGACGGCGACAAGGCGGAGCATCTGCTTGAGGCAATACCTGTAATGGCATCATATTGCGATGTTATAGGTGTCCGTGCTTTTGCCCAGCTCTGCAATAAGACCGAAGATTATGAGGAGCGTATAATTGAACAGTTCATACGCTATTCGGGCCGTCCTGTGTTCAGCATGGAGGCTGCGACACGTCACCCTTTGCAGAGCTTTGCCGATTTGATAACCATAGAGGAGTATAAGAAGAAAGAGCGTCCGAAAGTTGTATTAACATGGGCTCCACATCCTAAGGCTCTGCCACAGGCTGTTCCCAACTCTTTTGCAGAGTGGATGAATGCTGCAGATTATGAATTTGTGATAACTCATCCCAAGGGTTATGAACTTGCTCCTGAATTCGTCGGTAACGCAAGGGTGGAGTATGACCAGCGCAAGGCGTTTGAGGGTGCCGATTTTATATATGCAAAGAACTGGTCGGCTTATGCCGATCCAAATTACGGCAAGGTGCTTTCGACCGACCGTGATTGGACTGTCGATACAGGAAAGATGGCTTTGACAAACAATGCCTATTTTATGCATTGCTTGCCTGTAAGACGTAACATGATTGTTACCGATGAGGTGATAGAGTCGCCACAAAGCCTTGTTATACGCGAAGCAGAGAACCGCGAAATATCGGCACAGGTGGTTCTTAAACGTATATTGGAGAACTTGAAATGAAGATGAGTGATATAAATCAGATAAATGTAGTTAAGATTGGCGGTAATGTCATAGATAATCCCGATGCCTTGGAACGTTTTGTCAGTGACTTTGCCAAACTTCCTGCACCCAAAATTCTGATTCATGGCGGTGGCAAGCTTGCTACACGTCTGAGCGAGAAACTTGAGATTCCGACACAGATGATCGACGGCCGACGTGTTACCGACCGTGATACATTGGATGTGGTTACAATGGTATATGCTGGTTTGGTGAATAAGCAGATTGTGGCAAAACTGCAGGCTGCGGGTTGCAATGCCATCGGGCTGTCGGGAGCTGATGCCAATGTTATACCGGCTTTGCGCCGTTCTCCAATTCCTGTTGACTTTGGTTTTGTAGGTGATATCGATTCTGGAAAAATAAATACAGCCTTTATTGCTACATTGCTGAAAGCAGGTGTTACACCTGTGTTCTGCGCAATAACACACGATACCGAAGGCTCTTTGCTCAACAGTAATGCCGATAGTGTGGCTTCGGCTGTGGCTGTGGCTTCGGCTACCATAGCGCCAACTTACATGCATTTCTGTTTCGAGAAGCTTGGTGTGATGTGTAATATCGATGACGAATCTTCTGTTATAAAAGAGATTATTCCTGACAGTTACCGCGAACTGCGCGAGGCAGGTGTTGTAAACAAAGGTATGATACCGAAGATTGACAATGCTTTCCGGGCTGTTGAGGCTGGAGTGCAGAGCGTTACGATAAAGCATTCAGACAATTTGCTTTCTGATATTGGAACAGTAATTAAACTTTGATATTTATGGGTGTTGTAACAGCGCAAGAGGCTATAGTTTTGCTTGACAGACTCATTGCAACTCCTTCCCATTCGAGGGAGGAGGGTGCAACTGCCGATATTCTTGAGGCTTTTTTGTGTGCAAGAGGTATCGACGTACAGCGCATACATAATAATGTGTGGGCCAAGTGTAAGCATTTCGATGCAGCAAAACCAACGTTGCTGTTGAATTCCCATCATGACACTGTAAAGCCTTCGGCGGCATGTACGATAGAACCGTATAAGCCGTTGCATGCCGATGGTAAGATATATGGTCTTGGAAGTAATGATGCCGGAGCATCGTTGGTCGCTCTGGCTACAACATTCTGCAATAACTATAATGCGGAACTTTCATACAACCTTGTACTTGCTCTCACAGCAGAAGAGGAGGTTATGGGCGAAAGGGGTATGCGTGCAATGCTGCTGGAATTCGAGCGCGTGGGTATAAGGATTGACATGGCTATTGTTGGTGAACCTACAGGAATGAATGCTGCTGTTGGTGAGCGCGGGTTGTTGGTGTTTGATGCCACTGCACATGGTGTGCGTGGTCATGCCGCACGTAACGAGGGGGTGAATGCTCTGTATAAGGCCATAGCTGATATTGAGCGTCTGCGTAACTACCGCTTTGAGCGTTGTTCGGAATTGTTGGGTGATATCAATATAGCTGTTACAATGATATCTGCAGGCACACAACACAATGTTGTGCCTGACGAGTGTAAATTTGTTGTCGATGTAAGAACTACTGATGCTTATACCAACGAGCAGACAGTGGAGCTTTTGCAATCGGTTGTGGAGTGCGACCTGATTCCACGTTCTACCCGTGTCCGTGCTTCGGCTATCAGCGAAGAGCATCCTTTGGTGAAGGCTGCGGCAATGATAGGAAGAGAGCGTTTTGTTTCGCCAACAACGTCTGATATGGCATTGATGCCGTTCCCCTCTTTGAAGATGGGAGTGGGTGAGTCGGCACGTTCACATTCTGCCGATGAATTTGTAAAGGAAAATGAGATAGTGGAGGGTATAGCTCTATACCGGAATATGATAGACGAATTGAACAAATTGATATAATTAAGGATATGAAATTATGGAGCAAGGGTTTCGAACCCGATAAATTGATAGAGGAGTTTACTGTCGGTCGTGACCGTGAATTGGATTTGAGACTTGCCAAATACGATGTTGAAGGCTCAATGGCTCATATCCGAATGTTGGAGAGTATCGGGCTGCTCGAGGCTGATGAGTTGAAAATATTGCTCGAGGCTTTGGAGGATATCAAAGTAACAGCCGAACGTGGTGAGTTTCTTATTGAGGAGGGTATAGAAGATGTGCACTCGCAGGTGGAACTCATGCTTACACGCAGGTTGGGAGATGTAGGCAAGAAGATACACTCCGGACGTTCACGTAACGACCAGGTGCTTGTGGATTTGAAACTTTTCTTGCGTGACGAACTTAAGAACATTGCGGATCATGTGTTGGCGTTGTTTGAACGTTTGCAGAAGTTGAGTAATGAGCATTCCGCAGTGCTTATGCCCGGATACACCCATTTGCAAGTGGCTATGCCATCTTCGTTCGGCTTGTGGTTTGGAGCTTATGCCGAATCGCTGGTTGATGACATGCAATTGGTGCTTGCTGCATATAACGTTGCAAACCAGAATCCGCTTGGTTCTGCAGCAGGTTACGGCTCGTCGTTCCCTTTAAACCGTAGAATGACAACAGAACTGCTGAATTTCAACAATCTGCACTTCAATGTTGTTGCCGCGCAGATGAGTCGTGGAAAGACTGAGCGTGCTGTTGCGTATGCCATTGCAGCCTTGGCTTCTACGTTGGGCAAGATGGCTATGGATGTCTGTTTGTTTATGTGTCAGAATTTTGGTTTTATCAGTTTCCCTGATGAACTAACAACGGGTTCAAGTATCATGCCGCACAAGAAGAATCCTGATGTGTTTGAAATAATGCGTGGAAAATGTAACCGATTGCAGTCAGTGCCTAATGAGATATCATTGCTTACAGCCAACTTGCCATTGGGATATCATCGAGATTTGCAGTTGCTGAAGGATATTATATTCCCTGCTACAACCGAGATATGTTCGTGTCTTGATATGTGTGACTTCATGTTGCAGAATATTCGTGTCAATAGTGATATATTGTCCGAAAGCAGGTATGACTATCTGTTTACCGTAGAGGATGTGAATCGTCTTGCTCTTGGCGGCATGCCGTTCCGTGATGCATACCGTGAGGTGGGTATGCAGGTGCAACGTGGAGAGTACAGTCCGACCAAAGAGGTGCATCATACCCATGAAGGCAGTATAGGCAACCTATGCAATGCCGAGATTTCTGAAAAAATGAATCGTGTGATGGAGATGATGAAATAACCGGCAGGTTAACTATGCATGTATATATAAAGTTCAGGGTTTAGAGCCCTGAACTTTTTGTTCTCCAAGGCTCACCAGCAAACTCTAGGGGGGAGGATGTCTTTCATAAATAATTCTCAACCTTCACATTACTATCTTGTATTCCATTTCTTGTCGTTATTTATTGTTCTTTTGGCGGCCAAAAGAACGAAAAGCCCCGGCACAGAAC
>JAFZGA010000013.1 GCA_017555585.1 Bacteroidaceae bacterium
AGGCTTTCGCTTGTTTTCAGGGTGCTGCGGAACTCGCTCCATGCGGATATTTTGAAATAATATATATCCGCATTATGCTCAAACAGTCCTCGCACAATGGCCTGAAAACAAACGGCCTTGCGTTGGATTTTTCAACGGTGCCGTCCTTTTAACATTACTTCTGCTAATAAAAAAGGTGTTTACGTCATGGCAGATATGCTATCTGCCATTATCGAGTATTAGGGTTTGCAACCCGTAAAAACACAAACAAACATTTAACTTTACGACTGTAAATCAATATTTTAATTTAATATTTTTATAATTTTGTCAAGTTGTTACAAACATAACATGAAATGAATAAACAAATACATTGAAATTATTAATACAAAACAATATATCTATGAAAAATATAAAACAACTTTTTACTGCCTTGTTACTTCTGTGCAGCATTGTTGCAATGGCTGATACCGTAACTATAGGCGGTATTACATACGATGTAGTTGCAAAAGCAAAACAAGCAAAAGTAATTGCAATGGAAGCTGGATATTACAGCGGTAGTGTTGTTATTCCTGAATCCATTGTATATAACGATGTAACCTACAGCGTTACAAGCATTGGAAATTCTGCGTTCTGTTGGTGCTACGGTCTTACCAGCATAACAATCCCTAACAGCGTTACAAGCATTGGAGATGGAGCGTTCTCTGAATGCTACGCTCTTACCAGCATAACAATCCCCAACAGCGTTACAAGAATTGGAGGTTATGCGTTCTGGGGTTGCTACGGTCTTACCAGCGTAACAATCCCTAACAGCGTTACAAGAATTGGAAATAATGCGTTCGAAGGTTGCTCCGGTCTTACCAGCATAACAATACCTAACAGCGTGACAAGAATTGGAAATAATGCGTTCGAAGGTTGCTCCGGTCTTACCAGCATAACAATACCTAACAGCGTTACAAGCATTGGAATTTCTGCGTTCTCTGGTTGCTCCGGGCTTACAAGCATAACAATAGGTAGTGGGGTTAAAAATATAGACTATGAGGCATTTGCAAAATGTGAAAACCTTACTGATGTATATTGCCTTGCAACAAAAGTGCCGTCAACAAATAGTGATGCTTTTAATGAATCATATCCTGAATATATGACACTGCATGTGCCTGCAGAGGCTATAAACAGCTACAAGACAACTGCTCCATGGCGCAGTTTTGGAACAATTGTAACAATAGAGGAGGAAGGAATGCCTAAATGTGCAACACCTATTATCTCATATAGCAACGGCAAGCTCGAAACAGAGTGTGAAACAGAAGGTGCAGAATTTGTTATAAGCATAACAAGCGAAGACTTCAACAACTTCTATAGTAGCAGCGTTGACCTTTCTGTTACATATAACATTGCTGTTTATGCAATGCTCGAGGGATATGAGAATTCTGATACTGTAAATGCCACACTCTGCTGGATTGAGAATGGTGACAGCGATGAGGATGATACAACCAATATTATAACTGTTCCTGCTGTTGCAGTGCTTGTGACATCAGCAAACGGTGCTGTTACTGTAAACTGTTCACTCGAAGGCGAAAATGTTGAGGTATATACAACAGATGGTACGCTTGTGGGCGCAGCTGCTATAACAAATGGCAGTGCTACTGTTCAAAGTGGCCTTTCAAAAGGCTCTGTTGCCATTGTAAAGATAGGAGCAAAGAGCGTGAAGGTTGTGGTTGATTAAGTTCTTGATACATAAAATATCAGCACCGGATTCATACGAACCGGTGCTGATATTTTTTTGCAATGATGTGTCGGGGTTATACAGAGATCTTTGACAATGCTTGTTTACCGCATCCCACGCGGTGCAAACTACGCCTGCACTACGCGTGACTAATTGCTACAAGCATTGTCGAACTGAACTTTCGTCGCGTACGCTCCAGCGAGATGCCACGGTACGCGTTTGCGGATTTTCCATCAGCATTGGTAATATCCCAAGGACGGCACCGTTGAAAAATCCAACGCAAGGCCGGTTGTTTTCAGGCCATTGTGCGAGGACTGTTTGAGCGTAATGCGGATATATATTATTCCAAATATCCGCGTGGAGCGAGTTCCGCAGCACCCTGAAAACAACCGAAAGCCTGGAGTGACAACAGACGACCGACCGAAGGCTCACATATGTGGCCTGAGCAAAGGACGTTTGTGAAGATTTTTCCCGTGTGCCGAGCTCTTTGCTCCTTTCTGTCGGCACAGAAAGGAGGGAAAAGAAAGACTTGATGAAAAAGGCAAGTGAACGTATTAAGGTTAAGGGCTGCAGGAAAATATAACGGACTCAACGTCTTGGCTACCAAGATGTGCTGGCGTTTAAAAAGAGATCTCTCACGCAAGGTTCGAGATGAATGACATGGTTCGCATTTTTTTTGGGGGGTGCAAACCCTTATATACAACAATGGCGGTCCGCCACAATACAGCAATATACAAAAACAGTGCAGGCCGAAAGCATGCACTGTTGTATTAATATACGATATTGGATCAATCCTTCCAACCGAGAGCCGAAGCACCGAGAACAGCAGCATCAGCACCAGGAAGAGAAGATTTCAACACCTTTACCTTATCCTTCCACAAGAACACCACATTCTCGTTCATATGCTTGCGGATAGGCTCAAGCAACAACTCGCCGGCATTCGCCAATCCACCGAAAAGGATAATAGCCTCCGGCGCAGAGAATGCAATAAAGTTACAGAAAGCCTCACCAAGAACCTTGCCTGTAAACTCAAAAATGTCGTTAGCGAGTTTGTCACCCTTCACTGCTGCATCGAAAAGCATCTTCGAAGTAATCTCGTTGATACATACATCGCGCAAGATACTTGGCTCATCGCGTTCTACAAGCCATTTCTTTGCTGTGCGCACAATACCGGTAGCCGAAGCGTATGTCTCAAGACAGTCGGTACGGCCACAACCACACTGACGGCCCTCGAGCACCGGTGCTGTAACATGGCCAAGTTCACCGGCAAAACCGTCGTGACCGTAAATGAGCTGTCCGTTGGCAACGATACCGCTACCAACACCTGTACCGAGTGTTATATAGACAAAATCCTTCATACCCTGAGCAACACCGTACTTCATTTCACCGATAGCTGCTGCATTGGCATCGTTAGTAACCTTTGTAGGAAGACCGGTCTTTTTCTCGATAAGCCAACCGAGGGGAACAATACCTTTCCATGGCAAGTTTGCAGCATTTACAATCTCACCGGTATAATAGTTAGCCATAGGCGCACCTATACCGACACCCTCAAGCTTGCCTTCGCAGCCGTTTTCTGTAGCCAATTTGTTTATTACATTGGCTATAGCATCGGTATACTCCTCAATATCAGGATGTGCCTGAGTTTTGATACTGTCATCTTTTGCAAGAATGTGACCTTTTACATCAACAAGACCTATCACGGTATTTGTACCGCCAAGGTCGATTCCTATTACATACTTGTCGCTCATAATTATAAATTAGTTATAGATTTGCCTTTTTGTAATTACACTTTGCGAATGTAGAAAAAAAAAATCACTTATTCTCTGTCAACACGCATTATTTACAAAAATTTATTTTCTATAATTTTTTCTTTGGGATAGTTTACATATCTTCGCATTTGGAAATCATTAAACAATAAATAATATGTTGCAGAGAAGTATCACATTTATCATTTTGTCTTTTGTGTGCATATCAGTGGCTGTTGCACAGAACTGTAATGCAGACAACATCATTCCCAAACCAACAAGTGTAGTAATGGGCAACCGCAACAGTGTTTTTGAATTGAATTCTGAAACCAAGGTTGTATACAAGTGGGACAACAAAGATGTCAAACCAGCCATAAAGGAGCTCGACCGTATTGCTGTAGACATTTTCGGCAAGAAAATGAACAAGAATACCAAGACTCATGGTGACAACAATATAATCTTCAAGTATGACGGTTCACTCGCTGACGAGGGTTATATACTCGAAATAAGACCGGAGAATATTCTCATAAGCGCAAAGACAGGTGCCGGAGCATTTTACGCAGTACAGACATTGAAGCAGATAATTCCGGTGCAGGCATACGAGACACCTATTGACATCAACAAGCTTACATTGCCGACAATGAAGATTTCCGACAGTCCCAAGTTCGGATATCGTGGCTTCATGCTCGACTGCTCACGTCACTTCTGGAACATTGAGACCATAAAAGAGATTATCGACATTCTTGCAATGCACAAGATGAACCGTTTCCACTGGCACTTGACCGAAGACCAGGGCTGGAGAATTGAAATAAAGAAATATCCTTTGCTTACAAAGATTGGCAGCAAGCGCGAACAGACTACAACCGGACGCAACGAGGGCATGGACGGTATTCCTTACGGTGGCTACTACACACAGAAGGAAATCAAGGAGGTTGTAAAGTATGCACAGGAGCGTTTCATCACTATTATCCCGGAGATTGAAATACCGGGACACTCTCTTGGAGCTTTAAGTGCATACCCTTGGCTTGGTTGCGAGGGTGAAGCCGGCAACTACAAGACATGGTCGTATTGGGGTGTATCACCACAGATTGCCTGCGCCGGTAGAGAGAGCACATTCAAATTCTGGGAAGATGTATTGAGCGAGGTAATAGACCTGTTCCCAAGCGAATATATACACATTGGTGGCGACGAGGCACCACGTGACATGTGGAAGGCATGCCCCGATTGCCAAAAACGTATAAAGGAGAATGGTTTGAAGAACGAAGCTGAGTTACAGTCGTATGTAAACAACCGCATTGAAAAATTCCTCAACGACCGTGGTCGCAAGCTCATTGGTTGGGACGAGATTCTAGAGGGGGGTGTAAGCCAGAGCGCGACAATTATGTCGTGGCGCGGTGCCGACGGCGGTATCGCTGCGGCAAAAAAGGGTAATTATGCTATTCTATCACCCGACAGCCACTGTTACCTGAATTTCTATCAGACCACCGAGCGCAAAGATGACCATCTGTGCATAGGAAGCTATATTCCACTAAGAAAGGCTTACTCACTCAACCCTTATGACAAGCTTGCAAAAGAAGAGCAAAAATACATAATGGGTGTTCAGGCCAATCTCTGGACTGAATATATATCTACACCAATCCAATTGGAATATATGCTGTTGCCACGACTTGGTGCCATTGCCGAAATTGGTTGGAGCAACCCTGAGCCGGAGAAAAAGGACGTTGAAGGATTTATCGGACGTGCCAAAGAACTCTCGCGCTACTACAGTGCATTCGGTTGGAATTTCGGAAGACGATTCTACGAAGACAACGTACAGATTGGTTGGTGATAATCCGTTAAATTAATATTATTTAACGACAATTATAAGGGGAGTTTATCTCCCCTTTATTTATATTTGCGAATATAAATTTTATTAAATAAAAACATTAATATTAACTAACTATAAATATTATGAGAAAATTATTCGCATTCCTATT
Source organism: Bacteroidaceae bacterium (assembly GCA_017555585.1). Lineage (GTDB taxonomy): Bacteria > Bacteroidota > Bacteroidia > Bacteroidales > Bacteroidaceae > HGM04593. The sequence continues at coordinate 5,421 of JAFZGA010000013.1, forward strand.
CTGTGCGTTGCTCTCAACGGTAGCCGTTTTTGCCGACGGGCCGTTCCGCAATCACAGATACGATTCGTTCAAAGTGCTTTCGACAAACAGCGAGAGCATAGTCTTTATCGGTAACAGCATTACCGATATGCACTGTTGGCCAGAGGCCTTCGTAACATCAGATGGCAATTATCTGCCAATCGTCAACAGAGGAAACTCCGGCACATACTCAACTGAGCAAAGCGATAACCTTGAGTCATACATAGCCGGCAAGCCCAAGAAGGTGTTTATGATGATTGGTACAAACGACATTGCAATATCAGGCGGACTGAACTTCAGTGGCGAGCAGGTACTTGCATACGTAAAGAGCATTGTAGAGCGCATACACGCACGCTCACCACAGACAAAAGTTTACCTATACAGCATTCTCAAGAACAACACAAGTAACCGCGTAGAGGCTACATGGTTGCACACAAATGAGATAGTGAAAAACTATGTGGAGACAATGAATGTGGATTGGCTAACATACATCGACCTCTATGACAAGCTCGCGGGCATTGCACAGGGTGGCGTGTGGAGTTACGACTATCTCCACCTCACAGCAGCAGCCTACCAGGTATGGTGTGAGACTATCTGCCAATACTTGCAGGAGGGTGAGGACTACACTGTTTCAACAGTGTACCCAGGCAACACATCATCGGCACAGCAGAACGGTAGCCTTGGCAGCGCACACGGCATGCGTGCCACTTACTTCAGCATGCTGCCTATCAACAACGAAGATGTGCTTGTGTTCGGTGACGAATTCATCAAGAACGGTGAGTGGCAGGAGCTTCTCGGCAACCGCAATGTAAAGAACCGCGGTACAGGATGGGGCTATGGTGGCGACATTGCTACAACAAGCAAGATTGTTGATGCCACATACGCAAACACAGGCGTAGAGAAAAAAGAAGCAAAAGCAATCTTCATCTACACAGGTACAGGTGACTGCAACGGAAGCACAGCTATCGAAACCGTAAAGAGCAATTACAAGGCTCTTGTTGACAAGGTGGCACAGAAATCGCCTACATCAAAGATATATCTGATGGCTCTTGCACCTACGAACAATGCTACAACCAACACATCACGCATTGCTGTGTTGAACAGCTACATGCAGAGCCTTGCGACAGGCAACATCCGCTATGTTGACACATACACTCCATTGCTCAACGGCAATGTAGCCAATACAAAGTATTTCTACCCAAGCAACTACCTTGGTGGTTTGGGGTATGCCGTAATGGCAAACGCCATAAAGGACGCGTTGAATGCCGATTTCCCTGCTGACACATACACAGCCATAAGCGAAGCTGATGCCGAGGCACGTTATGCACAGGCTACACTGCGCAACACCCTTTCACAGGTAATTGCACGTGGCCTTATAATGGAGCGCGGCGATGCAATGGGACAGTATGACCCAGAGAAGATGACTGCTTTTGATGCCGAACTTGAGAATGCATATGCACTGCTTGCAAAAGAGAACATCACTGAGGCCGAAATTCAGGCAATGAGCGACAAACTCAACGAGATTCTCAAAGAGGCCATCGCAATGCCAAAAGCAAGCACTGCAACCGATGAATATTGGTACCAGTTCACATCATTGCGTAGCAACAACCTTTACATCAGCGCTGAAGGCCAGGCTACAGGCGTTGTCGGTAAGGACAACACTGTTGCATCAGCTACATCAATGTGGAAGTTCGTTGACCGTGGCGACAACACATTCGACATCATAAACCGCGAATACAAATCATATCTGAACCCTGTTGCAACCTACAACACACAGATTACAACCACTACATCCAAACCCTCTAAGGGCTGGACTGTCAGCTATGCCGACACACCTGCATACTACATAATCTCGGCTGGTGATGTACAGCTTAATCAGACAGGCAGCGGACAGAGCTTCAAACTCTACAACTGGAGCAATAGTGCCACTCCCGGCAGTGACCGTGCCGATACAGGTTGCCAGCTCTCGATTTTCGAGGCAGGCGAAATAGCAGAATTGCCTGAGACTACGGCAAACACCCTGACACTGGGAATTGACCAGTTTGCCAGCGGTGCAGCCACTTGGAGCAAGCATATTTCAACAAGCGACGGTTGGTATGGCAAGTTTGTCACAAACACAGACCCTGCGCTTACCGTAGAAGGCGTTGACAAGAATGTCAACAACATCGGTTGGTCACAAAAGCGTCCTTGGTTCCAGGAAGGTTATACCTACACATTCTCTTTGCCCGAGGGCTATCTCATCAATGCATATCAATTGACAACACTTGATGCAAATGGCTTTAATGGCACATTCACATACACCACTGCCGAAGGAACAGCTACAAGTGCTGCCCAGACAAACACGCCACAGACAGTGAAGACCGAAGGTTTGAGTACACGCACTATCACCATCAAGGTAGGCGACGGACAAAAAAGCACCAATGGTATTATGATGACAAATCTGGTTATTCAATATACCAAGAACGGCACTGAGGAAGAGGTAGCCAACTTAGAGTTTACCATAGACAAAGCCAACGGTAACCTCTATCACGCCAATGGTTCAGCCAACCAGAATTGGAACTGCTGCTGGAAGAGCAACGCTACCCCACTGTTGCAGTTCGGTTGTGGAACAGTCAACAATATGAACTGGAGCGGCAACAATGTACAGTTGATGACCGGTTCTGCCGGCAGTGCAACCTATTCAATCTCAGCCCCTGCCGGATATGTAATCACCGAGTACAGCTTTACATTTGCCAACAACGGACACAACAATGCGCTTGACCTTACAATAATGGACAATGGTATTTCATACACCACATCAACTACTGCACAGACCATCAGTGCAAAGAACCAGAACGCCGGTTCTGTTTCATTCCGCCTTGCAGGTAGCAACGGTAACGGTGTTGTATTGACAAACTTCGTTGTAAAAATAAAGGAAGACAAGATTGAAGCTCCAAAAATAAGTACCGAGGGTAATGAGCATTGGTACTACATCACAAGCGCATCTACACAGGCCTACTGCGCAGGCAAGGTCATATATATTGACGGTGACATGAACAGGTTGCGTTTTGGCGACAAGATGTTCAGCGCAGACCGCATATGGAGCTTCTGGGAGAAGGACGGCAAACTTGCCATCAAGAATTACAATGGCAAATACTTCGGCACAGCAGGTGCCGGTACAGGTAATTCAACAGCATTCAGTGCAGTGGACGAGCCTAACTACATATACAACATCAACAGTGCTTATGATTTCTTCACAATCAAGGACAACGCCGTTGAACTCCATGCACAGAACGACAACTCTGTGATTGTACGTTGGGGCGCAGCAGCAGGCAACGCTTCGTTGTGGAAGTTCGACGAAGTTGACACAAGCAATGCCTTGGCAGAGTTTGCATCGTCTAAGGTTGTTCAGGGTAAGGTGAGCACAGGTATCGGCAACACAGACCAGCCAATTGTGCGCTCAACCATACGCGTCGGTGGACTCGATGGCAATATTGAGTTCCAGGGTGTGAAGGGTTCATTCGCAGGAACAGACAAGAACGACATCACAAACGTAAAGGCTTACTTTGCAACCAACTCACGCGAGCTGTTTGTTGACCCGGATAAGAAGATGACATGGCGCGAGGAGAACGGCGAGCAGTTCGGCGAGACCGTTACACTTGCAGCTGACGGCACATTTACAATCACCGGCAAAAAGACTTTGCTTCCTGGCGACAACTATTTGTGGATTACATACGACATTGCAGAAACTGCAAAAGAAGGCAACACTGTAGATGCAAGCATCACCGCATACACCATCGACGGTAAAGAGATTGCCGAGAATAACGGCAATCCTGCACACAGCGTTACAATATTCCTTTCAGAGGGTGCAGTACTCATGCCTATGGACAAGGGTTCACTATACTACCGTATCCCTTCAATCACAGTTACAAAGGACGGCAAGCGTCTTGTAACACTTACCGACGACCGCAAGCATCACAACAGCGACCTTCCAAGCCACTGTTACCTTGTTGCACAGTATTCCGAGGACAATGGTAAGACATGGAGCGATCCTGTCACCGTTGCAGGTACTGCCGAAACAGGCGGAAATTATGGCCACGGCGATGCATCAATAGTGACCAACCGTGAGAACGGAGAAATTATCGGTATCATGACAAGTGCAGGAACATACGGTCACGGATTCTTTGCAGGAACAGCAGCCGAACCTCCACGTTGGAAGACAATCACCAGCCGCGATGGCGGTTTGACATGGGAAACACCTGTTGACCACACCGATGACCTCTTTGGTGCAAACTGTTCAAACCCTATGACAAAAACATGGAAGAGCGGATTCTCAGGTTCAGGTGCAGCACTCCAGAAGCGTGACGGAACACTTGTTTCAAGCTTCGTAAACCGTCAGGCCGACAACAGCCAGCACTTCTACTTCTTCATGAGTAAGGACGGTGGCAATAACTGGTACGTAAGCGGTACAAGTGGTACAAGCGGTGCTGATGAGCCAAAGACTTTGGAACGCAACAACGGTGACCTCGCCATCAGCGTACGTGCAAGTGGTTACAATTACTACAACTACACATCGGACGACGGTGCTACATGGCACAAGCCATCACAGACACGTTTCACCACCGGTATCTCAGGCAATGCTTGCGATGGTGAATACATGGTATGGTGTTCTACAGTAGAAGGTAACCCATGGGACATTGCATTCCAGACATTGCCGAACAGCGGTAGCCGTCAGAACGTAAGTATTGCATTGTCGACAGACGAAGGTGCTACCTTTGGCACACCAAAGACAATTTGTCCTATAGGTTCGGCATACAGTGCAGCCGTTGTACTCCCTGACGGAACACTCGGTGTTTATTACGAGGAGAATGGCGTGTTCGGTGGCTTCACAATGCGTTTCGTACGCTTCTCACTCGACTGGGCAAGCAACGGCACTTACAAGTTTACCGAGGAGGCACCATTCTATCCTATAAAATCGACCAACCCGACAGCAATAGAAGAGGTGAAAGTTGAAGACGGAAAGGCCAATACTGAAATCTACGATTTGCAGGGTCGCCGCGTCACCAACCCGACGAAGGGACTATACATTATCAACGGCAAAAAGACAATGTTCAGATAATACAAACGGATGAGCGCCAACAAAGGCGCTCATCTACTTCTTAATTAAATCACAACCACATGAAAAAGAGATTCTGCATGCTCCCCATCATCCTGTTGATGATGTCGGCTATCATATCATGCAACACAGACAACAATCCGGAAATTCCTGGTGACAAGCCACGTGTCTCGTACGAAGTAAAGAGCGACATGCAATTGCCAATAAGCCTATTCCTCAACAGCATGCCTGAGGAATATGCGGCCATCAAGGCACCTATGGAAGCCGTATTCTCCATGAAGGAAATCGCTCTGAAACAGAAACTTGGCAAGAACGACATCCAGTTAGGATTCCGCAAGACAACATACCAGTACACAAGTAGCGACGTGAACAACGACCCCGTTACCCTATCGGCTGCAGCCTTCTGGTTAGGCTATTTCGACAATGGAGTATGGAATGACCTCAAGCCCGACAACATTTGTCTGATGGAACACTATACCATTACAAGTGACGCTGAGGCTCCCAGCAATACATTCCCTCTTGAGATGTTCATCACAGGCAACACCCTAACCATCATGCCCGACTACCTGGGTTACGGCATAACCAAAAACATGCCTCACCCTTACCTTAACCACGATATATGCGCTATCAACTCCATTGACGCCCTGACAGCCGGATATGACCTCTTCAACGACAATGGCAAGTGCGGTATGTCACAGGATTGGAAGCTATACCTTGCCGGTGCTTCACAGGGAGCAAGCAATGCCATAGCCGTACATAAATACATGGACACACACCTTGAGCTTGCCTCAAAATGGAACTTCGCATCAAGCAACTGCTCATCAGGCCCATACAGCCCTGTAGCAACTATCGACAAATACTTTGCCGACGGTAAAGTCGCATACCCGGTGGTATTCCCATTGGTTATGAGGACTATGTTCGACTCTTACCCCGACATCATGGACGGCTTCACTGAGGATATGGTATACTCTCAAAACTACCTTGCTGTAAAATCCGAGATTGACAATATGATTGCCGGCAAGAAACATGACACGTCTGCCATCAACCAACTGTTCATAGACAAGGTAAAGCAAACAACAGACGCTACTCTTGCCGACAATGAGATATACCTCACAGATATTCTTAGCCAGGCAATGCTGGACAAGGAATCCCCCATCTGCAAAGCGCTCTACAGTTGTCTTGAGAAGAACGACCTGACCAAGGGATGGACTCCTATACACCCTATGAAGCTCCACTACTCTTCACTGGACCAGGTAGTTCCAAAAGAGAACAGCCTCGCTATCCTTGAAGCCTTCGGAGAGGAGATTGTAACTCTTGAACACTCTGCTATCCCGGCTGACCACACTACAACCTGCAGCCTCTGGATGGTAGAGCTATTCAGCAAAGGTTTTTGACAAGAGATAAGAACAACAAATTTTACATAACATGAAAAAAGGAATCAATAATATTCTGACAACCTTACGAAGCAATCTGATGCTACGTATCCTGATTGGTGTCATCATTGGCGCCATCCTCGCACTTATATGCCCACAATATAAAAGCATAGCCTTTTTAGGCACCCTGTTTGTAGGCGCATTGAAAGCTGTAGCACCGATATTGGTATTCATCCTTGTCACTTCATCCATTTCCAAGGCACAAGTAGGTTTAGGCAAGAAGTTCCGCAAGATTATCGTCCTTTATATAATGTCAACTTTTATTGCGGCAATATTGGCTGTGTTCGCAGGCAGAATATTCCCTGTAAGCATAACCCTTTCTGACATTGCCGGTGCAAGCAATGCTGCTCCCGGAGCTTTGGGCGAAGTATTCCGTAACATAGTAAATGAAGTGGTGAGCAACCCGGTAAAGGCAATAATGAATGCCAACTACATGAGTATTCTCTTCTGGGCTATCATTACAGGACTTTCATTAAAGAAACTTGCAAATGAGAACACCATACACACAGTCCACGACTTTGCCGAATCAGTTTCATTGGTTGTAAAATGGATTATACAGTGTGCCCCTGTCGGTATCATGGGACTTGTATATGGAGCCGTTTCCGAAAGCGGATTGGATATATTCACCACCTATGGCAAGCTGTTGTTGATACTTGTAGGATGCATGTTGGCTGTATCGCTGATTATTAACCCTATCATAGTTGCCGTACTTATCAAGCGCAACCCATATCCGCTATTGTGGCAATGTTTGAAGGAGAGTGCCGTGAGTGCATTTTTCACGCGTTCATCGGCAGCCAACATACCGGTCAACATGAACCTGTGCAAACGAATGGGTGTTGACGAGGATTTCTATTCCGTAAGCATACCTTTAGGAAGTACCATCAACATGAACGGTGCAGCAGTGACTATTACAGTGATGACAATGGCTACTTGCCACACAATGGGTATAACCCCTTCATTGGGAAGTGCCATGTTGCTCAGTATCATTGCCACCCTTGCTGCCTGCGGAGCTTCGGGCGTGGCAGGAGGCTCGCTATTGCTTATCCCTATGGCGTGTTCACTCTTTGGCATCAGCAACGACATTGCCATGCAGGTTGTAGCAGTGGGATTCATCATTGGTGTGATACAGGATTCGTTTGAAACTGCACTCAACTCAAGCGGTGATGCCTTCTTTACCATTGCAACCGATATACAGGAGCGAAGCAATGCCGAGAAGCAAAACAAATGATACATATAAGAAGAACTACTGAAACTCTCAGCAAAGTAACAATAAAAACCAATTGACAATGAGAAAGAATCTCGTAATGCTTTTGCTTGTACTGCCATTGCTGGCTGTTGCACAGGAGAAGATAAAGGTTGCATGTATAGGCAACAGCGTGACATACGGCTACGGACACAAAGAGCCGTCAAGGACATCATACCCCACCCAACTGCAACAGATGTTGGGCGACAAGTATGAGGTACGCAACTTTGGCCATTCCGGCGCAACACTATTGAGCAAAGGTCACCGTCCATACATAAACCTGCCCGAATACAAGGCGGCACTTGAGTTTGCACCCGACATCGCAGTCATACATTTGGGACTCAACGACACCGACCCACGCAACTGGCCCAACTACCGCGACGAGTTCTACAATGACTACATAAACATCATTGAAGCTTTGCGCGAAGCCAATCCCGAAGTTGATGTATATGTTTGCCAAATGACACCCATATTCCATTGGCATCGCCGTTTCAAGAGTGGAACACGCGACTGGTATTGGCAAATACAGGAACTTATCCCACATATTGCCGAATATGGTAATTTCGAGATTATCGACCTGAGCCGCTATCTTTACCACCGCCCTGACCTGATGCCCGATGCACTGCACCCCGACGCAGAGGGAGCAGGCATCATAGCCAAACAGGTATATTCAGCAATCACCAATGACTTTGGCGGTCTTTCGTTGCCTGCAATATACAGCGACAACATGGTAATCCAGCGCGACAAACCGTTTGTTGTGAAAGGAACAGCAAATGCAGGCGACGAGGTTTGCGTAAAACTCGGCAAGAAGAAGGTGAAAGCCAATACAAACGAATGGGGCGAATGGCAAGTGGCATTTGCACCAATGAAAGCCGACGGAAAAAGCTACACAATGACCGTTGAATGCGGAAAAGAGAAAATCACATACAGCAATATTGTTGTAGGTGAGGTATGGCTATGCTCAGGACAGTCCAATATGGCATTCATGGTAAAGGAGAGTTCTCACATAGAGCAGAGCCTTGCCAACCTGGAGGGTAAGGAGATACGCCTTTACGACATGAAACCTCGCGTAATAACAAACAACATCGAATGGGATTCCATAGACCTTGTAAAGCTCAACAACCACGACTACTATCTGCCTACAAGCTGGCAAATGCAGAACAAGCAGAACGTGAATGACTTTTCGGCTGTGGCATACCACTTTGGCGCAATGCTTGCCGACTCGTTGGGCGTTCCTGTAGGACTTATCTGCAACGCAGTAGGCGGAGCACCAGCCGAAGCATTCATCGACCGCAAGACACTCGAGTTCCACCCCGTGCTTGTTGACATATTATATAATTGGAGAGGAAACGACATGATACAGGACTGGTGCCGTGGCCGCGCAAGCAAGAACATCGCCAAGAGCACAAACAACCTGCAACGCCACCCCTATGAGCCATGCTACCTCTACGAGACAGGTATAATGCCTATAGCCCACTACCCCATCAAGGGAGCAATTTGGTATCAAGGCGAGTCGAATGCACACAATGTAGAATTGCACGAAATTATATTCCCTACACTTATCGACAGTTGGCGCAGGACATGGAACAACCCCGAAATGCCATTCTATTTTGTTCAGCTATCGAGCATAAACCGCCCGTCATGGCCACACTTCCGCAACTCTCAACGCAGAATGGCAGCAGAAATCCCCAACTGTGACTTTGCCGTATCAAGCGACAAGGGTGACCCGTATGATGTTCACCCCAAGGAGAAAGCACCCGTTGGAGAGCGTCTTGCACGCCTTGCGCTGAACCAGACATACGGTATGGACCACGTGGCGCAGCAAGGACCTACCCCGGTGAGTGCAAAAGAGACAAAAGGTAAACTTATAATCGAATTCAGCAATGCAACAGAGCTAAGTACAAGCGACGGAAAGGCTTTACGCGGATTGGAGATTGGTTGGGCTGTTGGTTCATTACAGGAGATACCAAGTGAGAACATCAAGATCGATGGCAACCGCATAATAATTGATGGCTACAGCAATGCACGTCGCATACGCTATGCATGGAAACCCTACACAGATGCAAACCTTGCAAATGAAGCAGGCCTGCCGGCAAGCACGTTTGAAATAACTATAGAGTAAATAGAAAAGGCACCAACGGTGCCTTTTCTATTTACTCTTGGGACGATACATTGCAAACAACGTCAAATTGCCCGACTTTACCTCAACCTTTTCCTTAAGCCGGAATGAGAAGTGCTCATACAGCCCAACATTACCGGGTTCCAACGTCTCGAGATAGCACCCTTGTCCCATTGCATCAAGATAATGCAGAAGTGCATTCATCAACGGTTTGCCATAATTTTGCCCTTGTTTGTCAAGGCGGGTGGCAAAAGCAAACAGATAACCGTCATCGGCAGCCTTGTATCGCTGTGCCACTTCTTGTGCCTCGGCATCAAAACGCGACAATCTGGTAGAGCGACGCAGCCCTGTCCTTAAAGCCATTTCCACGACCCCTGCTTTCAAATAAGAAAACAAACCGGGTTCTTTACTTCTTGGGGGAATATATATCAATACAGAATTGACCTCCTTGCTATCGGCAATGCAGATTGCATCGTGTAAATTAAGAGCGATGGAGAAAGCCCAGAAGTGGCTCATTTTTCTATGGTTGTACTTTCCTCGACAGGCATATTTGAACAGATTATATTGACTGAAACCATCAGCGAGCGTGTCAGCAAAGCGTTTAATATCACAGCGTTGCATTATATAACAATCCTTAAATGCCGAATCGTGATTTACATTCATAGTATTCCCCATTAAATTATTTATTCAACAAACAGCTTCGGTGCATGCACCGAAGCTGTTACATATTATTAATTGAAGGATTTACTTTATTACTCCAAGTTCCTTACCCACCTTTATAAAGGCATTTATAGCCTTGTCGAGGTGCTCCTGCTCGTGAGCAGCTGAGAGCTGTACGCGGATACGTGCTTCGCCCTTTGGAACAACAGGATAGTAGAAACCGGTAACGAAGATACCCTCCTGGGCCATCTTCTGTGCAAATACCTGTGAAAGCGGAGCATCATAGAGCATAACAGCACAGATAGCCGACTGTGTAGGCTTGATATCAAAACCTGCAGCCAACATCTTATCGCGGAAATAGTTCACATTATTCTGCAGCTTGGTGTGAAGTTCATCACTCTCGGCAAGCATCTTGAATACCTCAATAGATGCACCTACTACTGAGGGTGGCAATGAGTTAGAGAAGAGGTAAGGACGTGAACGCTGACGGAGCATGTCGATAATCTCCTTGCGGCCTGTTGTAAAACCGCCTACAGCACCACCGAAAGCCTTACCGAATGTACCGGTAAAGATATCGATGCGTCCGTAGCAGTCGAACTGCTCAGCCACACCATGACCTGTAGCACCCACCACACCGGCTGAGTGGCTCTCATCCACCATTACAAGCGCATTGTATTTCTCGGCAAGGTCACATATCTTATCCATTGGAGCTACATTACCGTCCATAGAGAACACACCGTCAGTAACTATTATGCGGAAACGCTGTGCCTGAGCCTCCTGCAAGCAACGCTCCAGATCGGCCATATCAGCATTGGCATAACGGTAACGTACAGCCTTGCAAAGACGTACGCCATCGATAATTGATGCATGATTGAGAGAATCGGAGATAATTGCGTCCTCAGCTGTGAACAAAGGCTCGAAAAGACCACCGTTGGCATCGAAACATGCAGCATACAGGATTGTATCCTCGGTCTTGAAGTAGTCGGCAACAGCCTTCTCAAGTGTCTTGTGGTAATCCTGTGTACCACAGATGAAACGTACCGACGACATACCGAAACCACGTGCCTCCATAGCCTCCTGGGCAGCCTTCATCAAACGTGGATTGTTTGAAAGGCCAAGATAATTGTTGGCACAGAAATTCAGAGCTTTTGAACCATCCTCGAGAGTAATCTCAGCAAACTGCTGCGATGCGATATTACGCTCTTTCTTGTAAAGACCGGCTTCTTCTATGGCAGCCAGTTCATTCTGCAAATGTTGTTGGAATTTTCCGTACATTGTTGTATGTTTTTTAGTTATTGATAATTCTTTTCCATTACATCAGGTGAACATACGGTTACGCACCTGACTGTTGATTTACAAAAATACATTTTTTTGATTAAATAAACCCATCAGGCCCGAAAAATATTCAAGAACATGGAACCACAAATAGAATAAAAATCACATTATGATATATAATAAAGTTTCATTTTTGTAAAATATTGATAAAAATTGTACCTTTGCCACATTGCTACAGTAAATTTATACTCGGCAAAAAACATAAAATGAACAAGACATGATAGGAAATATACTATTGCTGATATTCTACTTTATCGCACCGGCAGGAATATTATTCATTTGCCGTAAAATAAGATGCTTTAACAAGATAGGTCCGGTATTGACACTCTACATATTGGGTGTAATAGTAGCCAACATAGGCATTTTCCCTACCGAGAAAGCGGCGTATGACAAGTTGTTCGGGTTCATGGAATCCTTTTCAAGTGTACTCATTCCTTTGGCTTTGCCCATGATACTCTTTGGTTGCAATTTCAAGAAATTCTCTTTAGGAAAGTCGTTGAAGGCTTTTGTGATAGGCGCATTGTCTGTTGTAGCATTCGTCGCTATAGGATATCTCATTTTCAATAAAGACCTCGGCGAAGAGGGTGCTATAATGGGTGCTTCACTCACCGGACAGTATCTTGGCGGTGCTGCAAACCTTGCAGCCGTAAAGCAGATGTTAGGACTCAGTAGCGAGAATTTCATAATACTCACAACATGCAACCTCATCGTTTCATTCTTCTACTTGATGTTCCTTATGGGTGGAGGCGTCAAGTTGGCACGCCTGATTGTAGGCAAACGAGGCCGCAATGAGCAGAATGTAAAGGTTGAGGAGTATACCGAGGATAACCCATACAAGGATTTTGGAAAGAAGAAGAGCCTTTTGCAGCTTGGCAAGGTATTGCTTGGTTCAATAGTTGTTATGGGCATATCTGTATACATAGGCAAGCTTGCTGGTAAAAACGGCGAGATATCAATGGTTGCTCTCATTCTCTCCATCACCACATTGTCACTCCTGCTCACAAGTTGGAAAGAGGTACGCACGTGGGACAAAAGCTACGATGCAGGAATGTACATCATATATGTATTCTGTCTTGTAATGGCGACAATGGCCGACCTGAGCAAGATCAACTGGAGCCAGAGCCTATACATTCTCATATATCAGGCTGTGATAATATTCGGCTCATTGTTCCTGACAATTCTTCTTGCAAGATTGTTCCGTGTAGATGCAGACGATGCAGTCATAACATCGGACACCCTCATAAACTCTCCTTTATGTGTGCCTATGATTGCCGCGACAATGAAGAACAAGGATGTCATCATGACAGGTATTGCCAATGGACTTTTGGGATACGCTGTGGGTAACTATATCGGATTCCTGATGTTCAACCTACTCGGTCTACTATAACACAACATTCTGACATACAAAGGCTATGAGCTACGAGCTCATAGCCTTTGTATGTTTTTTACCAATTTTATAATAAAAAAGTTTGTTGCTATTATAAATAGCAGTAACTTTGAAAAACAAAGTGTGTAACTACGGAATTATAGCCGTATGAGGCTGCCATACCGGTTGCCATAGAAAACAATAGAACAAATAAAAACAATATAGCCTTATGAAAAATGTACTTGTCATCGGTTCAACCGGTCAGATCGGTTCAGAGCTTACCATGAAACTACGCAACATGATTCCTGACGGAAATATTGTTGCCGGATACATTCCTGGAGCAGAGCCAAAAGGCATACTCCTTGAAAGTGGTCCAGCAGAAGAGGCAAATGTAAAAAATGCACAACAGCTTGCCGACATTGTTGACAAATATAAGATCGATACCATATACAACCTTGCAGCACTCCTTTCGGCTGTTGCCGAATCAAAGCCTTTGCTTGCATGGGATATACAGATGAACGGACTCATAAACATACTTGAGATTGCACGCGAAAAAAAATGTGCTGTCTTTACTCCAAGTTCTATCGGTTCGTTCGGTCCCAACACACCTCGCGACAACACCCCACAGGACACAATACAGCGTCCAAAGACTATGTACGGTGTAACAAAGGTAGCAACAGAGTTGCTCAGCGACTACTATTTTACAAAATATGGTGTAGACACACGTGCTGTTCGATTCCCGGGACTGATATCTAACGTGACACTCCCTGGTGGAGGAACAACCGACTACGCTGTCGAGATTTACTATGCAGCAGTCAAGGGCGAAGATTTCGCTTGTCCTATCCAGGCCGGTACATTCATGGATATGATGTATATGCCGGACGCACTAAAGGCAGCAGTTGACATCATGAATGCCGATCCATCACGCCTTATCCACCGCAATGCCTTCAACGTAGCGTCAATGAGTTTTGATCCTGAAATAATCAAGGCATCCATCCAGAAGTATATCCCAGACTTCAAGATGCACTACGAATTCGACCCTGTACGTCAGGCCATCGCCGATTCATGGCCCAACAAGATGGATGACTCCTGCGCACGCGAAGAGTGGGACTGGAAGCCAAGCTACGATCTCGACAGCATGACACAGGATATGATAAAGACACTCCGTGAGAGATTCAACAAATAATTAAAAAAATCCGAGCAAATGCTCGGATTTTTTTTAGATAGTAATATAACTCTAATTAGGCGTAACGTCAAAAGAGCCTTTTAAAGTCAACTATTTAGATAATTCCAACATTCGTGTTATAGGACGTCTGGCATCCTCAATGAGCGACTCGTCAAGTTCCACTGCAGGCCACTCATATTTAAGTGTGTTATAAAGTTTTTCAAGGGTATTCAGGCGCATATATGCACATTCGTTGCAAGCGCACGAGCCGGTCATCGGTGGAACAGGAATGAACTCCTTCTCAGGGCAACGCTTCATCATCTCATGCAGGATACCGCTTTCGGTAGCCACAATGAACTGCTTTGCCTCATTCTTCTCGGCATAAGAGAGAATAGCCGCTGTAGAGCCTATGAAATCGGCAAGGGCCAGCACTCCACTCTTACACTCAGGATGAGCAAGCACCTTTGCATCAGGATTTGCAGCCTTAAGCTCAACAATCTTCTCGATAGAGAACTGTTCATGTACGTGACAGCCACCATTCCATAGCAACATATTGCGGTGGGTAACTGCATTCAGATAACCACCCAAATTCTTATCCGGAGCAAATATTATCTTCTCGTCCTTTGGGAAACTATCCACAACAGCACGTGCATTTGTCGATGTTACAACAATATCAGTAAGAGCCTTGACAGCAGCAGAGGTATTCACATACGCCACCACCTTGTGGTCAGGATGCTCAGCCTTGAACTTGGCAAGTTCCTCTGCAGGGCAGCTCTCTGCGAGCGAGCAACCGGCATTCAGATCAGGGATAAGCACCTTTTTATCAGGCGAAAGGATCTTGTTTGTCTCAGCCATGAAATGCACACCGCACATCACAAGGATATCGGCAGTTGTTTTCTCGGCAATCTGTGCCAACGCAAGACTGTCACCCACAAAATCAGCAACATCCTGTATAGCACCGTCAGTGTAATAGTGCGCAAGCACCACCGCATTCTTCTCCTCGCAAAGACGTCGTATCTCAGCTTTTAAGTCGATACCTTCGGGAACAACCTCATCTATGTATCCCTTATCTATCCATTCCTGTTTTATCATGATTGTTATAGTTTACATTGAGTTGTGCGAAGATAATAAAAACAGACAAAAGTAGCAAAGACGTCTGCGCATTAATTTTGTCAATGATATGGATGTAGGCACAATGCAACATGCAATACTCCGTGTGAGAGTAGATGTTTTAGAGGGGCACGGACTGTTGTGCTCACCGTTTGGAAGATACTTTTGAGACATTCCATGATTCATCACCTCCCAGCCATAAGTACAGACATCATCTCTTCTTGAAATAATCGTTATGTATCTTAATTCCGAATACTATACAACTGCATAAGCCTGTGACAGCATTGGTAATGAACATCGACCATATTATTCCCGGACGGTGCAAAAGCCCCTGCAACATGAATGCAAACGCTCCGACAGCCATCATAAGAAATGATGACATGGCAATCCCGTCAGTATTCCTGGTACGTATTGTTGTTATGGCTTGTGGCAGATAACCGAGTATCAACCCTATACTCGCCACATAACCGCAAATAGTATAAAGTGCACTTTGTTCCATCTTTTTTATTTTTATAATGCACCAGATACTATAAATGTTCACGGGCTGTACATATAGAATATATGGGCGACTGAAGTCGCCCATATATCTTATTTTTCGAATCTCATCATTGCCCAACGGTTATCCTCGGCATAATCAATATAACGCAATCCGTTACGTGCCGCCTCCTCTTTAAGCACATCCATATCTTCGGTGTAGAAACCGCTTATGAATATCTGTGAACCGGCATGCATGCATCGCACATAGTTGGCCATATCGGCAAGCAGGATATTACGATTGATATTGGCAATCACAAAATCAAAGCTGTCGTCTTCCTTTATAGCCTCGGCACCACCCAATCGCACCTCTATGTCTGCTGTATCATTCAGGACAACGTTCTCCTTGGCGTTCTCGTATGCAAACTCGTCTATATCTATGGCAACCACATCTGTCGCACCATGCTTGCGGGCAAGAATGGCAAGCAACGCTGTGCCACATCCCATATCAAGCACGCTCTTGCCCTTCATGTCGCTGGCAAGGATTGCTCTGAGCATGTGACATGTTGTCTGATGATAGCCTGTACCGAATGCCATCTTAGGATCTATCAGAATATCATAACGTGCCTTTGGGACATCGGTATGGAAGGTGCTGTGTATAACGCACTCCTCACCGAGCACAATAGGTTGAAAATAGTTCTTCTCCCACTCGGCATTCCAGTCCTCTCCCTCGATGAATTCGCTGTTGTATGTTATCACATACCCGTCAAGCGGGAAATTATCCACCACTACAGCAATGGAATTCTCATCGTACAGGTTGTGAGGTACATATGCCTCCATACCGTTCCCGTCAGGAACAAAACTCTCAAAACCCACTTCGGCAAGCAGAGCCGCAAGCACGTCTGTAGCCACCTCTTCGTTAGGTGTTACCGTAAATTGTACTTTTGTGTAATCGTTCATTATATTTATTGTTTATTATATTCTTGTCTTTGCCATGAATCTCAGATAGAACATCACTCCTGCACTTGTCAAACCGAACGGGAAGGACATCCATATACCCATCAGCCCCATGTCGAGCGTAAACGCAAACAGATAGCCCACTGGTAGCGATATCACGAAATATGCGATAAATGCATACAGCATCACCGGCTTCACATCGGCAATACCGCGCAAAGCATTAGAGAAATTGCATTGCATGCCGTCGCCGAACTGGTATATAATAAACGGTATTGCAAGCTGCGCCACCAACAATGCAACATCATTGTTGTCTGTAAATACATGTCCTATATGATTACGTAACATATACACAGCCATTGACGCGAATACCGCCATTACAAGGATTATATTGAAACCGGCATTTGCCGAACGGCGTATATCGGGAATGTCACCCGAACCGTTATAGTTGCTTACCTTAACAGCAACAGCCGCAGCCATACCATAGTACATCATGAACCCGAGCTGCCCTACCGTACACATTATCTGATGCGCGGCAAGTGCATTCGTTCCTATCCATCCGACCATTATAGTAGCAAGGCTGAACGATGCCGTTTCCATTCCCATCTGCAATGCAACAGGCAACCCGAGTCTATTGAGGCTTTTCTGGCTTGCAAGCGTTATTTTTCCTCCAAAGAAACCATGCATGTATGTACGGTAACGTCCGGCTCTCAGGAATACCGTCATGGCAATGGCAAGCATAGCCATACGTGACAGCACCGTCGCAATACCGGCTCCTAACAAGCCGAGCTCGGGGAATCCGCACTTTCCGAAAATAAGGATATAGTTGCCGACAACGTTTATTACATTTCCCGAGAGCATAATCCACATGGCAGTCCTTGTATCGGTTATGCTGTCAATAAACTGCTTGAAAGCATTGAACAGCATGACAAATGGCAACGACAGCAACAGCACGACAAAGTAAGGGCGTATCAGATGCAACAGCTCTTCAGGTTGCCCCAAACGGCCGATGTTCATATACAGTACACCCATTGCAGATATGACAAAGAGCGACATAACCCCATTGGTAAACAGTGCATTCTTCAAGACAGCACCGGCTTCCTTATGCTTTCCCTCACCGAAGAGTTTGCCCACGACAGGTGTCAAGCCATAGGAAAAGCCTGTGGCAAATATTATGGCAAGGTTGAAGACATTGTTCACGAAACTAGCTGCAGCCAAATCTTCGGTACCATGCCATCCCACCATGAATGTATCGGCGAATGAGACAAGTATAATGCCTAACTGTCCGACAACAATGGGCAGTCCGAGCATAATCAGTTCCCTGTAGTGTTCGCGGAATGGTTTCACTATTCTCTTACGCTTGGGATTTACATTATTGCGACAAGTTTCACCTCAAATACAAGTGTCGAATATGCAGGAATAGGTCCATTGTCACGTGTACCGTATCCCAACTCGTATGGAATATATACTATCCAATGGTCGCCTACATGCATCTGCGTCAAGGCTATCTGCCAACCCACGATAAGGTCGTTCAGACGGAAAGCCTCAGGATAGCCACGTTCCCAACTGTTGTCGAACACCTTGCCACTGATAAGACTGCCCTTATAGTGCACCGTGATTACATTGTTGGCACGTGGCGACCTGTCACCGTCGCCCTTTTCGAGAATTTTCACAAGGACACCTTTTGAAATCTCAAAAAGTTCCTCCTCGCCATCACGCAATGCCTGCATAAAGGCCTCGTTCTTAAGCTTATATTCGTTGTTCTTGATCTTCGCCATAAAATGTTTTGTTTGTAAAGGAGACTAAGGTCCTTATGGTCACTAAGGAGTTTATATCCTACTCTTCTTCGCTCATCAGCTGACCGATGGCATGGCATAGCAGGTCGGGGCACGACGTAGGCTTGCCATTGCAGCTGATACCTTTGAGACGCGAGATAACCTCGCCATACTTCATTCCCTTAACCAATTTACTGATTCCCTGCAAGTTGCCGTCGCAACCTCCAAAGAATTTCACATCAACCACCACACCGTTCTCGCCTGTCACCTCAATGAAGCGCGAACATGTACCTTGTGTACGGTATGTTATTGTTTTCATATTTTATTATCCTTATTTCTAAAGTCCTTAAAGCCACAAGGACCTTAAGGACTTCTAATATTCTACGGTTACTTCACCAATCTCTTCTTGCCACCGACAATATATATACCCTTTGCAGGAGTCTTTATTTCACGACCTTGCAGGTCATAGACGGCCTTTGCATTTGCGGTTTCACCTTGCACATCGATGATACCTGTACCGTTTTTGGTATATGTGAGTGTCAGCTCAATATTCTTTGCCACTCTTGCCAACTCGGTATATACCGCGTCGCTTTCCGCAAATGTATATCCCTCAAAGCTTGGTGTCAGCAATGTATATGCATCACCACCCTTTACATAACGAGAACCGTTAGCCATCTCATTACCATTCTCATTGACACATTTGTATGACACATTGAAATAAGGGTGTGGCTTATAGCTGTAAATAATGAACGGGTGACCGTCGTCCCAACCGGTAAAAGTGTTGTTGGCGTTACCGTTCCAATAGTAGTTGTTGCTTGTACCCTTGACACTCCATGTCAAACCATCGGAATTCAGCGTAAACACGAACACCTCAGCACTGCTTCCACCGGTCACCAATGAACCGCGCAACAGTTGAGGAATGTATATACCATAGTTGTTTTTAACAGTAAATCTGTTACCGTCACCCTCGAAGTTCCACACGAATGAAGGATTTGCCTCGCTGATTCCGTTGGTAGTTGTGATACCTTCACCCACCTTGCTCGCGCTGAGGAATCCGCTTCGTGCAGTCTCGTTCTTGGCGTTGTAGATCACGTATGATGCTCCGGCCTCAAGTTCAGTCACAGCCTCACCGATAGAAGCTACACCCATAATACCCTCTGTATCGTAATATGCCTCGATTACAGTATCGGCAGACGGTGTAATTGACGATTGGGACTCGTCGCAGCCGATCAACGTAAAGAACTCGATTTCAGGAGCCTCTACCTGATGGCTTGCACCTATGGCACAAGGAACAGTGTAGTCAGCGATATGATTACCGTCAACGGTATAACAACGGTAAACGACACTGTTCGACACACGCTTGTATGTGACATTCACTACCTTGTTTTCAGAAATATTGTAAAACTCAGGAGCCACAGCACTGCTTGTGTCATCATATCTCACAATCTCATAGTTGACGAATTCAGGTGCAACAGCTGTCACGTTGCTGCCGAAAGCAACAGACTTGACTGCGTTCTCTATAAGATTTCCGTTCTCGTCCTTACATACATATGAAATTACACATGCCTTTTCAAATAACCAACCGGCTCCCTGTGGATAAATACCGCCGGTGCTCAATGTGTTCGGATATGTAGTGGCACGCTCCGAAATAGGATAAATAGCAGCATCAGCCACCTTTATGTAGAAATCGCCACTCTTCTCGTTATATACGTTGGTGAGCGTTACACCGTTATCGCCAAGTGCAAGCGGAGCTGCACTATTGCTTATATAGCGACCGGTCATTGCGTTACGCAGTTTGAATGTCTGTCCATTATCAGTGATTGCCGATTCCACAACCTCCCACACGTCCATTCCATAATTCTGCTTTGCCGCAGTCACTCTGCTGTCGTTGTTGTCGTACATGGTCCAGCCATTGAAACGCTCTGTATTGTTTACAATGCGGTAACAAGTACCCTCTACGGGGTAGTCTATCTCTTTTTCCTCGTTCTGAGCCACCAGAGGTCGGAACTCCCATACACCGCCGTTGCCGTCATTCGGGTCGCTCCACAGGTTGATAGAGTAGTTCTGTCCCCCACCGGCATAGTTCAAGCACATATTGGTGTTCGATACCTTCTGGCTTCGTATGCTGTAGTTGTAGTTGTTTCCGTTCTTTGCATACACTTTGTCTCCCAGGATAAAGTCATAATGACGTTTGTTGTCGTCATAGTCCCAACGTCCGGTATTGTTCTCGGCTGTAGGAGTACCCTTTACTGAACCGTCAGGTTTAGCCTTGTTAACGATAGCCCAACGTTGAGGGTTGTTCGGATCCTGCATGAATGCCCATAGCTGATAGTCATATCCTGCATTGTTTTCGTCCTCAATTATCTCGCTGTTCCACAGACGGTTTGCTGGAGCTGTGCCTGTCTTGTCTGCAATGTTTAATCCCTCACGCAGCAACTGTATGCATCGTCCGGCGCGTGTATTGTCGGTAGCATTTGTCACAATGCGATACCATGTCTTGCTCTCTTCGGTCGATGGAGTCGGCATCACCTTTGCAGTTTCACTGCCACTGTTGTTGCTAAGGATAAAATGGCGGCCATACTCGTAGTTGTTGTAATTTAGCAGGAGAGTATCCTTTGTTATACGCTGCTGGAAATCGCTGAAATTCTTCTTCGCTGCAGGTGTCCATCCGGTCTCGGCAATAGCTATAAGACGGGGAAGAGCAAGGTATTCAAGCAGATAGTTGCTCTGTACATGCTCTGTCCAGAATGTACCCTGTACACCAATGTAATACTTCTGCAACTCGGCAGGAACATCAGCCGGAACAGGAACATAGTTGTATGTCTTCTGTACAGTATCATCACCATATCCCGCACCTGTAGGTTCTCCAGGATCGGTACTCTGCTTACGGTTTATGTAATATGGTCCCCAAGGAGTAATTACCGATGTCATGCCATATTCAGCAGCCTTACGTGCACATGGTTGCACCTGTCCGCTCTCCCAGCACATCATCATACCGCCTGTGCCCTTGATAAGTTCTTCATTTGTTCCGTTAGCAGTCAAACTCTCGTTCCACATGATTACAGTACGTTTCTTGTCACCCTCCTTTGAAGTAACATAGTCCGAGATCTCACGTACAAAATGTGACTGCAGCTCACGTACGTTGCTATAGCCCATCTTTTGCATAAGTGCCTGACACTCCTCATTATTCTGCCATGCATTTGTCGGTGTCTCGTCACCGCCGATGTGTATCTGATGATATGGGAACACCTCTATCACCTCATCGATAACATCCTTCACGAACTGCACCGCATGAGGATTGGCAACATTAAGCACATCGCTGAATATACCGCCGTTCACCTGCACGCTGTGCGCACCGTTAGGATTACAGCTGAACTCAGGATATGCCGCATTCACTGCACATGAGTGTCCGGGGAACTCAACTTCAGGAACGACCTCAATATGACGTTCAGCAGCATATGCCACAATGTCACGACACTCCTCCTGAGTATAGAAATATGGACCGTAAGGCTCATTTATATAGTAACCGCCATATTCAGGATCCACGCTCCATGAGTCGCTGCGTACAGCACCCACAGTAGTCAATCGAGGATACTTCTTCACCTCAAAGCGCCAGCCCTGGTCATCGGTCAAGTGCCAATGGAAACGGTTCATTTTATAATATGACATCACGTCGATCATACGCTTTATCTGATCGGTAGTGAAATAGTGACGGCTCACATCAAGCATGAAACCACGGTATTCAAAGCGAGGAGCATCGACAATGCTTACTACCGGCAACGGATATCGGGTAACATTTTCATCTTTCACCTCGGCCATAACATTTGCAGGCAACATCTTCTTCACACTCTGGAAAGCATAGTAGAAACCGTTTGCACTATTCGCTGCAATGGTTATGCCATCGGTTGTGATATCGAGAGTATAGCCCTCGTTTCCAAGTTCCTCAGAGCCGGTGTATTTCTGCATTCTGATGAGTGCATCACCGCTTGCAACAACAGTAACGTCATAACCGCTTACATTGCTGAATAATCCTGCAAACTTTGAACCCTCAGCCGCCAAATCGGCAGCAAGATTGCCGGTAGAAATTGTAAAACTCTGCGGTAGAACCAATTCACCCGAACCTTTTGTCATCTTCATAGGTACCGGCGTCAGGTTGATACTGCTGTCGGCTTTCATACCCATCGGCAAACCGATGATGAACATGATAAGTAATAGTGTAATCTTTTTCATTGTTATTATTAGTTAATAAGTTTATTCAACCTCCGTTTCCTCTTCGGGACGTAATGTAGGCAGGCAGATATGATACTTCACAGCCAGCACACGCGTCAGGAACACCGCCGCACCGCATGCCAGGTGCGTAACCATTGTAGGCATACCAAGTACATGGCACAGGCCGAACATCAAGCCACCCACGACACATGCCATTGCATATATCTCCTTACGGAATATCAACGGCACTTCGTTTATAAGCACATCGCGAATGACACCGCCGGCAGCACCCGTCATTGTTCCCATGACAATACCAACCCATATGGGCAAGCCACAATCCACCGTCTTTTGTATACCGACCACCGTGAACAGAGCAAGACCTACCGCGTCGAAGATAAAGAATGTGTTATGCATATTGATAAGAAACTTTCGGAACAGTATCACCCACAAAAGAGCTGCAGCCGTACACGAAAGATAGAAACCGTCATGCATCCAGAATACAGGCACATCAAGCATCACATCGCGCAGCGTTCCACCACCTATAGCTGTAGCAGCGCCCACCACGTATGCACCGAACCAATCGAAACGCTTTGCCGAAGCCAAACGTATACCACTTATTGCAAAAGCAAACGTACCTATAAAGTCAATGATCTGCAGGAACGTAATGCTCCTGAACCATTGTACAAGCATATCAATCATAATCAGTTATATTTTTAATATTAGGCAGACAACCATTAAAATCTTGCGAATATACACACAAATGATTGAAATATATAAAGCTTACCATGATTTTTTATAATAAGTACATAAAAAACAGCGCTCTCTAATGCGTTAACACTATTTAACTATTCGGGGGGGTAATTTCTTTGACATTAGCTACCTTTGCGAAAATTAATTGAAATTTAATTTATTAAAAGTTAGCTATATGAAGAAATTTTTACTCACAATGGCACTTGCGCTTTTAGCAGGTGTAACAATGGCGCAGAACAATTTGGAATTCACATTCACACGCAACGGTAACGGTGCTACAGTTGCAGTTAGTGGTGCTGAGGGTGTTACTGCAACAATTGCAGCAACAAGTGCAAGCAATGCTTGGAACACAGGCGGTGCAATGGCAGACAGAACAGATGTTCTTTGCCCTAACACCAATACAAGTGCAACATCTGAAAGTTCACCAATTACCTACACTTTGGTTATTGAAGGACTAAACTCAACAGTAACAAGTGTGGCATTCACACACATTGCAGTAAACAGCGGAGGTAATTTGCAACCATCAAACGATGTAGATGTACGCCATTGCAACTTCAAACTCGAGGCAAACAGCGAAGTTGCCGGCACACTCAGCAACCAGAACATTTGGATACCAAGCGGAGCAACAGACAAAACTATTGCTTTTGACGATTTGGAGATTGCTGCAAACGGTACATTAACCATCAAACTCACTCTTTACAAAGGTACAAGCAACAACGGTTGCTTCTATGGCTTGACAAAGATTACATTGACACAGCCCGAGGAAGTTGTTGAGCAGGAAGTTCCATTCCTTACACAAGTAACAGCAAGCGACTTGATGGCTAAGACAAAAGCAACAAACATTGCTATCAAGAATCTCTCATACACAAACAACCGTTGGTTCGTTGGCAACACCGGTGCAGCACCTTATAGCGCAGAGGACTTTACAAACGATGCAATCTTTGTTTGGGAACCAGTAGAGGCAGGAGTTGCAGGTTCATACCGTTTGAAGAAGGGAGACACATATATGCAGACATCATCGCCAAAGGATTTCGGTACAGTTGATAACGCAGCTGTATTTACAGCTGTAGCTCCAGGCACTAACGGCACATTCAACGGCGACGGTGACTCTAACCTTTACATCACAGGCAGCACAGATGCCAACCTTGTACGTTTTGTAAAGGGCAACAATTGGATTAACATTCAGAATGGAGCAGCAGGTACTCCTACATATAACACCGGTACCGGCGGCTGGACAATCCACTATGTATATGAGGTTGCAGAAGTAGCTTCATTCAAGGCAAACATCACAGCTGCAGGTTTTGCTACATTCTTTGCACCTCGCGAGGTTACAATCCCTGAGGATGTAAAGGCATACTACATTACAGCAGAGGGTATCAATGGTGAGAACGTAACATTGACTGAGATTGAGAATGTTATCCCTGCAAATACAGCAGTAATCCTTGAGGGTGCAGAAGGCGAATATACATTCAATGTATCAGAGACTGGTGCAACAGCAGTAAGCAGCAACCTTCTCAAGGGCACAATCATCAACACCAACATCATTGGCCAGGCCTATGTACTTGGTGTTGTAGAAGGCGAAACAGGTCTTTACAAGACACAAATGAGAACTGTTCAGCTCAGTTCTGCTTCAGGTTCTGCAAGTGTGTTCCAAAACAACGCATACAAAGCATACTTGCCAGCAAGTGCAGTTCCTGCATCAATCCAGAATGCGGCTTCTTTCAGTTTCCGTTTCCCTGGCACAACAGGTGTTGAGAATGTAGTTGTAGAGAACGAGGTTAAAGCTATCTACGACCTCACAGGCCGTCGCGTAAGCGAGATTACCGAGGCTGGTATCTACATCATCGGCGGACGTAAGGTACTTGTAAAGTAATATAGCATAATGTATGAGCAGATTCCCCGCCCATGCAAATAACATACAGAAAATAAAAAACATCATATTTATGAAAAAGAGATATACAACACCTCTTGCAACAGAGGTAAATATTGAAGCAACCAACATGCTTGCAGCTTCATTGAAATTGGACGGTAATAAAACAGTAGATACCTCAAACGGCGGTCAGCTTTCAAGCGGTCACCGCGGTGAGTGGGGCAACCTTTGGGAATAAAAAGAGTACTCATTAAAGTAATTTCTCATATTTTTTTATTAGTATTTGTGCGGAGCAGGTTCTTCCCAAAGTCCTGCTCCGTTTTTTTTGAAAAAATCATTTATAACGTAGATAAAGCCTTTTTTTACGTTTGGTTTATTATATTTGCAAAAAAAAGTTACAAAACCGATAGTTATTATGAACAAGAAGAATGCATTAATGCTTTTCGCTGGTATCCTGCCTGTCGTGGCTGCAGCACAAGAACGTCCTAATATTATTTATATAATGTGCGACGATATGGGATACGGTGATTTGGGTTGCTATGGTCAGCAATTGATCTCTACACCCAATTTGGACAGAATGGCTGCTGAAGGTATGCGCTTCACTCAAGCCTATGCCGGTAGCCCAGTGAGTGCACCATCGCGTGCCTGTTTTATGACAGGCCAACATACAGGCCACGTTCACGTACGCGGTAATCGCGAGTACTGGCAAAGTGCACGTCAGGAAAATATGTTTGGTTCGAATCCGGACTATCGTATCATAGGTCAGGAGCCTTATAAGAATACACATAAGATTGTGCCTGAATTGTTTAAGGAAGCAGGCTATCGCACAGGTATGTTCGGAAAGTGGGCCGGTGGTTACTACAACATGAACTACCCCGATACCTATAAGGTGGATGCAGATGGTAATACCATTACCAGTGCCTCTTCTACCAGCAGTTCAGCTTCATTGCCCAACAAACGTGGTATTGACTGCTACTATGGCCCAATCTGCCAATTCCAGGCACACACATACTATCCGAACTTCTTGAATCGTTACGACCCCGAGAAGTACGGCGACAAGCATATTGTGGTAGATACATTGAAGCAGAATATCCAGCACCGCGACGTGTCGTCGGGAAATGCAGACTATGAAAATCGAGAGCAATACACAGCCGACCTCATTCACCAATATGCTTTGGATTGGATAGACCGTCAGGAGGTTGACAAGCCATTCCTTGGTATATTTACCTATACTCTCCCTCACGCAGAGTTGTGGCAGCCAAATGACAGTATTCTGCAAAAGTATACCCAGGCGTTTGAATGCGACGATAGTGGTTTTGGTGGTGCATTCTCCTCTTGGTATTACAAGAATGCCAACCGACATGCTCAATTTGCAGCCATGATTACTCGTCTCGATGCACAGGTGGGCGAAATTTTCGCAAAGTTGGAAGAAAAGGGTCTTGCAGACAATACTCTCGTGATCTTTACATCAGACAACGGTCCTCACGAAGAAGGTGGAGCTGATCCTGATTGGTTCAACCGTGACGGCCTGTTGCGTGGAACCAAGCGTTCTACACACGAAGGTGGTATCCGTGTGCCATTTATTGTCAAAGGCCCTGGGGTTCCTGCAGGTACAGTGAACGATCACCAGTTGGCATTCTATGACCTTATGCCTACACTCCTCGATTATGCAGGACTCAACGGCGATGCTTATAGTCGTAAGGCGAGCACAACCACACAGTATTGGGATGGTATCTCGTTCAATAATACTCTTCGTGGCAATGATGCAGAACAGGAAAAGCATGAATTCCTCTACTGGGAGTTCCACGAAACCAATATGATGGCGTTGCGTATGGGCGACTGGAAGTTGGTAGTGAGCAATGGTGCGACACGGTTGTACGATCTCGCTGTTGACGTGCACGAAGATACTGACGTTGCAGCAGAAAATCCTGACGTGGTTCAGAGGATGGTACAAATCATCAACCAGGAGCACATAACCAGCGACTTATTCAAAGTGACTATGCCTGGAGAATCAACAAAGAGATAATATAATGAATCGTTGGAATAGGCCGGGCACCTCGGATGCCGTGTGTTCTTTGGCAATTCCTGATTTTTCCACATCACTTTAAAATAAAGAAATCCATATGAAAAAGATATTCATCCTATTCTTGTCTTTGGTCGCTGTTTTACAAGGTTGGGCCTTTGAGCAAGACAAATATTATACAATCAATCGCAATGGTGAATCGGGTTCGTATATCTACGCAGCAGACGGAGTGATGCAGACCGGTGCACTCAATGCGGACAATGGCATGTACGTGTGGCAATTTATCCCAACAGGCAAGGACAACTGCTATTACATCAAGAACGTTGCGACTGAAACATATATGCAGTCGTCTAATATTACATTGAGCACAAATGTAAGTTTGGGTAACGACCCTGTGGAATATTATGTGAGCACCGGTGCAGGCACAACCGGCAGCGGTACTACATATTTCCTGGCTTCCAATGACCAGGGTACAATCAACTACAACGAAGATGCGACACTCGGCCTTAACAAAGGTGCTACCGGTGTTGTGGCTTACTATGTGAAGACAGGTCGTGGTAATTCGTATTGGGAAATCAAGGAGACAAGTTATAATACAACAGCTCCGGAGCCTCCTGCCGATGAAGACTCCGATGTCTGCCTTTCTATCGCTGCTTACAGAATGCCTTGTGGAACATATTCGGCAAAGACACGCTTGACTCAAGTGGATATCACCGGCGAGGGTGTATTGTCCGAATTGCACTACAAACCGGCTACTACCGGACGCTATACACTATATACAAAGGAACGTGCAAAGTTAATGCACGGAGGTAATGTGAAGTTGGCTGCAAAGCTACTTGGCGCAAATGAGGCTGGCTTGGTGGTGACAGTATGGGCCGACTTTGACGGTGACGGTGCTTTTGAGCAAAGTGTTAAACCTGCTTTGGACGAATTGATTGAAGCAGAGTTTACCGTGCCTGCCGGCAATGCAACCAATGGCCGTTTCCGCATCCGCGTAGATCAGAGTGGTGGCGAGTCTGCCAACGCCGATTTCTATGGCACAATGTATGATTTGCCGTTTGAGCTTGGCGCGGCTCAGACACACCGCACATTGAAAGTTTCAGCCAATGTTGCCGAACGTGGTACAGTCAGTATCAAGGATGCAACCGAAAAGGCGTTGGATGTTGAACCGGGCACAGAACTAACTGTCGTGGCAGCGGTGAAAGAAGGTTTCTTCTTCCACGGATGGCGCAAGGGCAGAACTATCGTTTCATACAAGCCTGAATACACAGTGGTAATGTCTGAAAACAAAGACCTCGTTGCCGTATTTGCTACAGTGGAGGGTGAAATCGAAGTTGAGGATGACGGCACTTACCCTGTCAACTTCCCGAAGAATACCACTGCGACCCGCACCGACCGTAAACTCAATGCTGTGTCATTGTCAGCTGCAAGTGGTGAAAAACAGACCCTGAACGTGACAGGCAGTAAAGTTTACAATGACTTGACAACAAAGGAAAGCAACTACCTCAAGTGCATGCCTGGTGAGAGTTTGACAGCAGAACTTTCATATACCGGTACATGGATGCATGGTTATGTATTCATTGATGAAAACAACGACAAGCAATTCTCGTTTGTAGAAGGCAGCACCGACCAGAGCAATACCGAGGTAAAAAGCTTCAGTTTCTATTCGGGAGATTTCAACAATGATGCAAGCGGCTATAATTCTGCAGGCTCATATCTTACCGGCAATAGCCGTAATACCTTGGCGTGTCCTTCATTCCTGGCACCGGCAGAATCGGGTACCTACCGTATTCGCTTCAAGGTTGACTGGAATAGCGTAGACCCGGGCGGACAGCTTGCAGCTGACGGTACCCCAACCGGTAGCAATGGTATCATTGCCAATGGTGGTTTTATCGTTGATGCCATCCTCGTTGTAGGCGAAGCAACAGGAATTGACGTTGTGGAAACTACAACAGATTTACCTATATATACCATTGATGGTCGTCGCGTGAACAACCTACAAGGCCTTCCTAAAGGCATATATATCATTGGCAACAAGAAAGTTTATGTAGAGTAAATTAATAAAGAAAGAATCAAACAAGTGCGGGGATTTGTTTCCCGCACTTGTTGTAAGTTTAATATCTGAAACAGTATAATTGGCAAGCTATGAAAAAGATATTATCACTTATAATATGCCTGTTCATTCCGGTTATTGGAATGAAAGCTGCCGACCCGTTCAGAGAACACAGATATGACGTGTTCAAGGTTCTGCCATTGAACGAAGTGAGTGTTGTCTTTGTTGGTAACAGCATAACCAACATGCACGAATGGTGGGAAGCATTCGGGTGCGAGAACAACATTGTCAATCGCGGTGTTTGGGGAACATTCATCAGTGAGACGGTAGAGAACATCGAGAGTGTTGCCATGGGAAAGCCCCAAAAGGTATTTTTCATGGTTGGAACAAACGATCTTGGCAAGAACGGCAGCCGGAACATTGAAGATATAATAGAAAACACCCGTATGATGGTGGAACGCCTGCAAAAGGTATCTCCGGCAACAGAAATCTATATTCAGGGCATATTGCCGAGCGTATACAACCGCGTTCTCGAACAGTTACAGGAGACCAATGTACGGTTGCAAGAACTTTGCAATGAGTATGGGATCACATACATTGACCTATGGGATGATCTTATAAGCCTTACACAAGACAACACCCATACCCTTGATGGACTGCACATGAAGGCTTCGGGCTATCAGATATGGACAAAAAAGATAGAGGAACTTGTTGGAGCCAAGAGTGTTTATCCCGAGGAGTGCGCAACCATGCAGAGTTCCAATTCCATAAGCAACGCATCGTATGCCATGCGTGCGACGATATTCAGCATGCTACCCATCAACAAGGGTGACATTGTCATTATAGGCGATGAAATGATACATGGCGGAGAATGGCACGAACTGCTCAAGAGCAAAAAGGTAAAGAACCGTGGCTCGGGCTGGGGATATACAGGACCGGGACTGGATGTGATGTTGAAGGAAATTCCTTTAATACTTAACAACCGCAGTGGCAGTTGCGAGCCATCGAAAGTGCTGCTTTACGCCGGTGCAGGAGAAGTCAACGGCACTGCATCACTGTCGACCATTGAGAACAACTACAGGACGGTCATAAATAAGATAAAGGAGTGTGCACCAACTGCAGAAATATGTCTGATGAGCCTACAGCCGACAAGCAATTCCTACACAAACACGGGACGCGTCATTCCTTTCAACAACCAACTGAAAGCGATAGCCGACACAGACGAGCTGATTGAATACATTGACATATACAGTGGGTTCGAAAGCAATAATGTTGCAAGCAGTGCCTATTTCAATGGAAGCTACCTGAATGGGTTCGGTTATGTCAAGGTAGCCCAAAAGATTGCCGAAGCACTTGCAGATGAAAACCTCGTGGCATTGACCGATGAAGAGGCACAACGCAACTACCGTTATTTTGAACTGCGCAGTACTGTGGGCAACGCCTTGGCCATTGCCGGCAGATTGAAGGAAGGTGACGGAACCGGCGAATACGCTGCAGAGGCTCTTAGTGAACTCAAATCACTTGTAGACAAGGCATACGACATACTTGCCGGCGATGCAAGCGAAGAGGAGTACAATGCAATATCGGCACAAATAACCGATGCAGCCACAAACGCGCTTAAAGGCATCAACAAACCGAAGCTAAGCAACGGGGAGAATGAATATTGGTACAGACTGTATACACCCAACCGTGACAGCAGGTATCTGACATCCAACGGTGAGGGAGAAACCGCTACGGGCAATGATGCCAACAATCTTGCAAAAAGCCAATGGAAATTTGTTGAACGCAACGATGGTACGGTAGACATAATAAACCGTGGCAACGGCACATACATAAGCCCTGATGCCTCATACAACTCCGCTGTCAAGACTATCGCATCGGCACCATCAAGAGGATGGAATTTTGATTATTGCAATGTTCCCGGACTATATATAATCAACAGTGGGACAACACAACTGAACCAGACACAAAGCGATTTAGGGTGGAAAATATACAACTGGAGCAGCAGATCAGACGGGTTGGACCGTGATGACAAAGGATGCCAGTACAGAATTGAGCTTGTGACAGAAGAACCCGAGGAGGTTGTTGTTGAACCTTACATCAATTTTTCGTTCACACGCGGCTCTACACTCGAGAACACATTCGTTACAATAAGTGATGAATCGGGCAACAGTGTTGCCGGCATGACAGCAGACATTGCGGCAAGCGGTGCTGCATCATGGCTTACAACAAACAAGGCTGCTGCAGACAGCATATTGTGTCTGAACATCAACACTAATGCAACAACAGCAGACTCCCCGATAACATACACTCTGGAGATTGAGGGATTTGACGAGGGCTGGTCGTTCCATAGCATAATTTTCCACAGTGTAGCACTGAACTCTGCAGGCAATTGGCAAGGGGCTACAGAGACGCGTCATTGTAATTTTGTATGCAGTTACGGCAATGAGAAAGAGAATCTTGCAGAACTTGTTACAATAAAGGATGAAAGTATTATGGTTGGAGGTGGTGCCATCAAAGATGTATCTATTGAAGACGTAGAGATATCACCCTCAAACGGCAGACTTGTCATAAGGCTGCAGCTTTATAAAGGAACGAACAACAATGGTTGTTTCTATGGCTTGACAGGCGTAACGCTCAAAGGCTCGTTACAGAACGGCACGACAGCATTGGAAAAGATTGAAAGAGACGACATCCAATCACAAAAGACATATGACACAACAGGACGCATAGTAAAAAGAGCGTCAAAGGGAATATACATAGTAAATGGTGTCAAGAAAGTTGTCAGATAGTATATTCACGCCACATTTGAGATATAGAGCGTTTTTTATGCGTCATCTGTGAAAAATATTGAAGCTGTTTCATGTTTTTCGCTTCTTTGTTGCTATATTTGCGATAATTCGTGAATATACACTGCAACTGCTGTGGAAAACATTGGAGTAAGCTTCATGTTTCCCGCTCGTTTGCGGGTACTATTGTAGCGCAAAATTTATAACTACAAAATACAAAACACTATGTCTATCAAAAACATCAAAAGATGCCTATTGACTGTTGTCGCATTGCTGAGCTTTGCGGGTGCATTTGCACAGGCAACATTCGAAAAAGGCAAATTGTACCACATTTATGCCAACGGCAACAAGGATAATGTCGTTTACGAAATGAAGGACAATATGGTCGGCCTTACCGACTTTGAGAAGGACAATGCTGCGCAGTACTGGAAAGTTTCGGAACTGGCAGGCAGCTGGCGTATCATCAACCCTATAACAAACAAGGCGTTACGCGTAAACGGAAGCCGCGTTGAAGTTGGAGAGAACAACGGTTCGGACGAGGCACAGCTGTGGAAATATGAAAACGGATTGCTTATCCCTGCCAACAGCCCGAATGCTGCTGTTGTAAAGTCAAAGAAAGGACTTGTGATCATAAGCAAGGAGAATGCTTTGACAAACAAGGCTGCACAGTTCCGCTTTGAGGAATCGGTATACGCAGGCTTTGACGATGACCTGACATACCGCATCTGCCCTGTGGCAAGCGAGAATATGGTACTTGGCAACAACGATTCAGGCGAGAACAACGCACGTATCGTGAGCGAGGCTGTCAATGCCGAGAACCGTGGACAATACTGGAACATAAAGACCATTGACCTACATACCTTTGCTGTAGAGAACGCTTTCTACGGACAGAACTTTGACGACGGTGGTGGCAATGCGAGTATCGACTACCTGTTGCAGTGGCCTGCAGTTTCAGGTATATGGAACAATGCAAAGTTCCGTTTCGAACCTGTTGAGAAGCAGAAAGGTGCATACCTTATAGTTTCGGCAGGCAAGAGCGACAAGATGTATGCCTTGCGCGAGGGCCGTATGATGCTCGTCAAGAAGAACCCTGCCGACAACACTGCATGGTTCAGATTCGAGCAGGTGGAGAAGCCAAAGATTGCTTCGCCATATTGGGAGGACGAGACAATGTTCGCCGAGAACAAGGAGCGCGCCGTTGCAACATATATGCCATACAACAATGTGGCAGAGATGCTTGCCGATGCCGAATATTATGCAACTCCTTGGACTGAGCCTGTAAATGCACGCTACCAGAGCCTGAACGGCACGTGGAAGTTCAATCTTGTAAGTGAACCGTCACAGCGTCCGCTCGACTTCTTTGAAGTTGGATACAACGTCGAGAATTGGGATGATATTCCTGTTCCGTCAAACTGGGAGATGCACGGATATGACAAACCTATCTACAACAACGTTGAGTATCCGCACTCAAATACACCACCGTTCATCAAGGCACGTCCTGGATTCAACGATGGTGGAAAGAACTACGGTATCAACCCTGTAGGTTCATACGTGCGCACATTCGAAGTTCCCGAGAATTGGGATGGCCGACGCACATTCATCCACTTTGGCGGTATATATTCTGCTGCATTTGTATGGTTGAACGGTGAATACGTAGGTTACACACAGGGTGCAAACAACGTTGCAGAATTCGACATCACAAAATTCCTGAAGAAGGGCGAGAACAAACTTGCTGTACAGGTGTTCCGTTGGAGCGACGGCTCATACCTTGAGTGTCAGGACATGTTCCGTATGAGCGGTATCTTCCGTGACGTATACTTATACAACGTTCCAAAGACATCGGTACGCGACCATTACATCACAAGCAAGTTGTCGGATGACCGCTATAGTGCAGAGATGAACATAAACATAGAGCTTGACAACAGAGATTTCGAGCCAGGCACAAAGACTGTCGTTGCATCGGTTTATGCTCCTGACGGCCGCTTTGTAAAGAGTGATTCTCTTAAACTTAATACAGCTGCCAAGATTGCTACATTGAGCGGTGACCTGAAGATGGACATAGATAACCTGAAACTCTGGAACGCAGAGAAACCAGCTCTTTACACTGTACGTATTGTACAGCTTGACGCTGACGGAAACGAAGAGATGGCTTTCTCAACAAAATATGGTTTCCGCGAGATAGTAATCAAGAACTCACTTGTATACATCAACGGCGAACGCGTATTCTTCAAGGGTGTGAACCGTCACGACACTCACCCGGTATATGGCCGTGCTGTCACTACAGAATCGATGTTGCAGGATGTTCTGCTGATGAAGCGCAACAACATAAACACGATACGTACAAGCCACTACCCCAATGCGGCAAAAATGTATGCGATGTTTGACCACTACGGCCTCTACTGCTGCGACGAAGCAGACCTTGAGGACCATGCAAACCAGAGCATCTCGGACCGTGAATCATGGATTCCATCATTCGTGGACCGCATCAACCGCATGGTACTGCGCGACCGCAACCATGCAAGTGTGGTAATGTGGAGTTTGGGTAACGAGGCTGGTAACGGTAACAACTTCGGTCCATGCTACGATGAGGCAAAACGCCTTGACAGCCGACCTGTACACTATGAGGGAACACGTTCTGCAGGAGACTACGGCGGTGGTCGCTTCAGTGACTTCTACTCAAAGATGTACCCTGGACAGGCATGGATGAACAGATATACAAACGACCTTGACAAGCCTATGTTCATCTGCGAATATGCCCATGCAATGGGTAATGCCATAGGTAACCTCAAAGAGTATTGGCAGAAGATTGAGGCTTCAAATTCATGCATCGGAGGTTGTATCTGGGACTGGGTTGACCAGGCTATATACGACCCGCAAGAGATGAAGGAAGGCATATACCGTATACATACCGGTTACGACTATCCTGGCCCACACCAAGGCAACTTCTGCTCTAACGGTGTCATTCCTCCTACACGCGAAGAGAGTGCAAAACTGAAAGAGGTAAAGGCCGCACACCAGTTCGTGGAATTCACAATGCCTGAATTAAACTACGAATACGGAATTGCAACTATTGAAATCAAGAACAAATACAACTTTACAAACCTGAAAGAGTTCGACATTGTATATGACGTTGTAAAGAACGGCCATGTGATATACACCGGACGCACACAGGCACCTGAAGCTGCTCCGAACCACAGCGGTAAGGCATGGTTGACCATCAAGAAGGCAGGAAACATCAAGAAGGCCATCAAGAACGGTGATGAACTGATGTTGACAGTACGCCTTGTGCATCGCGAGGATCAGGTATTTGCTGCTGCCGGACACGAGGCTGCCATGCAGCAGTTCGCCATCACACAGCGCGGTCCTTTGGCTGCAATTGCATCGGACGGTGCGCCTTTGGCAAACGCATCATCATTGCACGAATATATTCTTGGCAATGATATGGTACAAGTTAAATTTGATGCCAACACTGCACAGCTTACAGCTCTTGCTTTCAACGGCAAGAATATTATTGCTGATAATTTCGGATTCATCTATGACAACCACCGTTGGATCGAGAACGACCGCTTTGGCAATACAAGCAACGGCCTTGAGGCAAGAGGTGAAATTGCAATTACCGAAGAGAACGGAAATACAGTAATCAAGACTGTACGTAAAGGTTCGCTCTGCGACACAGAAATCAACTACACCATTTACCCACAGGGTATTATTGACATTGATGCCAAATTCATACCAAAGAGCGGCGACTTGCGCCGTGCCGGCCTTGTATGCGGTATAGATTCTACATTGAAGAATGTCGATTACTACGCATTGGGTCCATGGGAGAACACTGTTGACCGTAAGGACGGTGTTGTTGTAGGCCGTTACAGCACAACTGTAGACAACATGGCAGCTCCATACGTGAAACCACAGAGCAGCGGCAGCCGCGAAGAGCTACGTGAACTCACACTCACCGACAACAATGGTAATGGTATAAAGATAGAGACTCAAGGCAATGTAAGCTTCTCGGCTCTTCCATACACCGATGAGGACCTGATGAATGCCAACCACTATTGGGAGATGGAGAAACGTCCTTACACAGTTCTGCACCTTGATGCGTGGATGCGCGGTATCGGTAATGCATCGTGCGGCTACGATGTAGGCACAATGCCTGAATATTGCGTTCCGAACAAGGAGATGACATACAAACTGAGAATTTCTCCAGTCAAGAAATAACAAAAAATAAGGCGCAAATTTGCGCCTTATTTTTTTTGATTGTACTTTCGCATACGTGAACAAGGATTGCATGAACATAACTGACGGAGGTATTCTCGAATTGAGATGTGCGCCAATAGAGTGCGTACGCATAGGCTTTGTAGGGCTTGGCGTGCGTGCCAAACGTGCCGTATACCGTATGATGCATATCGAAGGATGCAGGATCACGGCATTGTGCGACCTTGTAAAAGAGAACATCGACGAAGCAGTTGCAATAATAGCCGGACAGGAAGGTGGAACACCTGCCGTATTCACCGGCAATGAGGGTTGGAAACAGCTATGCGAAGCAAAAGATATTGACCTTGTGTACATATGCACCGACTGGTCCAGCCATGCCGACATTGCCGTATATGCGATGCAATGCGGAAAGCATGTAGCCACCGAAGTTCCTGCGGCTACAACCATTGCCGACTGCTGGCGACTCGTGGACACAGCCGAAGCGACACAACGCCATTGTATAATGCTTGAGAACTGCTGCTACGACGAGTTCGAGTTATGCACCATAAACATGGTACAGCAAGGAATTCTTGGCGATGTAATACATGCCGAAGGATCTTACCTGCACGACCTGCGCGAGCGTATAGCCACAAACGACAACGGTGAACGTAAATGGAGCAACTGGCAGATAGAATTCATGAACAGCCATAACGGCAACCCCTACCCCACACATGGCCTTGGCCCTGTAGCACTTGCCATGAACATATACCGTGGCGACAGGATGAAAAGCATAGTTTCAGTATCATCCATACGCACCGGCGACATGGAAGGACTGAACGGAACAATGAACAGTTCGCTGATAACGACAGAGAAAGGCAGGACTATACTTGTGCAGCACTGCATTTCACTTCCACGTCCATACAGCCGTTCTTTCCTGATAAGCGGAACAGAAGGATTTGCACAGAAATACCCTACACCAATGTTCGCGTTTGCTCCCGACAGTGAGAGCGTTGTAACAGGCGGGGCATGCGACAGGATCGTTGAAGAGCACAAGCATCCGTTCGTTGCCGAATACAAGGAACGTGGCACGGAACTGTGCGGTCGCCGATGGATAGACTATGCAATGGACTGCCGCCTCATACATTGCCTGCGCAACGGACTGCCGCTTGACATGAATGTATATGATGCAGCACTTTGGAGTTGTCTTGTAGAACTGACGGACACATCTGCAAGCAACGGTGGCATACCGATAGAGATACCGGACTTTACAAGAGGACGGTGGAAAGCAAAAAAATAAGCCTTTCGGCTTATTTTTTTGCTTTATAAAATACTGCTACAGCAACAACTGCCGTAAGGACTCCGCCAAGGAGATAAGCCATCGCCCGGTTTTCCATACCGAACATCATTGGCGAAATGAAAATATACGACGAACAGACATATGTCATTATGAGTGCCGGAACAGCGCCTATAACAAGCGGTTTCTTAATGCGGAACAGATAGACTGTAATACACCACAACGTAATCACTGCCAATGTCTGGTTACACCACGCGAAATAGCTCCATATTGTCTGGAACGGCAAAGCAAAGATAATGAACAGTGCGAATGCAAACAAAGGCAATGATACAAGCACTCTCTTGAACAGACTCTTTTGGGAAATACCGAACATATCGGAGATAATGAGCCTTGCACATCGGAAAGCTGTATCGCCTGATGTCACGGCGCAACCTACGACACCGACAAGCACACAGGCTGCCACAACCGGTCCAAGTGTTGTTTCTGTTATCACATCGACCAGCTTTGCCGCACTGCCTCCATATTCGGCAATAGCAGCATTGAGCCCTTCTACTCCACCCCAGAACGCCATACCTATGGCAGCCCATATAAGTGCAATGATACTCTCGGCAATCATGGCACCGTAGAAGATGCTGCGTGCCTGTTTTTCAGAAGTCATACAACGCGCCATCATGGGTGACTGTGTTGCATGGAATCCCGACAAAGCACCGCAGGCAATAGTGGTAAAGAGCATCGGCACAATAGGGAATTTTTCAGGATCGGCAATGCCGTTGCTCAACGATGTAAGTTCAGGTATCGGATAGGCATCGCTTTGGGTCAACAGGATAAAAAGTATACTAAAAGCCATTATAAGCAATGCAATACCGAACAAAGGATAGAAACGGCCTATTATCTTGTCTATAGGCAACAGCGTCGCAAGAAGATAATATACAAGTATCACTGCAAGTACTGCAAGGAGTTCCCATGTGGTAGTACCAAAAGCTACCGTCTCAAGTGAAGGCAATGTGATATTCGTTGCTATAAGCACTGCCGGCTGTGACATGAACACAGCACCGACAAGCACCATAAGCAATACGGAGAATATCCTCATGAATATTCTTGTTCCGTTGCCGAGATATTTGCCTATGATTTCAGGAAGACTCAGACCGTTGTTCTTCAAGGATATCACACCTGCAACAAAGTCGTGCATCGCGCCCATGAATATACCGCCAAGTGTTATCCATAAGAATGCCACAGGACCATAAGCAGCACCGAGCAATGCACCAAAGATTGGACCAAGACCTGCAATATTGAGCAGTTGGATAAGGAATACTTTCCAACGTGGCAGTGGAAGATAATCAACACCGTCGTACATTGTTTTCGACGGAACAGGATTGGCTGGATCAATGCCACATGTTCTTTCAAGATATTTGCCGTATGTAAAATATGAAACGACAAGTGCCGTGAGGCAAACAAGGAATGTTATCATAGCTATTGTTGTGTTATTTTTTCAGTCTTATATTTTCACCTTCAACGATGATTATCTCCTCATCGCAAAGCTCACGCAGAATAATATTCATGTCAGCGCGTGGCAGCGAGAGCGTATCGAGTTCATTGATATTATGCAACGCATTGTCGGCAAGCAATGCAAGCAGGGCTTCACGTCCAGCCTGCGATGATGCAACAGTTCTTGCACGTTTTGACATGCATACATCGCAACGTCCGCATGGATCGGCATTCTTCTCGCCAAAATAGGCAAGCAAAGAAGAGCTGCGGCAGACTGTATCGCCTGTAACATAATGCATCATGGCATTCAACCGTTCACCATACATGGCTTTACGTTCGTCATACACTTCGCGAGTGAAGCGTAATTCACTACCCAGGACACGGTGACGGGTAAAAGTGACTATCGGGCATCTCTTTGACGGTGCATAGGAGACAATACGTTTGTTGGTCAACGAAACAAGTATCTCATACATGCGATGACGCGTCAATTTGGTCACTCGCGAAAGGAAACGTTCGTCAATGAATGCATAATCGGTAAAAAGCCCGCTGTAATTGCGTAGTAACGCATTTATAAGAAGTTCATAATCGGCAGGCAACCCGCGAAAATGGAACAGCGAATCTTTGTCGACAATAAAACGTACACGCGAAGCATACTCCATCTCCTCGACATACTCTATGTAACCCATTCGTGTGAGCATACGCAATGCACTGTCGGTACGGTGCATAGGACGATGATACTTCTTGCAGAAATCGGAAAGGGAGAATTCAAAAGTACAGTTCAAGCCATCGCCGAGAGCCATGCTGTAGTAGTAACAGAGTTCATCATATATCTCGCGGATGAACTCCTGTGGCGGATAGTTGTCCTCGAGCCTGCGTGCCACTGTCTGCTTGTCGGAGTGCCCGAACAGAGTTACTGCGTATGCAAGATTGCCGTCACGACCGGCACGTCCTGCCTCCTGAAAATAGGCTTCGATAGAGCTTGGCTGGTCAATATGCACTACAAGACGGACATCAGGCTTGTCAATGCCCATTCCGAAAGCATTTGTCGATACCATAACACGCGCCTTACCGCTTTTCCATGCCTCTTCGCGTTTGTCCTTTACTTCGGGAGAAAGACCTGCATGATAGAATTCAGC
Source organism: Bacteroidaceae bacterium (assembly GCA_017555585.1). Lineage (GTDB taxonomy): Bacteria > Bacteroidota > Bacteroidia > Bacteroidales > Bacteroidaceae > HGM04593. The sequence continues at coordinate 45,968 of JAFZGA010000013.1, forward strand.
TGTTATGCCCTGTGAGATCAGGAAATCACAAACCTCTTTCGTCTTTTCACGATTCAATGTATACACGATAGCCGAGCCATGCACTTTGCCGAGTATATGCAGAAGTTCCTTGGCTTTGTTTTCGGTATTACGGACTACGTATACAAGATTCTTGCGCTCAAAACTCATGCTGTAGCTGTTCTCGGCCTTGAAACCGAGCTGTTGCTGGATATCCTTCACTACCTCTGGGGTTGCAGTAGCCGTAAGGGCAAGAACCGGAAGATTAGGGAAGAGGTTGCGCAATTCACCTATGCGACGGTAAGCCGGACGGAAATCGTGTCCCCACTGCGATATACAATGTGCCTCGTCAACGGTTATAAAACAGACTTTTATCTTTTGGATCTTGTTCAGGAACAGATCGGACGACAGACGTTCAGGAGATATATAAAGAAATTTATAGTCACCGAATATGCAATTCTCAAGGGCAGTTATGATTTCGGAAGTTTTCATTCCCGAGTATATTGCAGCAGCCTTGATTCCACGACTACGCAGATTTGCTACCTGGTCTTTCATTAGAGCTATAAGTGGCGTGACAACAATACACAATCCCTCCGTTGCAAGAGCCGGAACCTGGAATGTGATACTCTTGCCACCACCGGTAGGCATAAGACCGAGCGTGTCACGCCCGGCTCCTATACTCTCGATTATTTCGCGCTGAATTCCGCGAAACTCATCGTACCCCCAATACTGTTTAAGGATTTCCTTATATCTCACCGCTATCGGGTTGATTTTGGATGTATGCTCTCTATCTGCAACTGAACCTCGCCATGCTTGTATGCATTCTCTTCAAGGGTATAACAGATATCAAACGACTGTTTAGACTTTATGAACTTGGCCTGACGGCTCTGACCGAAAGCAATGCCGTTGAAAACCTTGTTCGACAGGTTGTCGACAAGTTCAAGTTTTATATGTTCCTGACGGCGACCTACAACCTTGCTTGTTCCATAATCGCAAACATTGTGCGTGCAAAAGAGAGGCTTGGGGTTATGAGGGCCATGAGGAGAGAACTTCTTAAGATCGTTGAAGAACTTGCGGGTAATCTGGTGGAAGCCGATCTCTGCATCGATTTCCATGACCGGTGCTGTCTGCTCCGGCAAGATATTCTGCGCTACAAATTCTTCGAACCGTTTTGCAAACGCCTCAATATTTTCAACTTTCAATGAAAAACCGGCTGCATATGTATGTCCACCGAAATTATCAAGCAGATCGCGACAGCTCTCCATTGCCTTATACAGGTCGAACCCTGTAACAGAACGGGCCGATCCTGTTGCCACATCACCAGTACATGTTATCACCACTGCCGGACGATGATACACCTCGGTCAGACGTGAAGCAACAATACCGATGACACCGCGATGCCAATCGGGGTTGAAAATTACAATGGCACGACGTTCGTCAAAGCTCTCAAGTCCGGCTACAATGGTATTGGCCTCCTCCGTCATACTCTTGTCAAGTTCCTTTCGCGTTTCGTTGAACTCATTTATCTGATGGCTCATTTCAAGCGCAGCACGAAGATTGTTCTCGATAAGCAGATCGACAGCAACCTTACCTTTCTGTATGCGGCCTGAAGCATTGATACGAGGGCCAATCTTGAATATTATATCATTGATTGAAATCTCTTTCTCCTGTAACCCACAAACGCTTATGATGGCCTTGAGACCGACGCTCGGATTATGGTTTATCTGCTTTATGCCATGAAAAGCAAGTATGCGGTTCTCACCCATAATAGGCACAAGATCCGAAGCTATACTCACTGCCACAAGATCAAGCAGAGGATATAACTGGTCGGCAGGAATACCGTTGTCAATCGCAAAAGCCTGCATGAACTTGAAACCTACGCCACAACCCGAAAGATGGGGACATGGATATTTGGAATCGACACGTTTGGGATTCAGTATGGCAACGGCACACGGCAACTCTTCATCGGGAACATGATGGTCGCATACTATAAAATCGATTCCCAACGATTTTGCATAGGCAATCTCTTCTATGGCCTTTATTCCACAATCAAGAACAATTATCAACTTGACATCGGTAGAATAGGCATAATCCACTCCCCTCTTGGAGATACCGTAACCGTCTTCGTTACGGTCGGGGATATAATAGTCTATATTCGACGAAAACTGTTGCAGGAATTTGTATACCAAAGCTACGGAAGTGGTACCGTCAACATCATAATCTCCATAGACCAATATACGTTCCTTTTTTCCAAGAGCCTTGTTGAGACGCTGTACTGCAATGTCCATATCGTTCATCAGGAACGGGTTATGGAGCATACTCAGCTTAGGGCGAAAGAAATTCTTTGCTTCCGCAACAGTAGTCACACCTCGTTTGACAAGCAGACCGCAAAGCACCGGACTTATGTCCAGCTCTGCAGAAAGCGTATTTGCAATCACTGTCTGCTCGTGTGTTAGAGGTTCATATTTCCATTTCTGACCCATATATATTGTTTTTTATTTCAGGACAAACATGCTGTAGCGGTTGTTGATGCATCAGGTGCAAATTCCGATAAAAGTCACAGGAACCACTGTACAGCCATATGATTTTCTGCGAAAAAAGATCACAAGAACCTATTAAGCGCAAGCTAATCCATTCAATTCGTAAAGATAAAAGAAAAGAGCGAAACATAAACATTTTTAGCCGAATTATTTTTCAAAATTCGACTATATATTAAAATCAAAGTTATGTTTTTGTATATATTGATTATTATTAGTATCATTGCACAAATTTTCAAAGTAAATTTATGAAAAAACTGTTTATAACAACCCTCATCGCTTTGGCGTCATGTTTTACACAGACAATGCATGCCAAAATAGCACATTTGTTACCCAAGCCACAACATATTGAGACCATAAACGGAGAAGCATTCATTTTAGGGCGGCCAATAACCATCAACGACCCTACGGACTGTACCTTATTGCAGAAATTCTTTACAGACAACGGGTGTACAATAACCGGCAACGGAGCACAAGTAAACGTTACACTTGTACAGGAAATCGACAATGCATACGATTATCTGCTCCATGGTTATGAGAACGAAGCATACACCCTTGAAATCACAGCCAACGCAATAGAGATTACAGCTATCACAAAGACCGGAGTAATACGCGCAGCACAGACATTGGCACAGCTTGCCGAGGGTTACGACGAGACACCCGCACTTGAAGCATTGAGTCTGACTGACTGGCCTGCATTCAAGCTACGCGGTTACATGCACGACGTAGGACGTTCATTCATTGAAATCGAGACATTAAAGAAGCATGTCGACCTGCTTTCGCGCTTTAAGGTAAACACATTCCATTGGCACATGACCGAGAACCAGGCATGGCGTTTTGAAGTTAAAGCCTATCCACAACTCACATATACATCGTCAATGACACGCTTTGCAGGAAAATTCTATACACAGCAGCAATGCCGCGATTTGCAGGATTACGCCAAGGAACGCGGTGTCATTGTCATTCCTGAGATTGACATGCCGGGACACAGCGAGGCATTCAAGCGCGCAATGGGTCACGACATGCAGACCGACCAGGGTGTCGAGGAACTGAAAAAGATTCTAGAAGAGGTTGTTGCCACATTCCCCGATGCGCCATATATCCATATCGGTGCTGACGAAAAGAGCATCACATACCCCAATTTCCTAAAGATTATGACCGACAAGGTACATAGCCTTGGTAAGAAGGTGGTTGTGTGGAACCCCATCAGTGGTGTAACAATCACCACAAGCACAGGAGCCGATATGACACAGATGTGGAGCAGCAGTGGAAAGGTCATCAATGGAATGCCGAATATCGACTGCCGATACAACTACACAAACCACTTTGACGTGTTTGCTGACCTTGTGGGTATATACAAGAGCAATATCTACTATGAGCAGAAAGGTAATGCCAATGTAGCAGGAACTATCTCTGCACCTTGGAACGACCGAAAGACTCCGACAGAAGAGGATATCATCAAACAGAACAATTTCTATGCTAACGTGATTGCAAGCGCAGAGCGTGCCTGGATAGGTGGCGGAAAGCAGTATATCGAGAAAGGTGGTACAACCTTGCCAAACAGCGGTGAGGAATATGATGAGTTTGCCGATTGGGAACGCCGTTTCCTTTTCCACAAGGCAAATTCTTTGAAGAACGAGCCAATCCCTTATGTAAAGCAGACAAATGTACGCTGGAGAATAACCGAACCATTCCCCAATGGCGGTGACATGAATGCCACATTTGCGCCTGAGACCGAAGGCCTGAAAGAAAGCTACACTGTGAACGGAACAACATACGGCACAGGCATTGCAACCGGTGCCGGCATCTACTTGCGCCACACATGGGGCAACAACACTGTGCCTACATACTATGGCAGCACAAACTACAGCAACAGCACTGCTTACGCGTGGACATATGTCTACAGTGACAAAGTACAGACCGTAGGTGCACAGATTGAATTCCAGAACTATGGCCGTAGCGAGAAGGACACAGCACCCGACGCTGGCAAATGGGACCGCAAGGGTTCAAAGATATGGCTCAACGACACAGAAATCCTGCCACCGACATGGGACAACACAGGCGTGGGCATCAACAACGAAGTTGACCTGAAGAACGAGAACTTCACAGCACGCAAGCCTGTTGAGGTGACATTGAAAGAGGGATGGAACAAGGTGTTCATCAAGTTGCCATACGTTGGTGCAAGTGGCGTGCGCCTGAACAAGTGGATGTTCACATTCGTGCTGACCGACCTTGATGGCAAGAATGCCGTTGAGGGACTGGTTTACTCACCCAACAAGAGAATGGATGCCACTGCGGAACAGTTGGAGGCAAGAATCGATGAGATAAAGAGAGTGATTGCAAACGCAACCGGCGACCAGCCTGGAGAATACTGTTCCGAGATTGCCAATGACCTCAATGTTACCATTGCAGAAATTGAATCGACACTCGATGACACTATAGGCGAAGATGAGCGCAAGGCACAGCTTGCACTACTCAATTCCGCATTCGAGGCTTTCAAGGCTGCGCTTACAACAGCAAAAGTCAACCAGCCTAAAATCAGTGACAACGCACAAAGCTATTATTACACATTGTCAACACCATTACGCGAAAACCGCTACCCCACATCAAACGGCGCCAATGCCGACATGGTGGGCAATACAAACATAACAGATGCCGCTATATGGAAATTCGTAACACGCAACGATGGTAAACTTGATATTGTCAACTACGCAGACGGCACATACATTTCACCGGCAAGCAGCAACAATACAGCACTGCGCACACAGTCTACCTCTCCGACCAACGGTTGGGAATTGAAGCCAGCCGCTACCCAAGGTCTGTTCATTATCGTAAGCGGAAGTGCCCAATTCAACCAGACCAACAATAACACACTCGGATACAAGGTGTACAATTGGGGCGGAGGCTCAAACACTGATGACACCGGTTGCCAATACCTGATAAGATCGGCAGAAGTCAATGAAGAACCGGAAGTTGTAGAACTGCCTGATGCTGTATTGACACTGACCGAAGATGTACTGAACGGAGCACAGCCATACAGGCTGACGGACGAGGAGACTGAAAAAGTTTTTTCGCTTGAAAGTTTCACCATAGCCATTGATATCACGATGAACGGTACAATAGATGGCCGTGGCGCTTTTGTATGCTCTGCCGACCCTACACAAAGCATAGCACAAACAGCAACAAAGAGAGAGACACCTTATTTTGCCTTCGGACACAACGGCAAGAAACTTGCACACCTGGCCTCATCGAGAAGCGGTGATGTTTTTACAGCAAAAAATGAGGTTCTTCAAGCAAGCACCAATTCTAAAATCGTTTTCACTGTGAATCGTACTGCCACCGGCACCGGAACACTGGTATCTTTTGCAAATGGTGCAAAAGACAACGAGAACGAGTATCCGTTGGTTGAATATGCTTTACCTGTTTTCAGCGAAATGAAAACATACCATACAAATGCAAACATTTACATCGGAGGAGGAATGGTGGCAAATGCCCCCTTTGAACTTTGTGACGGCACAATACATTCCGTACAGTTTTTCGACAGTGTACTCACATTGGAACAGATTGCAGCCATCAAATATAACGGCCTTATACACACAGGCATCGAAGAATACAAAATAGCTGAAAGCAAAGAAAAAGAGATATACGACTTGCAAGGACGCCGCCTCAACAGGATAACCAAAGCCGGGATATACATTGTAGACGGCAAGCAGCTATTGGTCAAATAACGATACCGTTAAAAAAGAAACTTATATTAACCAACCATAAATCAATATTATGAAGAATTTATTTACTACAGCACTTTTCGCTTTTGCATTATGCTTCTCGCAAGCAGTGCAGGCTGAAGTTGACTACACACCGACTTTTACCGGTACAAAAACAAACACAAACCGCGGAATCAACACAGTAAACCTGCAAAGTGCATCTTACTCAAATCACTCTGCAAACTCATTGACACTTACCAGCACTGAAAAGACAGAGTGTTATGTCGACAAGAGCGGTTCTGTTACAATGAAGGCCGGTGCAGGTGAAACAATTACACTATCAGTGAGCGTTACTGGCGAATGGATGAACTCATTCGTATACATCGATGCAGACAAGAACGGATTTACAGCAGATATCGCTGACGACCGCTACACTCCGACAGGAGACCTTGTAAGTTACTCTTTCTACAACAATAACAGCAGCAGCGATGAAAGCGGTTGGAACAGCGTCGGTACTGTAATCAACGGTAACAGCCGTAGTAACGTAAACCTGCCATCGTTCAATGTTCCACAGGAATTGGGCACATACCGTATGCGTATCAAGCTCGACTGGTGCAACATCGACCCTAACGGTGACAATGACGGAAAGTTCGGTGACTTCATGGCAAACGGTGGTCACATAATTGACGTTACCCTTGAGGTTGCCGAAAAGCAGGAAGGTGCCGTAACACGTATTTTCAACACCACAACTATTGAGAACAACGCATTCGCACAAGGTACAACATGGTACACATTGCAAATTGGCGCAAACGGATATGTCATCGACAACAACAATGGCGCAACATACATTGCTCTTGACGAGGTAAAATCAGACGCCGGCAATGAAGCACAGCTATGGGCTTTTACAGGTGACGACACTAACGGTTACAGACTCTACAACAAACAGGCCGGTACAGGCAAGGTTCTTGCAGCACCTACCACAATGAACGGAACAACCGGTTCTGCATCATATCCAGTCCTTGTTGATGCCGCGGCAATTCCTGCCGGATACACCGATTTGTGGTTGTTCCAGACATCCAGCGATCTCGGCGAAGGCAACACATACTACTATATGTATGAAAAGGGTTATCCGATGAACAAAGTGAATAACCGCGACAATATACTCGCATTCTGGAACGGTGGCGCAGACGCAGGATCAACCGTAAATGTACGATTTGCTCAAGGTGAGGTTGCAATCAACAAGCTCACAGGCAACTGGACTACAGCGAATCCAGCGGGTACATGGGCTTCTTCATGGGAATCGACAGCTACACCAAAAGTAACCCTTGCACAGAGCGAAGGCAAGAACAATATGGCATACTACAACGGCAACGACATACAGTTGTTCACATGCTTGGCAGAAGCAGCTGTAAACGGTGTTTATTCTTCGACATACAACATTTCTGCCGAAGAAGGATATTATATCGCAGAATACCGCTTCGACTTCGTAAGTTCTGGTACAAATGATGTTACAGTAACTCCAGCCGATGCAACTGGCGTAACTGCCAACTCTTCAACAGCAAAGAATGTATCTGTCACAGGCAAGGAAGAGGAGACAACACTCTCTTTCACTGTCACATCAAGCAGCAATATGTTTGCAAATACATCAAATTTCCATGCAACAATCATACGTAGTTCCGACCCGGTAGAGGCTGCACAGGACATTTTCGTTACAAACAGAGGTGGCATACCTTATCGTATTCCAGCCATTGCTATGGCCAAGAACGGCGACCTGATCGCTGTTGCCGACTACCGTCATAGTGGTTCAGATATCGGCGTCGTAAACAATGGACGTATCGACTTGCATGCACGTATAAGCAAGACCAATGGAGCAAGTTGGGGAAGCCGCTTCTCTATCGTTGAAGGAAAGGGCGCAAGTTCTCCTGACTTCATGCACGTAGGTTTCGGTGACCCAGCCATCGTTGCCGACCGTGAAAGTAACCGAGTACTTGTGCTCAGTTGTGCAGGTAATGTTTCGTTCCAGAACGGCACACGCAACAATCACCAGAACATTGCACGCTTCTACAGCGAAGACAACGGTGCAACATGGAGCGAGCCTGTAGACATTGCAGATGCAATTTATTCAATGTGGGACAACAGTTCACAAGGTCCTGTTATGGCAATGTTCGTAGGTTCAGGAAAGATTCACCAGAGCCGTTATGTAAAGATAAACGACTACTACCGTCTCTATTGTGCAGTTCTTTTGAAGAACAAGAATGCGACATACACAAACTTTGTATTGTACAGCGACGACTTCGGTGGTAGCTGGAACGTTCTTGGCGGTGTAAACAATGCTCCAATCCCAAGCGGTGGCGACGAGCCTAAGGTTGAGGAGTTGCCAAACGGTAACGTTGTAATCAGTTCACGTATCAGCGGTGGACGCGACTTCAACATCTTCACATTTACAGACATGGAGAGTGCAACAGGTTCTTGGGGCACACGCGCCACATCAAACAGCAACAACAACGGTGTAGTGGCACTGGGCAACTCTACAAACGGTGAGATACTTATTTTCCCAGCCGTGCGCAACGAAGATGGTGCAAATGTATGGATTGCCCTGCAGTCAGTTCCATTCGGTAGCGGACGTAGCAATGTAGGTATCTATTATAAGGAACTTGCAAGCGAGAGCGACTACAACACTCCTGCAAACTTCGCAAAGGATTGGGACGGACGTCATCAGTCATCATACCTTGGCTCGGCATACTCAACAATGTGCTTCCAGCAGGATTCTACAATTGCGTTCCTGTACGAAGAGAGCACATACGGAGCAGACTATACAATCGTATACAAGAACTATACACTTGAGCAGATTACAAATAAAGCCTATTCAATCGGCAAAGGCGAGACACCGGAGATTGGCCCGGAAGGTCCAAGCGAGGCAACAATCGAGACTATTGCAGAGGCAAAAGAGCTATTAAAAAAGGTCGGCATAGGATATCCTGCAGAAACTCCACGCGCTACATTGCAGGCTGCGATAGATGTTGCAGAGGCTGATCCTACAGCTTCAAACGGAGCAAAGCTTGAAGTTGCTATGGAGAACTACATAGCATCAGCAGACATCGTTGTTCCAGAAACAGGAAAGACCTATACATTTACAGCCGTTTATGGCACAAATGAATACTATATCTACAATAATAACGGAACATTGGCTGTTGCAACACGTAACAGTGATATTCCTGCGGAGGGGCAACTCGTTTGCGAATACAATGCCGATGAGGAATACAAGTTCCAGTTCAAGACAAATGACAACGCATACTACCTTGCATATCCAACAATCGGTGGCAAGAGCTGGTTGGATTATGAAAGCATCACCGGTCTTGAAGCGACATCAAGCAAGGTTACAAAGTTCAATGTAAACAAGATTCTTTCAGGAGGCAGCGTATCAGCAACAAATGAGGCACTCTTTGGTCTTGTAAGAATGGATGGTTATAGAGGTTACGACAATGGCAAGAACACTGATGCATACGGACCAATCGTTGTCAAACATTCAGCATTGTCATTTGACGGCGCAAATGATGCATTCTACAACGAAAACTTCACTTCGGCTTTCCGCATTGAAGAGGTTGCCATTGAAACAGCTATAGAAAATATCGCTATAGAGAAAAAGAACACTATATACGACTTGCAAGGCCGCAAGATCGAAAAGATCACACAGCCTGGCATATACATTGTAAATGGCAACAAGGTGCTGGTGAAGTAATAGAACCACAACATTAATATAATCGCGATGGGCACAACCCATTGCGATTATATTTTGCAATACGCCCAAAATAGCTTATCTTCGCCCAAAATCCATATTATGAAAAATATTGTACCATTATTGATGAGTTCACTCTTGTTGATGACATCATGTAGCGACATATTCGAGAAGCAGCTTGATGTATACAAGGATGCAGCAAAGGAGTTGGAAGATACTGAAAATTTCACAGAGCTGATGAACGAGGTTCTGAATACAGAAATACAGATATCACATATCATAGCAAAGAATAGCGAAGAAGAAAGGGAAGAGCTGAAAGAGGAATATGCCGATAATTACGAGGCTATGATCGACAGCGTAGAAACCATGCGTAAGGAGTACTATTCAAAAGCTGACAAACTTTTCTTAGGATACACCTATAACTTCATAGAGCGCCGCATACTGCTGTACGAGATGGCTGCTGACAGATACTGCAAGGCTGAATATATCGAGGAAATAAATGCCATTAAAGAACTTACTAAAAGATATTCGCAGTTATCATTTGTCGAAAGCCAACGCTCATGTGACCCCCCGGCTGTAATACGAGAAAAGTATGAAGCCACAAAAAACCTTGCAGAGAATTGCTTTGACTTGGCTAAAAAAAGAATTGCCGACAAAGACAGCGAAGAAGATTTAAGAAAATAAGCACAGAGACTCTGTGCTTATAATTTTTTTTAGCTTGTTCCTGCAATACCCCTTCCTATAGGGTCTTCAAAATCTCTGCAGCCTCTTTATTGCCGGCTGTAGCCGCTTCACGGTAAAGGTCTTTTGCAGTTCTCTTATCACGTTTTACACCTTTGCCGTTCCAGAAATAATCGGCAAGACGTTTTGTACCTTCGTGGTATCCAGCCATAGAGAGTCGCTTAGCGAACCTGAATGCCTCGTTATAATTTCCGGATTTCTCGGCACTGTCCAACATATAGAACATAGCCTCTACATGATACCGGTCTGCCGCATTATTAATAAACCTGATACCATTGCCACCCTCCTCAAGAAGAAGCAAGCCATACTGGTACATAGCTTCAGGAACATCACGCATAGCCGATTTCTCCAACAACGTACGGCCCAAAACTGAGTTCTGCTCCACGCCATCTCCTTCCAGACAACGGCGTGCCATCTCATACATGGCACGAGGCTCTTCGCATGCAACAGCATATTCCAACCATTGTAAAGCCATTTTTTCGTCATGTTCGACCATATCACCATCAAAAATGGCCATAGCAAGTTCATACTGTGCTCTTGGCTCATTACGTTTTGCCGCTTCCAACAAGAAAGAGACTGAGAGCTTGTCATTCTTTGCAAGACCGGTTCCATCACGATAACACCTTCCTATATAATATAGTGCAGGTGCATACTTATACTGTACAAGCTCTGCAAAAATGATAATGGCATCCTTATAGCGCTTCTGATTGTAGTATATAATTCCCTTTTCATGTTCATGGGCACACTGCGCCATTAACACGGAATCCATACTCTCTTCCAAAAGCAACGGCTCGGACTGCACCACCCTCTTTTCCTCTTCGACAACTTCAGGTTTTTCCGATTCACGTGTAGTCATGATATCACTGTTGCTGAAAAGAGCTATACCGCTACGTCCCTCAACCGAAACATTCAATTCCTTACATACACTACTGTTATAGAATTCTATTATAGCCTCACCCTTATCGTTGACATTGACTTGAGGCACCCACAACAATGTGCGGCGATAATCATCGCTCCTGGGTGTCATCTTGCTGTAATCGGGCGAATAGAACTGTTTGCTTTCACTATATCCCTGAACAGAGGTGTAACGCAACGGGCTACCTGTTGCCGCATAGTCGGGAACGTAAGTATTCTCGCGCTCTTCGGCTGTATATGGAATCATACATGCAACATAATTGGGATTTATCGGATAATAGATACCGAATCCGCTGGTTATGGTATTTTCAAATGCATACACATTCGGGCAATCCTCCATATCATCGCTTGGAGCTACATACAGATGCGACAAGAAGCCTTTATAGAATTTCTGTACCGGAATCTTATTGTCCATCATGAATGTAAGCGGTTTCCAGTAATTGTCCCTGTTCTCGAACATCTCACGCGTTTTCTCGTCGCTACGTATTACAATTTCTTTGAAATTTGTCATTTTTTCCACATCGGGTACACCGCGCAGATATGCCATATCTACCTTAGGAACTTCATGCGAACTGTAGGCACTGTCAACGACCATAAGCTGTATCCAATATGCCCAATGATAGCCATGACGTATGATTGCACTTTTTACAACATCAGCCGCAGTAAGGGTATTGTCATAGTCATGATCCACTGGGAATGTACTGTATCCGTCGTCATCACCGCCGGAATAGCGGATATCGCCCACATATTTGTTCAGTTCCGAATTGTCTTTATGAAGAAAGATGGTATTGTCCGTTTCATACGCAACCCTGTCATATTGTCTGCCGTTGACAACTGTCTTTCGTGCCTCTTTTGTAGCACGACCGTCATCTGCAATTTTAACATCTTCTATTTCTCCGTTATTGGATACGTCATTTAATATGGCATCGTACAATGCATCATGATTCCTGTCAATGAAATTGAGATAGGTGATATCTTGGGCATACTCCCACTCATCAAGATAGTTCAAGCGCATTTCGCTGTGTGGCGGACGGCCGTTAATCTCCTTCTTGCGTTTACCTACGACCTCAACAGACGACAACATGAACTCAAAAGGATTAAGCCTTATGAGACTGTCTGTTTGGGACTTGCTCATTATATTTCCCACATGACGTTCCCAATAGTCGTACAGTCGGAAGCCCGGTGAAAAATAACGGTCAAGAGCAAAGAGATACGAGATATTGTGGCTATGCTTGAAGACAGTCTGCGGTTTAAGGGAAGCTATACGTTTTCCAAAGAAATCGTCAAGTTCCAAAACAAATTCCCCGACGCTGTCGGTACGAAAGGTACTCATGACACCCTTTTTTCCATCAGTGGCAATATCAAGACGTATCAGATTATTTGCCTGAGGTGTAAGTAACGATTCACCTATATGACCGAATTTCCTGCCAATTCGTTTCTGCAGGAATGTTCCTTTCAGGGTAATACCGCGTTCTATCGGCTGAAATTTCTCGATTTTCCTACGTGCCAGATTCTGCCAGCTATATGATGTCCAGCCATGAGTCAGCATGACAAGATCGAGTTGCTCCTTGCGATGCATGTTGCCCGGATCGAAATACTGCATTGCGTCAGGCAGGTATCCCTTAAGTTCAGAACCCAGCAACATATATGTGTATATATTGTGATTGTACGAGGTTGTCTGTTTTCCCTGTGCGTCACTTACCGAAAGTGAAAGTGCAGTATTACGATTGAGTGGCTTGCCATCTTCGCGCACCACTTTGAGTGTAACCTTCTCACCGGGAGAGGGCTGAAGATTATGTACATGATAATTATTTGCCAAGACATTCAACTTGACTGTTTCACTACCCTTGTTCTGCAGACTGTCGTGCATTACAAAGAACTGACGTTCGGCAAGAGGGGTATATTCATCAACAAAAAGCACTACACGGTTGACACCTTCCGGCAGATCATTTTTTGCAAGCAGAACGGTATCGACGGCTATTTTTCCATCCAGCTTCTGATAAAAGCCCATTGTTCCACGATGAAGCACCACGAAACCGTATTCATCATAAACAGAACTGTTGTTCCTTATTTCGACCATAATACTGTCAGCAAGTTCCTGAACACGCATTACTGCACCATTTTCCGAAACTTCAGGCAGATCAAAGGTATATTTCTTGTCTTTTCCTTTTTTATTCTTTACTACAACCTCTGCATGATATTTCGCATCTGCCTCCGGCGTAATCTCAAAGAGTCCTTTTCCCAAATGTGAGGGAGTTGCTTCTGTAAGAAATTCGCCGTCCTTGTATATTCTTATTTTCTCTTCGCTGAACAAGCCGTCATGTTCACGCAGTTCAAATGCGACACGACTCTGCAGACCATCCACAAGATGACCACTCTCGGGATAAAAATCAAGTGTAACATCAGGCAATTCATGGCTCACCCACTTACCGTTCTGTAAAAAGGAGCGCTGTCTGTCCAGCATATTCCTAAACTCCCAATTATCGGCATTAACCTTGTCGAATATAGGGAATACCCTACTGAATATAGCCTCTTTATCCCAATTAAGCATATAGCGTGTATATGCACGGATCTCATAGTAGCCAGACAAGAGGAGAGGTGTCAATTCAAACTCTCCATTACAGCAACCATTATCATCAAGTTTATATTTTTTCGTTTCGACTACGTAACCTTCGGGAGCAACAAGCTCCACATAAAGTACCTTGCTCAGCGTGCCTGGACGATTGTCTGCGCCGAACGAGACATAGGCCTTGAACCACATTGTTTCACCAAGGTAGTATGCAGTATTGTCAAAATGCAGATAGACACGTTCCTGCTGCATCACACGTCCAACCTGCATAGCTCTCAAAGCCACACTGTCCACACTGCTTTGTGCTGTTGCACCGGCAATGACAAACAATAGCAAAAGAAATGTTATAAACTTTTTTTTCATAGTTGCCTGCTTTTAATAAGAAAATAGGACCGCACCGTAAAATGCAGTCCTATTGTTTATCGTAAATTACTTGATACCAAGTTTCTTGCGGATATCTTTTGGAATTGCATTCTTATGAACAACAATGTTCATTGTCTTATAACGTGTGAATGCCTTTGATGCATACCAGATACCGTTGTAAGTTCCTGCTGCACCCCAAGAGTTCTTAACCATATAATACTCCTTACCGTTCTGGTCCTTTGCGATACCGTAGATCTGCATACCGTGGTCATCAGTTGTTTCCCAGTTATCGTATGCAATCTGACGCTCTTCCTGTGTACACCATTTCTCGTTTGTAGGCTTTGGAGTATTCTTCTTCTCCTCCTCGCTCAATTTGAGCCACTTAGCCATATCCGAGCCCTGAAGGTCTGCGCCCTTAGCATCGTCTGGAAGAAGAGCTGTTCCTTCACGTGTAAATCCCTTCTCGCTTACGTCGCTACCCCAAGCAATAGTGTAACCCTCCATGATAGCATTGTCGAACACCTGCATCAACTCATCGATAGGAAGGTTGTATGACTGTGCCCAACGCCAGTTGTCCTGAATCTCAAGAACGAATGGCTTATAGAAAGGATGATGTGTATAAGATGTCAAAGAGATATAATCCTCAGCATTCAAGCCCAATGACTCATAGAAAGACTTTGGAGTATATTCCTTGCCATTGTATGTAAACTTCTCAGGACGCTCGCCAAGATAGATGTCATGAACAGCTTCAATAGCCTTTTTCCAAAGTGGCTGGCCGTCAGGACTTACCTGCAAACTGCGGTGCTTACCCTTTGCTATAGCAGCAACAACAGCATCGCTCACTGCTGAGAGTTCGTTGTGGTTGCTCAACTCCTTGCCATACATTACACCCGGACGCATCTCAGCCTCAGGAACAAGACCGAACTTGTCCATACCGTAGATTACATCATAGAAAGAACCACCCTGTGAGAAAGAGATGTCGCCATGTGTGCGTACAGCCTTGTCTGCACGGTCAAGATAGGTGTTGTGTACGATATACATTTCTGAAAAATCGAACTCACCTTTACCCATGCGCAACAACTCAGACTCAATGAAAGCCAAAGAAGAATAGCACCAGCATGTACCTGCCTGGTTCTGGTTCTTTATGCTTGTGATTGGATTCTCCTTTACAACCTCGAATTTAAGTGCAGGAGCCTCCTGTGCAAACGCGCCAAGGCCTACAAAAGCCATAGCTGCAAACAAAATAGATTTCTTCATAGTATATTAATTAAAGTTTAAGATATATTCATTTAAATACGGTAAATCTCTCCTTTACGGTTTATTCGGCTACCTCTTCGACGTTACCTTTTATAGCATCAGAAATTTTTGCTTCCAATTCCTCGGCAAGCTCCGGATTATCTGCAATAAGTGCCTTTGTACGATCACGTCCCTGCGCCAGTTTGGTTTCGTTGTAGCTAAAGAACGAACCGCTCTTCTTGATAATGCCATACTGTACACCAAGGTCTACAATTTCACCGATACGAGAAATGCCTTCTCCGAACATAATATCGAATTCAGCCTTGCGGAAAGGAGGTGCAACCTTATTCTTTACAACCTTTACACGAACCTGATTACCGATAGCATCCTCACCATCCTTCAACTGGCTTACACGACGGATATCCAAACGTACCGACGCATAGAATTTCAATGCGTTACCACCGGTTGTTGTCTCTGGGTTACCGAACATAACACCGATTTTCTCACGCAACTGGTTGATGAAAATACAGGTGGTCTTTGTCTTACTGATAGCCGATGTAAGCTTACGCAAGGCCTGCGACATAAGGCGCGCCTGCAAACCCACCTTGTTGTCACCCATTTCGCCTTCGATTTCAGCCTTTGGTGTCAATGCCGCAACAGAGTCGATTACAATGATATCGATAGCCGATGAACGGATAAGTTGCTCGGCAATCTCCAAAGCTTGCTCACCACAGTCAGGCTGTGAGATAAGCAAATTATCGATATCTACACCTAGTTTCTGTGCATAAAAACGATCAAAAGCATGTTCAGCATCAATAATTGCTGCAATACCGCCCATCTTCTGGGCCTCAGCGATTGCATGTATAGCCAATGTTGTCTTACCAGATGATTCAGGACCATAAATTTCGATTATACGACCACGTGGATAACCGCCAACACCAAGTGCCGCATTCAAACCTACCGAGCCGGTTGGAATGACATCGACATCTTCGAAGTTGTCGTCACCGAGTTTCATGATAGAGCCTTTACCGAAGCTCTTTTCTATCTTATCCATCGCCGCCTGCAAAGCACGCAACTTTTCACTGCCGGCGATGTTTTCCAATTCTTCTTTTTTTGCCATTTATTTCTTTTGGTTTTAGAAGGGCGGAGTTTACCCGCCCCTACATTTGTATATTAGAGTTCCAAGTCTTTGTCAAACTCCTCGTGCCAAGGCAATCCCTTCTCGTTAAGCTGCTCCATGAATGGATCCGGATCGAACTGCTCTACGTTCCATACACCGGGCTTGCTCCAGATGCCCTTCAGGAACATCATTGCACCAATCATTGCAGGAACACCTGTTGTGTAGCTTACGCCCTGCATGCCGGTCTCCTTGTATGCAGCCTCGTGGCTACAGTTATTGTATACATAGTATGTATGCTCCTTGCCATCCTTGATACCACGGATGCGGCAACCGATAGATGTCTCACCCTCGTAGTTCTCGCCCAAATCCTGTGGGTTAGGAAGTACTGCCTTGAGGAACTGCAGAGGAACAATCTTTACCACCTCTTCGCCAGTGCCGTCGGCCTTGGGTGCCTTATACTCCACCTCGTCAATGCGGCTCATGCCTATATTCTGAATCACATCCAAATAGGTAAGATACTGCTGACCGAAGGTCATCCAAAAACGTGCACGCTTTATGGTCGGGAAGTTGATTACAAGACTTTCAATCTCTTCGTGATGCAAAAGGTAGCTTTCGCGTGGACCGATATTGGGATAGTTCAATGGCTGATGAATCTCCATGGGTTCAGTCTCAATATATTTTCCATTCTCGTAGTAAAGTCCCTTCTGAGTGATTTCACGGATATTGATTTCGGGATTGAAGTTGGTAGCGAATGCTTTATGATGGTTTCCGGCATTGCAATCGACAATATCAAGATAGTGAATCTCGTCGAAGTAATGCTTTGCAGCATAAGCGGTAAACACGCTTGTCACGCCCGGGTCGAATCCGCAACCCAGAATGGCGCAAAGACCGGCCTTCTCGAAGCGTTCGCGATAAGCCCACTGCCAACTGTATTCAAAGTGAGCCTCATCCTTTGGTTCATAGTTGGCGGTATCCAGATAGTTGCAACCTGTCTGCAGACAAGCCTCCATGATAGTGAGGTCCTGATAAGGCAAGGCCAGGTTCATAACGATATCGGGTTTGTATGAGCCAAGAAGTTCCACAAGCTGTTCCACGCTGTCCGCATCCACCTGTGCTGTCTGCACGTTTGTTCCGTACTTTTTATTAAGCACCTCAGCCAGCGCATCGCATTTCTTTTTTGTACGGCTGGCAATCATTATTTCGGTAAACACTTCCACATTCTGGCACACCTTATGTGCCGCAACAGTAGCCACGCCTCCGGCTCCTATAATCAGAACTTTTCCCATTTTACTGAACGATTAAAAAGTTGATAAATATCTAATTTAATTTTATACCAAACAAAATGCAACAAGCGCAATAAACGCAATTTGCATATAATACGCAAAGATAGCACAAAAGCAAGGAAATACAAATTAATTGTTAACATTTTAAGATAGATACAACCATTTTAAGTCATGAGCTACAGCATAAGACATTTTGACAGACTTTTTGTCACACTTTGCACAAAAATGACATAAAAAGCCGTTTGCTGGCAGATTTATATAAAGAAAATCCTTTGGCACGCACTTTGCACCATAATCGGTGCAGGCGAACAAACACGCCACTGATAAAGTTGAATAATAACATAAATAAAAAATAATAGAATTATGGGAAAAATCATTGGTATTGACTTGGGTACAACCAACTCATGTGTATCAGTTTTCGAGGGCAACGAGCCCGTAGTAATCACAAACAGCGAGGGTAAGCGCACAACACCTTCTATTGTTGCATTCGACAACAACGGTGAGCGCAAGATCGGTGACCCTGCAAAGCGTCAGGCTGTAACAAACCCACAACGCACAATTTTCTCTATCAAACGTTTCATGGGTGAGAATTGGGCACAGGTGAGCAAGGAGATTTCTCGCGTACCTTACAAGGTTGTTGACGAGAACAACATGCCACGTGTTGACATCGACGGTCGCCTTTACACTCCACAGGAGATTTCAGCAATGATTCTTCAGAAGATGAAGAAGACCGCAGAGGAGTATCTTGGCCAGGAGGTAACAGAGGCTGTAATCACAGTTCCTGCATATTTCAGCGACTCACAGCGCCAGGCAACAAAAGAGGCTGGCCAGATTGCAGGTCTTGAGGTTAAGCGTATCGTAAACGAGCCTACTGCAGCTGCTCTTGCATACGGTGTCGACAAGGCAAACAAGGATATGAAGATTGCTGTATTCGACCTTGGTGGCGGTACATTCGATATTTCAATCCTTGAGTTCGGCGGTGGCGTATTCGAGGTTCTTTCAACAAACGGTGACACACACCTTGGCGGTGACGACTTCGACCAGGTAATCATCGACTGGCTTGCAAACGAATTCAAGTCAGAAGAGGGTGCAGACCTTAAGGCAGACCCAATGGCATTGCAACGTCTGAAAGAGGCTGCCGAGAAGGCAAAGATTGAGTTGTCATCAACAACATCAACCGAGATCAACCTTCCTTATATCACAGCCGTAAACGGCATGCCAAAGCACTTGGTAAAGACATTGACACGCGCTAAGTTCGAGTCATTGGCACACAACCTTATCCAGGCTTGTCTTGAGCCTTGCAAGAAGGCTATGAGCGATGCAGGCTTGAGCAACGCTGACATTGACGAGGTAATCCTCGTAGGTGGTTCAACACGTATCCCTGCAGTCCAGAAGGTTGTTGAGGATTTCTTCGGCAAGGCTCCTTCAAAGGGCGTTAACCCAGACGAGGTTGTTGCTGTAGGTGCAGCAATCCAGGGTGCTATCCTCAACAAGGAAGGCGGTGTTGGTGACATCGTATTGCTTGACGTAACTCCACTTTCAATGGGTATCGAGACACTCGGTGGCGTTATGACAAAGCTTATCGATGCAAACACAACAATCCCTTGCAAGAAGAGTGAGACATTCTCTACCGCTGCCGACAACCAGACAGAGGTTACAATCCACGTTCTTCAGGGCGAGCGTCCAATGGCAAACCAGAACAAGTCTATCGGTCAGTTCAACCTGACAGGTATAGCTCCTGCACGCCGCGGTATTCCACAGATTGAGGTAACATTCGACATCGATGCTAATGGTATCCTCAAGGTATCGGCAAAGGACAAGGCAACAGGCAAGGAGCAGGCAATCCGCATCGAGGCTTCATCAGGCTTAAGCAAGGAGGAAATCGAGCGCATGAAACAGGAGGCAGAGGCAAATGCCGATGCAGACAAGAAAGAGCGCGAGAAGATTGACAAGCTCAATCAGGCAGACTCAATGGTGTTCCAGACAAAGAACCAGTTGAACGAACTCGGCGACAAGATTCCTGCAGACAAGAAAGCTCCTATCGAAGCAGCTGTACAGAAGCTCGAAGAGGCACACAAGGCTCAGGACCTCGCAGGCATCGACGCTGCAACAGCCGAGCTCAACAACGCATGGCAGGCAGCCAGTGCCGAGATGTACGCACAGAGCGGAGCTCAAGGCGCACAGAGCGCACAAGGCGGTCAGCAGAGCAACAACCAGCAGGACAACAGCGACGTTCAGGACGCAGAGTTCGAGGAAGTTAAGTAAAATTATACATATCCAAAAAAGCAAGGCTGAAACACGTTTCAGCCTTGCTTTTGCTTTTTCAGTTTCTTTATCATATCTTTTTTTATTTTTAAGAAAATAAGGAGTATTTTTGTAACAAAGTATAATATATGAAGATTATCAGAACAACACTCAACGCATTACTGAGAACCATTATTGCAATCTTGTTGATTGCTTTTATGGCTATTGTGGCTACAAGTGTAAGCTTTATATATGACTTTGACGAGCCAAAACCATTCAGTGGCCCGGACATATTCAACCCATACAGGAATATTGATACAGTGCACTGTTGGAAAAAGGCTAATTTCCATGTGCATACCCGTGTAAAGGGCATTTTTAACGAATGCGAATATTGGCCTGCCGAGGTTTACGGATTCCTTGACAAGTTAGGATATGACATTGTGACATTTTCCAATCACAACGAGCTGACGGCACACCCCTTCGACAGCACCTTGCAGGTTAATGTATATGAGCATGGTTACAATCTTTTCAAATATCACAAATTGGTATTCGGCAGCAAGGACGTAAACCGTTTCGACCATCTGTTACCTCTGTTTGCTTCGCAGAAACAGTTCCAGCTATGGTTGCTTAGCAAGGAGAGTGACATTATACAATACAACCACCCGTTGCGCACCACAGGCACTTCAAAAAGCCACATGGAAAAAATATGCGGATATGATATAATGGAGCTCGACTGTGGAAAAAGTACTGAGAATGAGTTTTGGGATTGGGCTTTGAGTGCAGGGCATTATAGCTTCGGGCTTGCTAACGACGACCTGCACTACCCCGACAGAACTACAAAAATAGCACGCAGGTGCAACTTCTTATGCACTCCGTCGGCAACATACGAGGATATAAAAAGATGTTTACTTGACGGTTGCTACTACTCTATGCGAATACCCGACTACGGCAATGGCGATTGGGAGATAAAGACCGATAAAAACCTTGACTTACCACGCATAGACAACATTGGTTTATGCGACAGCACAATATTCATCTCCCTTTCTGTAACAGCAGACAGCATTAAGGTTTTCGGCCAGAATCACTCTACTCTTTTGCTTAAAAAAGAGAGTTCATCTGCCGAATATACCATACAACCCGGCGACAGCTACGCACGCTTTACGGCATATTTCCCTGACGACGAAGTGATATATTCCAATCCATTTGCACGTTACGATGCAAGGGTTTCGGACAGCCCCATAAAACCTGCGACACACAAAGTAAATATCATACTTACAGTATTGTTCAACCTGACATTGACTGCACTGCTTACAATACTTGCAGCACTATTCTATAAAACAATTATCAAGAAATGAGACTCGATTTTCTAAGAAAGCCCAAAGGCATAAAAGGCACAAGCCTTGTACTCAGCATATTCACAACTCTCGCATTCCATATACCGGCATTCAAGGCGGTACTCGACAACATTGAAAGCGGATGGAACGGAGTACTGATTTTTGCAAGTGTAGCAATACTTATGCTTGCCGTTAACTATTTCTTCTATTATCTGTTGTTGTGGCTCGGACGTACAGTGGGCAAGTTCATCATTGCATTCACATTTATAGCCGACGCTATAAGCCTGTACTTCATAAACACATACGAAGTGCTTATTACCGATATGATGATGGGAAACGTATTCAATACACGTTTCTCTGAAGCTGAAGGATTTTTCTCACTCTCTGCAGTGCTGTACATCCTGTTCCTCGGTATTCCACCATGTATATACCTGTTTGCAAAAAGAACCGATTACAACACATTCAAGAGTTTCCTGAAGAACATTGGCACATCGTTGTTGATTATCGCCCTTGTAGTACTTGCCAATATGCGCAATACACTATGGATTGACAACAACTCCACACAGTTGGGTAGCCTGCTGATGCCATGGTCATACACGGTAAATTCAATACGTTACTACAACAAGGTTAAGAAACGCAACCAGAAGGAAATTCTTTTGCCCGATGCAACAATCACCAACGACAGCAAGGATGTATGTGTACTTATCATTGGTGAGTCGGCACGACGACAGAACTTTTCGCTTTATGGCTACGAGCGCGACACCAATCCGTTGCTTGCAGGAGACAGCGTAAAGACATATATTGCCAACTCGGCTGCCACATATACAACTGCCGCTGTAAAAGCCATTCTCGACCATAAAGAGACTGGAAAACTGTATGAAATTCTGCCAAACTATTTATACCGTAACGGTGCAGATGTCATTTGGCGTTCATACAACTGGGGACAACCGCCTTTGCACATCGAGAAATACATAACCCACCGTGGATTGGCAGAGAAATACCCTGATGCTGACGCAAGATACGACGGACTTTTGCTCGCAGGTTTGAAAGATGAAATAAATGCAAGCGACAATAACAAACTGCTCATAATATTGCACCTGAGCACAAGCCACGGACCTACATATAATCAGAAATACCCGGCGGAGTTTGAAACATTCAAGCCTGTCTGTCAAACGGTTGAGATTTCAACAGCCGACAAGCTGGAACTACTGAACGCATACGACAATACAATCCTTTACACCGACTACATCGTACACTCGGTAATAGAAATATTGAAAGAGATTACCGACCGCCGTTGTTGCATGATGTTCGTATCGGACCACGGCGAGTCGCTTGGCGAGGACAACCTTTTCATGCACGGCATGCCAAAGAACATTGCTCCAAAAGAGCAGTTCGAGATACCGTTCATTGTATGGCAGAACGACAAGAACACCGGCATGAAAGATTTTGACGAGGTGGAACAGTACTATGTATTCCATAGCGTCATGAACTATCTTGGCATGAGAAGCGAGATATACAACGAAGAGATGAATATCTTTGAGCCAAACGAAGATACAGAGAACTAACCTTAAAATAACGTGAGTTCGATATAAGAAATTAATTTTACATTAAAATTAACTCGTTGAAAATTAGGAGAATAGCGATAAATGTTGTAACTTTAGGTTGCAATCAATAGTAAAACAACTCCTTACCGCTATGTTCTCCGAGGATA
>JAFZGA010000014.1 GCA_017555585.1 Bacteroidaceae bacterium
GATTTTGCTCGCTTACTCGCAGATTTAACTTCTTTGAATCTGCTTCTGCTCGCTTCAAAATTCAAATAAATTTGATTTTGCTCGCTTACTCGCAGATTTAACTTCTTTGAATCTGCTTCTGCTCGCTCCAAAATTCAAATAAATTTGATTTTGCTCGCTTACTCGCAGATTTAACTTCTTTGAATCTGCTTCTGCTCGCTTCAAAATTCAAATAAATTTGATTTTGCTCGCTTACTCGCAGATTTAACTTCTTTGAATCTGCTTTCGCTCGCTCCAAAATTCAAATAAATTTGATTTTGCTCGCTTACTCGCAGATTTAATATTATCTTTGTGTCTATTAGCATAATATTGTAATATGAAAGTAGGCGACAAAGTACGTTTTATATATGAATGCGGTGGTGGTGTTGTTACCGGCTTCCGTGGAAAGGATATTGTTCTTGTTGAGGACAAGGACGGTTTTGAGATTCCTATGCAGGTGCGCGAATGTGTTGTAGTGGATACAAACGAATACAATTTCCAGAAGAAGAGTGCGCCAAAGAAGGAAGAGCCTAAATCGAACAAACGTAGCACTCCGCAACCGGCAAAGAATGATGACGACGATGATGATTTCACTCCTGTGGTGACATACCGTCCGGCTGAACGCCCTGAGGGTGAGAAACTCAATGTGGTGTTGGCTTATTTGCCTATGGACGAAAAATCATTGAACAATTCTCGCTTCGAGGCTTATATCATTAACGACAGTAACTATTACATATATTTTACCTATCTTACAGCTTCGGGACGCAGCTGGACTGCCCGTTGTAATGGATTGCTTGAACCTAACTCCAAAATGTTCATGGAGGAATTCGGTCGTGAGGAATTGAACGATATGGAACGTGTATGTGTGCAGTTGTTGCCGTTCAAGGAGAACAAACCGTTTGCCTTGAAGCCGGCAATGACCGTTGAACGACGCATCGATACAGTCAAGTTCTATAAGTTGCATCTGTTCGGTAAGAATCCTTTCTTTGACGAGGGTGCACTTATATATGATATTGTTGTTGATGACAAACCTACAAAAGAGGTCTTTGCCGATGCCGAAGAGATAAAGAAGATAATCCTTGAAAACAAAAAGGGTGATGCACCTCAAAAGCCACAGCAGCACCAGAAATTGGCGAAGGGTAGTGATATCCTTGAGGTTGATCTGCATGCCGAGGAGTTGTTGGAGACAACAGCCGGCATGAATGCTTTCGATATATTGAGCTATCAGCTCGATGTTGTCAGAAAGACACTTGATGAAAACCTCAAATTCAAGAACAAGAAGATTGTTTTCATTCATGGCAAGGGCGACGGTGTATTGCGTAGCCGCATCGCTCAGGAGTTGAGAAAGAAATACCCACGTTGCATTTCACAGGATGCATCATTCCAGAAATATGGTTTTGGAGCTACAATGGTTATAATAAAATGATTAATATTAAAAATTTAGGATATGGAAAATGTGAAAAAATATATGCTTGAGCGTTTTCTCAAGTATGTGACATTCGATACAGAGTCGTGTGACGACGCTACAGTTGTTCCAACAACCGAAGGTCAGTTCGTGTTTGCGCGTTACCTTGAGCAGCAGCTCAAGGAGATGGGGCTCGAAGATGTGCTGCTTGATGAAAAGGGTTACCTTTACGCAACGCTTCCTGCGAACTGCGATAACGAGTTGCCTGTTGTTGGTTTTATTGCCCATCTCGATACAAGCCCCGATATGAGCGGAAAAGATGTAAAACCTCGCGTAGTGGAGAATTATGCCGGTGGCGATATCGTCCTTGACGAAAAGGATAACATCGTACTCAAGGTATCGGACTTCCCTGAAGTGGAGAACTATAAAGGCGACGATGTTATTGTGACTGACGGACATACTCTGCTTGGTGCTGATGACAAGGCTGGTGTTGCCGAGATTGTTACCGCTGTGGCATATCTGCAGGCACACCCTGAAATCAAACACGGCAGGATTCGTATAGCATTCAACCCCGATGAGGAGATTGGTCGTGGTGCACATAACTTCAATGTTTCATTGTTCGGCTGTGATTGGGCATATACCGTTGACGGTAGTTGCGAGGGTGAGCTCGAATTCGAGAACTTCAATGCAGGCAGTGCCTTGTTCACAATTCAGGGACGTAACGTACACCCTGGATATGCAAAGGGCAAGATGCTGAATGCATTGCGCGTTGCAACAGCTATCGTTGATGCAATTCCGGCTTTGGAGTCTCCCGAAAGTACTTGCGGATACGAAGGCTTCTATCATCTTATGGGCATCAATGGAGGTGTTGACCATGCCACTGTTTCATATATCATCCGCGACCATAGTCGTGAAATCTTCGAGAGCCGTATGGCTTTCATGAAGCAGGTCCTTGAGCAGATGACTGCCAAGTATGGCGAAGGTGTGGTGTCGCTTGATTTGAAGGAGCAGTACCGCAATATGCGCGAGCAGGTGGAGCCAAAGATGCATATCATAGAATTGGCGAAGAGTGCTATGGAACAGGCTGGTGTTGTTCCTGTCATTAAACCTATCCGTGGCGGTACCGACGGAGCGCAGCTTTCGTTCATGGGATTGCCATGTCCTAACCTCTTTGCAGGCGGCATCAACTTCCACAGCCGTTACGAGTTCGTTTCTGTCCAGGTTATGGAAAAGGCGGTTATGACTATTGTGAATATTGCAGCCGGTGTAAAGAATCTGTAATAAGCTTGTGAAAAAGACAATATATATATTGCTGGCTGTTGCTCTTTTCGCTTCATGCCAAAAGGCAGACAAGAACGGTGATCTTGACGGATTCTGGAAATTGTTGCAGATTGAGGAGCACGGGAGCGGTACAATTACCGATACAAAGGAGGATGACCGCTTCTGGAGTGTGCAACTCGATCTGATGACCACGACAGGCTATGGAAAAGGACGTTTTCAGCATGTCGGTGATTCACTTTATGTGCAGATGATTCATGTACCGTCAAATCCTCGTGAGGTAGGTTTGTATAACCCTAAGGATGAACGTTTCGAAGTCATACATCTAAGTGCGAAGAAGATGATTCTGCGCTCGGAGTATGTAGAATTGAATTTCCGTAAATTCTGACATTGTATCATGAATCTGGAACTGTTTCTTGCACGAAGATTGTATAGCACGCGAAAGGGTGGGCGCAGGATTTCGCGTCCGGCCGTGGCTATTGCCCAATGGGGAGTAGCTGTGGGAACATTGGTGATGTTCGTGTCCATATGCATCATTGTCGGTTTCAAACAGCAGATCCGTGACAAGGTTATAGGCTTTGGCGGGCACATACAGGTTATGAGCTACGAAGCACTCTCCGACGGCGCAACACCGGTGAGGGCCGATTCTGCTTTTCTCGAAGAGTTGTTGTCTGTTGACGGTGTTGAACATGTTCAGCCGTTTGCCGTCAAACCCGGTATGGTTGTGGGCAATGACGAGTACGAAGGCATACTCTTGAAAGGGGTCGGCAGTGACTATGACCTCTCATTCATAAAGGATAATGTTATTGAGGGAAAATTGCCTGTGTGGAGCAACGACCGTCCGTCGAATGCTGTTGCGCTTTCAAGGAGTACTGCCGGGAAATTGAGAGTCAACGTAGGCGATAAAGTAAATGTGTATTTTCTGCAGGACGGTATAAAGGCACGCCGTATGACAGTCGATGCCATATACGAAACGCATCTCTCGGAACTTGATGACATTATGGCACTTACCGATGTCTATACTGTCCGTCGTTTGAACGGTTGGGACAGTGATGAGTTTACAGGTGTGGAACTTGCTGTAAACGATTATGATATGGTCGATTTTGTGAGCGCCGGTGTAAATGAGGTTGTAGAACGTAACAACAGCAATGGTGATTCGCTGTATGCACCCACGATTGATGAGCTTTATCCTTCGCTCTTTGCATGGCTCAGCGTGCTTGACCAGACTGTGTGGCTGATACTCATACTTGTACTTTTCATCGCCGGCTTTACAACTGTGTCGGGATTGCTTATCCTCATTCTCGAAAAGAGCAATTTTATAGGCGTGATGAAAGCCATCGGTTCGCGCGATGTCTCTATTGCAAGAGTGTTCCTTTACTATTCATGTTTCATAATAGGCAAAGGAATCCTGTGGGGTAATGTCATAGCGGTTGTTCTATGCCTGTTGCAGCAACAGCTCCAGATTGTGGGGCTGGATCCTTCGATGTATTATATGGACTGTGTGCCTGTTGGGTTTACATGGCTGCTCGTGCCGATGAACATTGGAATATTCGTGCTTTCGGTGTTGATGCTTCTGTTGCCTTCTATGTTCATTTCAAGGATTGAGCCTACAAAGGCAATCAAGTTCGAGTGATTATCATTCAAACAGGTGCATATTTTCCTTGAACAATTCGTAGTAGTACCTTACGTTTTCAAGGTTATACCACTGTTCCGTTCTTATTGGGTTTGAATCGAGGTCGTAGATCTTTGCGCCCGGTATTGACAACAAGAACGGTGAGTGTGTGGCTATTATGAACTGGCAACGGAAGGCGCGCATTGCTCCTGTGAGATATTTTACCAGTTCTATCTGCCATTTTGCCGACAAGCTGTTCTCGGGTTCATCGAGCAGTATCAGCGAATCGTTTATTATTGACTCAACGAAAAACTCGAATGCAGTCTCTCCGTTCGACTGCTCCTTGCTGTTTCTCTGCAATTGCGCCTTGATGAATCTTGAGCAACTTGATTTTTTTGCGCCGAGAATCCTTTTGTACTCGTTGAACACTCTTGGGTCGGTAAGGTTCTCGCGTGGCAGGTCGGGCATATTGAAATACTCGTTTGCAAGTTCCTCCCTGCGTTGGTCAATGTATTCGTTCTCCTCTCTTTTTTTCAGCATCGCGTCAAACACATCGTCGCTGACGAGTATCTTTCCGCGCTGTATGCACCGCTCTGCATTCAAGTCTGCCGCCTTGTAACTGCATATCTTTATGTAATCGTCGAAACAACTGCTTCTGTTGTATCGTGTAAGCCTTTCCAGGTGCAGATGCTGTGCTATCACATTCAGCAGTGTGGTCTTTCCCGAGCCGTTGCCGCCGTAGAGAATTGTTATATCCTCAAATTCGAAATTGTGCAGTCCGCGCAGATAGAAGTTGTTCCACGGATACCAGGTATTCAGGTGGGTATTGTTGCTTGCCATAGGCATATTGTCGGGCAACTTTTCATAGCCCGACCGTGTGAAATATTCATCAACCCAACGGTCTTTCGGAATTTCGAAACTTTTGAGGTATATCATGTTCAGGTCATTGAAAAAATGTGGTAACGCATCGCGTTACCACATTTTTGTTATTCAAGTTCAGTTGACAGAACTGCTTTGGGTAACTCACGGCAGTTGTAGCCGAATGCCATCGCTTCGCCGTATGCTCCTGCAGAGCGTATCGCCAATATGTCGCCACGCTCTGTTTCAGGTATTCTGCGCTCTTTGCAGAACACGTCCGATGACTCGCATATAGGGCCGACAACGTCATAAAGTCCGTCGGCTTTGTCCGATGTGAGGTTCTCAATTCGGTGGTACGCATCGTACATGGCTGGGCGTATCAGGTCGTTCATTCCTGCATCAACAATGATAAACTTCTTGCAAGTACCGTGCTTGATGTATGTGGCGCGTGTTATGAGCGAACCGCATTGTGCGACAATGCTTCGTCCAAGCTCAAAATGCACCTGCTGTCCGGGGAACAGCTTCAGGTTATTCGCGTATGTCGAGAAGTAAAGCTCGAAATCAGGGATAGGATACTTGTCGGGTGCATCGTATCGTATACCGAGACCACCACCCACATTTATGTGTGGCAGCACAAGGTTGCGTGTCTCGTGCAACAGCTCCTGCAACTCGTTTATGCGTCCGCAGAGTGCAATGAAATCGTCCATTACAAGTATCTGTGAACCTATATGGAAATGCAGACCGATAAGCTCAAGGTGTTCCAGACCCTCAATGATGTCTATCACCTCGTCGAGCTGCTCATAGTTCACTCCGAACTTGTTCTCGGCAAGGCCGGTTGTGATGTTCGAATGTGTGTGCGCTCCAACGTTGGGGTTTACTCTTATTGCAACCTGTACCTTCACGTTGCGCTCGGCAGCAAGACGTTCAATGGCTTCAGCCTCGGGAACCGACTCTACATTGAAACAGAATATACCTGCATCAAGCGAGTAGGCAATCTCCTTGTCGGTCTTTCCAACACCGGCAAAGACAACTTTTCCGGGGTCAATGCCTGCGTTGATTGCTGCACGTACCTCACCGCCACTCACGCAGTCTGCACCCATGCCCGATGATTTGATAATCTCGAGCAACTGTGGGTTGAAGTTTGCTTTTATGGCATAATGTACGTGAAAACCGTCGTATTTGCCAGCCTCTTCCAATGCTTTGTCGAGTGTTCTGCGCAACAGTTCTACATCATAGTAATAGAACGGTGTTTCGATACCCGAAAATTTTTCAACAGGGAATATCGTTGTCATCGTCAGGATTATTTGTTCTCGAAAATAGATGCACTGAGTGAACGCAAAGCTCTTACCTTATCCTCTTCGCGAACAAGGAACGAAATGTTGTAGTTGCTGCCACCGTATGATACCATACGTACAGGAATATCCTTCATTGCCTCCATTGCACGTGCCTCGAAACCGGTGTTCTCCCAGTTCAGGTCACCTACAACGCAGATGATACACATGTTCTTGTCAACGGTGATAGTACCTATTTTCTGCAACTCTGCAACAATTTCATCAAGTCTCTTGTCGTCGTCGATAGAAACAGATACTCCAACCTCTGATGTACAGATCATGTCGATAGATGTGTGGTAGCTCTCGAAAATCTCGAATACCTTGCGCAAGAAACCGTATGCAAGCAACATGCGACCGCTCTTTATCTTGATAGCTGTGATGTTGTCCTTTGCAGCGATAGCCTTTATTTCACCCGGACGTGTAAGGTTATTGTCAATTCGTGTACCTTCGGCTGTCGGGTCCATTGTGTTCAGCAAGCGTACAGGTGTGCCTGTGAGCTTTGCCGGCAGAATGCATGTAGGGTGTAGGATTTTCGCGCCGAAGTATGCAAGCTCCGCGCTCTCCTCAAAGTGAAGGTTACGTACGGGTCTTGTGTTTTCCACGATACGTGGGTCGTTGTTGTGTACACCGTCAATGTCGGTCCAAATCTGTACCTCGTCAGCATTTACGGCCGAACCGATAAGTGTTGCAGTGTAGTCGCTGCCACCACGCTGCAGGTTGTCGTAGCTGCCCTTGTGGTTCATGCAGATGAAGCCCTGGGTGATGTATATCTTACCTCTCTTCTCCATGTCTATAAGTGGGAGAAGGTGTTCGCGGATATATGCGATGTCAGGCTCGCCGTTCACAGCAAGGCGCATGAAGTCTAGTGCGTTCAGCAATTCAACGTCAAGCCCTAGCTCGCGCATGTATATTGTCACCATGTTGGTCGAGATAATCTCACCCTGAGCCACGATCTCCTTTTCAAGGTCATCGCAAAGAGGCTTTGTCGCCAGGTCGCGTAAGTGAGCGAAAATCTCGTTCACCTTGTCTGTAGCACTCTTTATAGCCTCTTCGCTCTTGTAGAGGTCCTTGATTGTCTGCATGTACTTTGTCTGCAGGAATGTAGAGTGTTCGCAGGCGCCGTTAACGTTGCCGTTACGAAGATAGTTTGTAAACTCGATAAGTGAATTTGTTGTTCCCGACATAGCCGAAAGGACAACGATCTTTGGTTCTCCGTCCGAGATGAGACGTACCACGTTTTGCATGCGCTCGGCAGAACCTACTGATGTTCCGCCAAATTTCAGTACTTTCATATTTTAAATTGTATTGTTGTTTTGTTCAATTAAAGTCATTTTCATATCCTTGCAGCGGTATGTCGTTCCGGGATATTCCTTCAGCCACTGCTCGTTGTGTGTAATCATCAGCACAGCCATATTCTCCTCCTGGCTTATCCTGTGCAGAAGATTCATGATGTGCATTCCTGTCTCGTAGTCGAGGTTGCCGGTAGGCTCGTCTGCAAGCAACAGGGTAGGGCGGTTTAGTATTGCCCTGGCAATGACTATGCGCTGCTGTTCTCCGCCTGACAGTTCGTGCGGACGCTTGTATCCCTTCTGTGGCAGGCCAACGAGGTCCAGCACCTCCTGGATGCGCTCTTTGCGTTGCTGCTTGTCTTTCCATCCCGTGCATCGCAACACGAAGTCAAGGTTGTCGTATATGCTGCGGTCGGTGAGCAATTGGAAATCTTGGAATACTATACCTATGTTCCTGCGCAGTTTCTGTAATTTTCTGTTGCCTATCCTTGACATATCATATTCGTCCATAACGACAGCCTTGCCGTCTGCAATGTCCACTTCGCCGTATAGCGTTTTCAGCAAGGTGGATTTTCCTGATCCTACAGGGCCTATTATATAGGCAAACTCACCTGTGTTCAGAGTGAATGAGACATCTTCAAGGATGACCTTCGAGTCGATGCTGATGTCAACGTTGCTGTATTTGATTACTGGCATATTTATGCTAATATATAACTTTTATACAAAATTAGCCAAAAATCCCGACTGTGCAAAACGTTTGACCTATATTAAATATTATTTAACTGATGATGGTTGCCGGAATGGAATCTTTGAGAATGGTGCTCGTATTATTCCGTGCGAGTGTGACGATGTAAAATCTCGTGACAAGTGAATTTTTTCAAAGGTACTTTTGTTTGTCAAGTTTTTTATTTCTGCTATGTTCCTTCAGGTTTGTCATCGAATTGTTTTGCCACAAGTTATAATGTTAGTCAAGAATGGCTAACATTGTAGTTGTTCGTAAAAAACGTGATTGGATTGGGCTTGTTTTGGTATAGCACTATGTTTCTCAAACTTTTTCGTTTAAAATTGTTTATTAATGATAGATTTATTAAATTTGCAGAAATTTGCATATTCGGATGTGCCGTAATGGCAAAAGTCCGCTTGATAGACTTTAAATAAATAAATTATGAAGACAGTAATGCTTGTGTTCGGAACCCGTCCCGAAGCCATTAAGATGGCTCCGCTGGTAAAGGAGTTCCAAAAATATCCAGAGGCATTCAAGACAATAGTATGTGTGACAGGACAGCATCGTCAGATGCTTGATCAGGTTCTGCATTTGTTCGAAATAACCCCTGATTACGATTTGAATATCATGAAACAGGGACAGGATCTTTACGACGTGACTGCACGAGTTCTTACAGGCATGCGCGACGTGCTGAAGGAGGCGCAACCCGATGTGGTGCTTGTACATGGCGACACAACAACAAGTACTGCGGCGGCTCTTGCTTCATTCTACCAGCAGATTCCGGTAGGTCATGTTGAGGCAGGCTTGCGCACACACAATATATACAGCCCATGGCCCGAGGAGATGAATCGCCAGATTACAGGCCGCATAGCTGTATACAATTTCGCGCCGACGCCATTGAGCAAAGCCAACCTTTTGCGCGAGGCAGTCAACGAGGAAAGCATCACCGTAACAGGTAACACCGTTATCGATGCGCTCTATTGGGTTGTAGACAAAATTAAGGAAGACAAGGCGCTGAATAGTGAATTGCAGGCATTGCTTGCACAGGCGGGCTATGACGTGAACCGCCTTGCAGATGGTAAGAAGCTTGTTCTTATCACCGGCCACCGTCGCGAGAACTTCGGTGACGGATTCATAAATATGTGTACAGCCATCAAGGATTTGACGCAGAAATATCCCGATGTGGACTTCGTATATCCTATGCATCTCAATCCTAATGTGCGCAAACCAATCCACGAAGTTTTCGGTGAAGACTTGAGCAACTTGGGCAATATGTTCTTCATTGAGCCGCTCGAATACCTGTCATTCGTGTATCTGATGGAAAAGAGTACTATTGTGCTTACCGACAGCGGTGGTATCCAGGAGGAGGCTCCTGGCCTTGGTAAACCGGTACTTGTGATGCGCGACACCACCGAACGTCCCGAGGCACTCGAAGCCGGAACCGTAAAGCTTGTAGGCACCAACTATGACAAAATTGTAGCCGAAGTATCGGCACTGCTCGACGATCAGGCACACTACGATGCCATGAGCAAAGCAGTGAACCCCTACGGCGACGGCCTTGCATGTGGCAGGATTGTTGCTGCATTGGGGTAATGAAGGATAGATATGAATTATAAAATAAAAAACATTATATGAAAGCATGTTTCATGGGACTCGGCTACATTGGTCTCCCGACAGCCATTATAGCTGCAAAGCACGGGATTGATGTTGTTGGTGTTGATATTAACCCTGAAGTAGTAGAGGTGACTAACCAGGGTAAGCTACATATCATTGAACCCGGTATGGAGGAAATGTTGCAGGAGGTTATCGCTTCAGGCAAGTTCAAGGCATATACAGCTCCGCAGGAGAGCGATGCGTACTTTATGGTGGTACCCACACCTTTCAAAGGCGACCACGAACCCGACGTATCGTATGTTGAGGCAGCCACACGCGCAGTGCTTCCACTTTTGAAAGATGGCGACCTTTATGTCATTGAATCAACATCACCCATAGGCACAACCGAGATGATGGCAGACATCATCTTCACTGAGCGTCCCGAACTCAAAGACAAGATTTACATCGCATACTGCCCCGAGCGTGTTCTCCCCGGCAATGTAATTTATGAACTTGTACACAACGACCGCGTTATTGGCGGTCTCACTTCCGAATCAACCGATAAAGCAATCGAATTCTATTCGCAGTTTGTCAAGGGTGAACTTCACAAGACCAACTCTCGCACAGCCGAGATGTGCAAGCTCACCGAGAACAGTAGCCGCGACGTACAGATAGCTTTCGCAAACGAACTTTCACTCATCTGTGACAAGGCAGGCATCAACGTATGGGAGCTAATCAACCTTGCAAACAAACACCCACGCGTGAACATCCTGCAGCCCGGCTGTGGCGTAGGCGGACACTGCATAGCTGTTGACCCCTACTTTATCACCGCTGATTACCCTGCAGAGAGCAAGATTATTGCAACAGCCCGCAACATCAACAACTACAAAAGTTTCTGGTGTGCCGAGAAGGTAAAGAGTACCATGCTCGAGTTTGAGTTGAAGAATGGTCGCAAACCCGTTGTTGCAATGATGGGCTTGGCATTCAAGCCAAATATCGACGATCTTCGCGAGTCTCCTGCAAAAACAATAGTTGGCAAGGCTATACAGATGTGCAATAATGCCGATATTCTTATTGTAGAGCCTAATGTTCAAGAACATAAGCAGTTTAAGCTCACACCGTATCAGGAGGCTTTTGACAAGGCGGATATCGTTGTAATGCTCACCGCGCACGACCAGTTCAAGACCTTACCATATGACGATAGTAAGATAATTCTTGACTTCTGTGGAATTTACAAGAAGTGAGTGGCGGATTTGATATGACAAGTAAGCGCATTTAAGGAGCTTGTATATTT
The DNA here is from genome assembly GCA_017555585.1 of Bacteroidaceae bacterium. Lineage (GTDB taxonomy): Bacteria > Bacteroidota > Bacteroidia > Bacteroidales > Bacteroidaceae > HGM04593. The sequence goes on from JAFZGA010000014.1 coordinate 11,403, forward strand.
TTTAAGTACGGTATATCTCACCGCTGTGATATATATAAAAAAGCAGAAGGTTTCAGACGTAGTAATGCGTCTGAAACTCTTTTTATAGGGGGTGTTCCATGTTGTTACACCAGCTTGTTATTGTTCTGTTTCTCCAGTTCCTTTATGCGTGAGGAGAGTTTTGAGATATCGCAGAACAGTTCGTTTGTAATCTCCGTCATGTCCATTGCAAGTCCCTGCGACATGAACTCCACCGTCTGTGGCAACCATTCCGGCTTGCCGTTCTCCAACGGTAGGCTGGCAATCAGGTAGCGCGATTTCGGGGTGATAGGCAATCGTGTCCATCTGTTGTGTAGCTCATATCTGTTGTCGCATTCACATTCAATGTTGCCCTCATCGTCAACTATCACGCCACGTATAAGGTCCTCTGTGTCAAAAGGCACGCTTGCTTCGAATCGCACGGCAGCAAAGTCGTTGCGGTATGGTCTCAGATCCACGGTGTACGACACAGCCTTATCCGATATTTTCTTTACTCCATCTTTGCGGGCAGGGTAGAGCGACAGCTCTCCTTCAAATATCACCGCATACGGTACACCAATGATGTATGCCAACTGGTTTATGCGGTTGCTTAGCTCGCTCAACTGTTCTTTGATTGTAGGTGCCGGTGTTATGGCTTTTTCTTTATTGTTGACATACATGTCGTTGTTGGTTTTTACAGTCGTGTCAAAGTCACGTCGCAGGTTCATTACCAAACTCTTTTTGTAATCCATGATCTTTTAATTTAAATTAATTATTCAATTTCTACGCTGCAAAAATAGTTTGCCTTGTGTGGCTGCTGGTTGCTGTTTTGCCACATAATTACATTGTTAGTCAAAAATGGCTAATATAGCAGCTTAGGTGTAAAAGTGTGTGGCAATAACAAAACAATACGACAAATCCCTGAGCTTTTTGAAAGAAAGTTCAGGGATTCTTTTTTATGAATATGCAATGCTGCAGCACAAAGCCTCATTCACATGTAAAAAACGACCATTTTGCTAATATAGAGAATAAAAAAACTGAAAATACAACATAAATAGTGCAATATCTAAGTTTTATTAACACGGCTATGGTTAAAATACACACTTTTGTCATGTCGAGCAGAGTGGAGAATTTTTCAATTAAGCGAGTTAAAGCCAAGCTTGTTTGAGCTTTTTAAACGAACGTACGAAAAATCATAAATAGTAAATCTCATACCAACCAACGCATAACGTGTCATTTCAACGGTAGGAGAATTTTCAAGCAGAACTCATGTTTTTTTGTATTGTTTTGTAATTACAAGCAATATTCGTACATTTGAAACGAATATGCATAAAAGCACCAATACACCTCAAAATAAAGGAGACAAAGCAATCAGCATTGTCATTACCCTGCCGGCAATATTCAATAAAAAGAGAAAAGTAAAAAGATTGGATTTTAAATAGCATCTAATATACAGAAATGACAAAAGGATAAAACAAACATATAGCCAATGTGTCATTTATCACAGAAATAAAGGACATTATTAACCAAGCGAGACAAAAGACATATTCAGCCATCAACACAGCTATGGTTGAAGCCTATTGGTTAATGGGCCAACGTATTATCAAGGAGGAACAAGGAGGGAAAGAACGTGCCGACTATGGCAAGCAGATATTAAAAGAGCTGTCAACCGAACTGACAAAAGAGTTTGGCAAAGGATTCTCTGTAGGCTCATTGTATTACTACAGACAATTCTACGCCACATTCCCAGACATTTTCGCTACACCGTGGCGAATATTGACATGGTCACACTACAAGCGCCTTATGCAAGTATCTGATTCCACAGCACGCGCATGGTATCAAAAAGAAGCATCGGAACAGATGTGGAGCTATCGTACACTCGACCGCAATATTGCTTCGCAGTACTACCATCGTCTTCTACAATCGCAAAACAAACAAGTTGTAGAAAGCGAGATGAAGCAAATTACAGCACCATATCAACAAGACAAATTCGAATTCATCAAGAACCCAACCGTTGCCGAATTTATAGGTCTATCACCCAATAGCGATTTCACGGAATCCGAATTGGAATCAGCTATAATCGGTAACCTCCAAAAATTCCTTCTAGAACTAGGAAAAGGATTCTCGTTTGTTGCGCGGCAAAAACTTATAAGGACAGAAAAAAGAGACTATTTTATAGACTTAGTTTTTTACAACTACATCCTCAAATGCTTTGTACTTATAGACCTAAAAACAAGCATTGTCACACACCAGGATGTGGGGCAGATGGACATGTATGTAAGGATGTACGATGAACGAGTAAAAAAAGACGATGACAACCCAACCATAGGAATTGTACTATGTTCCGAGACCGACAACGACATCGCACGTTACTCAGTTCTTCACGACAATGACAGATTGTACGCATCAAAATACATGCTGTATATGCCAACAAACGAAGAACTAAAAAAAGAGATAGAACAACAGAAAGAATTCTTTCGTTTACAGCACAACACACTAAACGAAGAATCCCAAGAAACAGATTAAAATCCAGCTACACGACAAATCCCTGCGCCATTGAGAAAAGCGCAGGGATTTCCTTTTTTTTCATGAACATGCAAGGCGCAAAACCACATCATGCGCAAAATGACCAAATACACTATTATAGAGAACAAAAATCCGAAAATACAACCTAAATAGTGCAATATTTAAGTTTTATTAACACGGCTAGGATTATATAGCAATAAAAGTGTTTTTGTCATGTCGAGCGCAGTGGAGAATTTTTCAATTAAGCGAGTTAAAGCCAAGTTTGTTTGAGCTTTTTAAACGAGCATACGAAAAATTACAAATAGTAAATCTCAAAACATCGCAAATCGCTTGTATACAAGCCTGGCGAGATGGCGTGTTAAGGTTGAAGGGTAGGGTGCTGAGTAACGTTTTTTTTGTTTTTGGACTGTTTTTCAAACTTTTTCGCTAAAAATTGTTTATTAATAATAGAATTATTAAATTTGCAAGAGTTTGCAGATGTTGTAAACTTGTGTAAGCAAATAGTTCGGCGTAAGGATTGGATTGCAACCACCCTGCCGGCGATATGCTGGAAAGTGATATAAAGTAATAGACAAAATAATAAATTATGAAAACCGTAATGCTTGTGTTCGGAACCCGTCCCGAAGCCATTAAAATGGCTCCGCTGGTAAAAGAGTATCAGAAATATCCAGAGACATTCAAGACTGTAGTATGCGTCACCGGTCAGCACCGTCAGATGCTTGACCAGGTTCTGCAGTTGTTCGAAATAACACCTGATTACGATTTGAATATCATGAAACAGGGACAGGACCTTTATGATGTTACAGCACGAGTTCTTACAGGCATGCGCGATGTTCTCAAGGAAGCACAGCCCGATGTAGTTCTTGTTCATGGCGATACAACGACAAGTACTGCGGCAGCCCTTGCTGCATTCTACATGCAGATTCCGGTTGGACACGTAGAGGCAGGCTTGCGCACACACAACATATACAGTCCATGGCCCGAGGAGATGAACCGTCAGATAACCGGCCGCATAGCTACATACAATTTTGCCCCCACGCCATTGAGCAAAGCTAACCTTTTGCGTGAAGCTGTTGCCGAGGATAGCATCACGGTAACAGGTAACACCGTTATTGATGCGCTCTATTGGGTTGTAGACAAAATTAAGGAAGACAAGGCGCTGAATAGTGAATTGCAGGCATTGCTTGCACAGGCAGGCTATGACGTGAACCGCCTTGCAGATGGCAAGAAACTTGTTCTTATCACCGGCCACCGTCGCGAGAACTTCGGTGATGGCTTCATCAACATGTGTACTGCCATCAAGGATTTGACACAGAAATACCCCGATGTGGACTTCGTATATCCTATGCATCTCAATCCTAATGTGCGCAAACCAATCCACGAAGTTTTCGGTGAAGACTTGAGCAACTTGGGCAATATGTTCTTCATTGAGCCGCTCGAATACCTGTCATTTGTGTATCTGATGGAGAAGAGTACTATTGTACTTACCGACAGTGGTGGCATTCAGGAGGAGGCACCTGGTCTTGGTAAACCGGTGCTTGTGATGCGCGACACTACAGAGCGCCCCGAGGCGCTCGAGGCCGGCACGGTGAAACTCGTAGGTACCAACTATGACAAGATTGTTGCCGAGGTATCGGCACTGCTCGACGATCAGGCACACTACGATGCCATGAGCAAAGCAGTGAACCCCTACGGCGACGGCCTTGCATGTGGCAGGATTGTTGCTGCATTGGGCTAACAATAAAAGAATTCAACAATATTAGAACAACAAACGATGTGTTTGAGGAGATTAAGACCTTATTTTTATAATATATAAAATGTATATGCGAGCTGACTTGTTTTGTCTTATATAAAAATACCATCTATGAAAAGATTAGCTTATATAGACTTTATTAAAGTGTTTGCAATGTTTATTGTAACAATAGGACATTGCGCACAAGCTCTATCATGTCAAGTATTTCCGGCAAGATATATTCCAAACGATTTGTTTATATCCATTCACATGCCTTTATTTATGATTGCAAGTGGATTTGTTCTTAATTTTGATAAAATAAGAGAAACACCAACCTACGGATATGTCAAAAATAAATTTCAAAGGCTTATTATCCCATTGCTTGTATGGTTAGGAATATTTTGTATCATTACATTACAAAAACCTACCTTTCATACATATTGGTATCTTTCTGCTCTATTCTTTTCGTTAGTTACTTTAAAAGTATTCGCATCTTTTATCAAAAACAATGCTCTACTCGCAATAGTTTGTATATTGTTCATATTGATAAATCCATTCTCAATAGTTTCACATACAAATTTTATGTTTCCATTCTTAATGTATGGATTTCTGTTGAAAAATATAATAAACAAGATGAATTTGTATTATTTGTTGCCATTTGGATTGGGATTTATATTTTTGTACATATTTTATTGGAGCATTGAACACACTGTGTACTTAGCTCCACTTGATGTCATGAATTTAAACACAAACGTTTTGTACTCTTTCATTCTAAGGCTTACTATTGGAATTTTAGGTTCAACTTCACTATTCCTATTAGCAAAAAGATATGATAATTCAAATGTCATAAAAAAGATTTCCAAATATGGAAGATATACTTTGATATTCTATACAATGACAACAGTAATCAATGGAATTACTAGACGTATATTTTTATTCGCTAATATTAGTATTACTTCGCCACTGTTGCTGGATTTAACATCTATAATTTTCGCTTTACTACAAATGTATATTATATATGTATTTGCCAAGAATGTGGAAGGTAGAAAAACATTATCTAAATTATTGTTAGGAAACTGATATAATAATAGCACTATGAAAGTTATAAGAATTTTGAAAGATAAGTTTAAGAACAAAATGTCATATGACGAACTTTATGCCATAAATAACTTAAAGCATTACTTCTGTCAAATAAACTGGCTAAAGACCTTATGGTTTAATTTTAAAACGTTACCATTCAAACAAGCAATCAAGTTTCCCTTTATAGTATCCTATAATGTAAAAATAAGAAAAACAGGAAAGATTGAATTACCTGAGTCCATTCATCTTGGAATGGTTTCTATAGGTGTTGTAAAAATCATGGAATATGATTCAAATTCCAATCCAACATATTTCACAAACAATGGCACCTTGAAGATTCGTGGAAATGTAAAAATCCACCCTGGAGTAAAATTATTTATAAAATCAAAAGCCTGTCTTGATTTAGGAGCTCGCGTAAATGTTGGATCTAACAGCAAAATCATTTGCTACAAGAACATTCAGATTGGTAATGATTTCAGGATGTCGTGGGAGGGACAAATTTTTGATACCGATTTTCATTTCTTATATAACATAGAGAAAGATAAACATTATCCAAGAAACAAGCCTGTAATTATTGGCAACAATGTTTTTATAGGCAACAGATGTACTATCGGAAAGGGCACAAGCATACCTAACGGCTCCGTTATTTCCTGTGTTTCAAAAGTAAGCGGAATATTTGACAAAGAAGGTGAGAATCTCTTAATAAGCGGAAACCCGGCTACAGTAATCAAAAAAGGTGTTAATATCGGAAGTGGTTGGTTTCTTGAAGAAGAAGCAAAAACGGCAAAGTTATTAGAAGAATAATGAGCGTAAGTAAACAAATAGCATCAAGTGCACTATGGAAGTATTTGGAACAATTCTCTGTTATGGGAATTCAGTTCATTGGTACATTCGTAATGGCACGTTTCTTGTCTCCGAGTGATTATGGCACAATCGGCGTAATGTCTGTTTTTACAATTCTATCAAATACTATAATAAATTCAGGATTTGGCCAGGCATTAATAAGAGAGAAAGAGGTTACCAGAGTCGATTATTCAACTATATTGTACTTTAATCTTGCAGTATCGGTTATACTGTACATTATTCTATTTTATTCTTCCGGAATCATTGCAGATTTTTATAACCAGCCAATCATTAATGATGTCAGCAAAGTAACTTTCCTTGTTCTTCCTCTTAATGCCTTGTCAATAGTACAGAACACAAGGTTGCAAAAAGAGATTAAGTTCAAGAAACTTTGTATAATATCATTAATATCATCATTGACATCATGCATTATAGCTATATATTTAGCTTATACTTACAGAAATGTATGGGCCTTAGTAATACAGAATTTATTAAGCTACCTGTTTCGTACTGTACTTTTATGGATTTCATCTGATTTCATTCCCGTTTTACGTTTTTCCATTACTTCTCTCAAGTATTATTTCAACTTTTCAAAAAACATACTGCTTTCTGGAATAATCGGAACAATTTTCAACAACATATATACTCTTCTCATTGGTCGAGTGTATACTGCTACTGAATTAGGTTTTTATACACAAGCTGAAAGGATTAAGAATTTAGGCGCTCATACCACAACAGAAATTGTTCAATCCATAACTTACCCGATACTTGCCAAGCTAAACAATAATAACGAAGACATAAAAGAAGGGTATAGAAAAATCATAAGCATCACCCTTATGTTTGTCGGGATTATCATGTCATTGCTAATGGGATGTGCACAGGACTTGTTCGAATTCTTGATGGGAAATGAAATTTGGAGGATATCAGGTACATACTTGTTGTTAATGGGTATTAATGGAATACTGTATCCACTACATTGCATAAATCAGAACATTCTTATGGTGAAGGGAGATTCAAAGACTATTCTGATGTTAGAGATTGCAAGAAGAACTATAATGATTGCAATATTGCTCATTACCATGAATTTCAGCGTTATTGTTTTTGTCTCTGGACTTTCATTATATTCTATAATTCTACTGTTCATGAATTTATATTATTGTGGCAAGCCTATCAACTATACAATCGGGCAACAGCTGAAAGATGTCAGTCCGATATTGATAAGATTAGTTATTATCATCATGGCAACAATCTCCATTAGCGTATTAGGAATAATTGAATCTGTTTCAATCAGATTACTTATATCTATATTCGTTGGAACTTCTGTAAGCATCCTATGTTTCTGGAGATACTATTATTTTCAGCTTTTAATCAAGTTGTTTAAATCCATGATTCGTAGAAAAAATTAAGTCAAGAATATGAGTAAGGAGCAAAATATAGCCGTATTTGATTTCTACTTGGGCGGGCATCATATAGAATATCTGCACCATATATATATGCATGCCCTACAGGATGCAAAAACAAATTACACATTTATTCTACCAAACAATTTCGACAGGTTTGGAGAAAGGATGTCATGGCCCGAAGCGGACAACATAAGTTTTACTTTTTTTGAAATGGACGATAAATATGTACGCAGCCTTAAAGCATTAGAAAAGGCGCGCATGTTGTCAAGGCTATTAAAGAAATATGCTAATGAAACAGGCATAAAAGAATTTGTTCTGATTGAGATAATGGTATTCATGCCCTACTTGCCTTTTTACTTGGGGAAGAAAATCAGGATTACAAGTATCCTTTATCATCTGCCTTTGTTCTGTGCAAATTCGAACTTAAAAAACAAGGTATTTACAAACACGAATTTCCAGCTCATGGCAAAGTTTCCTTGTTTCAAAAAAATATGTTTGCTAAACTCAGAAGAAGCTGTTGAATTTTACAACAAGAAGTTCAGGACAAAGAAGTTTTCCTTTATCCCTGACCCTTATGTTCCTATTGAATGCGAAAAAGCCCCTTCGGCAATTAGAGAGAGTTTTGGAATTGTTTCATCAAAGAAGGTCTTCATCCATTTCGGAGGTCTTACAAGGAGGAAGGGAACACTTGAGATACTTGATGCATTAATCAATGTGGACAAAGACAAACTGGAAAATTTGACATTCGTATTTGCAGGAAGAGTTATTGAGGATATTAAGGAGGAGTTTTACAACAAGATTAACCAGCTTAAGGAAAAAGTACAGATTATAGTATTTGACCAATTCTGCGAATACAGCCTATTTGCCGAGATTTGTAGGATTGCTGATTATATAATGATTCCGTACCGCAACACAGCACAAAGCAGTGGAGTATGTTCATATGCAGCCCAGTTTGGCGTTCCTGTCATTGGCCCCGCTGAAGGATTGCTAGGCAACATCATAAAAGGATATGGGTTAGGTATTGGTATTGAAAACCTAAATAGTGAAAAAATTGCGAATTTTTTGAATTTTTCAACCTATAAGGATATAACAGTCAACAGAGAGAAGAACTTTGAATATCTAAACATAAGCACACCTAAAAATTTCTTTCATTGTCTAATACATTCAGATATATAAAATGTCTATTTACATCTTATTATTAGCACTTTTATTTGTAAAATTCTGGGATATTGCCCCTTTGGGCTACATCTCAGAAGATATACAATTAATAACTATTCTTATATACCTTATATTAGGATGTTTCTTTTTCAAGAGAAGGAAACGGCTTGCAGTATCACACAAATACAAATATCTCATTTGGATTTTCGTGGGAATCCTTTTGTCAATGATACCTGCATATCTGTTTTATGACCAGTCATTTTTTCAGTCTCTTATAACTTATCGTGTCAACATTCTCTTATTGACCATTGTAGCACTATTCCGGATTTCCCCAAAGCTGGAAGAAATTGTACTAGGTCTATATTATTTCGCGATATTGATGCTTCTGGTAGAAATACTGATGCCTTTGTATCCCAGCCTTTTTGTTATCAGCGAGAAAAAGTTAAACTATGCTTATGCTACTGGAGATATGAGCTCGCTTAAAGCTATTGCTGGTATAGGATATGTTTGCATACCCATGTTTTATTATCTGCAAAAGATAAAAGAGAATTTTTCCATTAATATATTATTTCGGATAATAATCTTGTTTGCAGTATTTTTCTTGGCAGAGAATAGAAGTAATCTGTTCCCTGTAATGTTATTCATGCTATATACGTTCTGGCATATACGTTCCAAATACAAGCCTGTCATTCTTTTCGGGATACTCCTTGGATGCATTGTTTTCTTTATTTCTCAAAAAGAACTATTCCTCAGTTTGTATGAAGAAAGTATTGAGCAAATCAATGACACTGATTATAATAGAAACAAAGCATATGCATACTATCTATTTAATGCTTGCCCTAATTTCCTGTGCTACATATTAGGTAATGGCCGAATAAGTATACACCATAACCCAATGGTTGCCAACTTGATGGAAGATGGAATATTCAATACTGATGTTGGCTTCATTGGTTACTGGAATGAGTTTGGAATTATCCCTGTTATTGTCATGTTTGCCATGTTTTATATGGTGTTAAAAGCTAAAACATTCCCATACTTCATGAAATTATTAGTACTACATTTCATATTTGGTGGACTAACTGTAAGTTATTTTGGTAGCGATGTTAAGATATTCCACTTTGTATTATATTATTATCTATATTTTTATTACCAGCGTCATTTTTATGAAAAAAGTAGCGTTCCTAACAATTCATGTAGGATTTAATTTTGGTTCAGTTCTGCAATCTATTGCAACAAAGCGCATTATAGAATCCTTGGGTTACTCACCCATACTTATAAATTACATACCAGACAGAGTTACATATGCCCGTTATTTCAACAGAATGTTCAGTGGAATAATTCCATTTGTAAAAAAAGCCATTAACCTACCTAATTTTATAAGGAACAATCGTGTATATGGTTCATATCTGTCAAAGTATTGCACTTTGTCATCTCCAATATACGACAAAGATGATTTCGCCAAGAAATGTCCTCTTGCCGATTTTTACGTGACCGGCAGTGACCAGGTTTGGAATAGCAAGCATAACGAAGGTTTCAATGACCGCTACTATTTTGCACAACTTCCCAAAGAAGCGGTACGTGTTTCTTTTGCATCTTCCATTGGCGAGACATCATTAAGCGAAGAGCATACAAAAAAGATAAGGGAGCTTCTGAGTAACTACAAGGCAATATCGGTTCGTGAAGAAAGTGCAAAAAAGCTCATTGAGGATATGGGACTGCAGGCAACTCATCTGCTTGACCCTACATTTATGCTCAAACGTGAAGAGTGGAAGGATTATATGAATCCAAGGATTGTCAACGAGGACTATCTGCTCATATATACACCTTACAATACTGTTGACAAAAAAGCCATTTTCGATACTGCACGTGCCATTGCCAAAGAGAAAGGTCTAAAGATAGTTACTTTTTCATGGAACTGGCAAAATGACAAAATGGCCGACCGTACCATCAAGTATGCCAGTCCAGGAGACTTTCTATCACTGATGTATCATGCAGATTATGTTGTCACTAATTCTTTCCATGGCACAGCATTTTCCGTGAACCTGAACAAGCAATTCTGTGTGTTCATGCCCTCTGCATTCAGTACACGTATCAGCAGCATAATAGAGCTATGCGGTCTACAAGACAGAATGGTATCAGAGAATATCTCTATTGAGCAATTACAGGAGCAGATAGACTATACAACAGTAAATGGCAGATTGGATACAGAACGTTTGAAAAGTATTGAATTCTTAAAACAAGCATTTGCATAATATGTACTTTAAAACTCTTGAGAAGAAAGATTGTAGCGGTTGTACGGCCTGTGTCAGTGCATGCCCAAGGCATTGCATCACAATGAAACCGGACGATGAGGGTTTCTTTTATCCCGAAATTGACAAATCGCTATGTGTTGAATGTGGATTGTGTGAGAAAGTATGCCCATTCGACAAGCCCAAGTATGAGAACACAGAGGTTATGGATGTTTATGCTTGTTATATAAAGGAGCAGAAACAACGTCAACAAAGTACCAGTGGAGGCCTATTCTATGCTATAGCACAATGGGTAATAGCCAATGGTGGCATTGTATATGGTGCAGCCTTTGACAAGAATTTCAAGTTGAGCCATGTAGGGGTTGACAACATGGACGACTTGGATAAGTTACGTGGTAGCAAGTACCTGCAAAGTTATTTAGGAAACACCTTTAATGAAATAAAGAATCACCTAAAGAATGGACGTTGGGTGTACTTTGTTGGTTGCGGTTGCCAAGTAGCAGGGCTAAACGCCTTTCTCCGTAAAAAGTATGAGAAGCTGATAACATCGGACCTTGTTTGTCATGGTGCCCCAAGCCAGTTGATGTTTGATTGGCATTTGGATTATCTTCGCAGAAAAGAGAAAGGGGAAATAGTCTCATATACATTCCGTGATTTAGAAGGATGGGGCGGTTGTGAATCTTACGAATACGATTCACCTGCCCGTGGCATGGGTAAAAAACGCAACCCTACATATTTCACAAGTCCATATTTGTATTCATTCATGTGGGCATATAATTATAGATACAGTTGCTACGATTGCAAGTTTGCCCAAATACCACGTCAAGGCGATATTACCCTTGCCGATTTTTGGGGTGTAACAAAATTCTTTCCAGACTTGGAAAGGGAAAACGGAGTTTCATTGGTACTTGTAAATACACAACAAGGGGCTGTTGTTTGGGATGCAATAAAAGATATTTTAGAATATCGCAAATCAAATGTAAAAGATGCTGCTGCTCAAAACGGAAATTTGGTTAAAAAGACACAAATGCCACCTATACGCACTGTTTGTTATCAAATGATCCGCGAAAGGGGTTATGATGATGTAGCAAAGAATGAGTTTAGGATGAAAGGGCAATGGAAATTGAGAATAAAGACTTTTCTATCTTCAACAAAGCTGTGGAAAATAATCAGCAGAATTAAATGATTATCACAGTTGCCACATGCCACACACATTATAAAAAGAATTAGATTCAAACTTCCTAAAGTGGATTGCAGAATAGTAGAAATATTAAAACAAAGATTATGTATAAAGTATTTGTAAGGTCTCGCGACTTAAATGATGCGACAAAACACTATGTAGATATCCTGATTTCATGTCTGAAGAATCTTGGATATGAGGTAGAGTTCGTATATTCAGTCAAAGAAATATCTAAAAAAGACCGTGTATTGGTTATCACTCTCCCGGGTTTCATCAAGGCCTGGTTACATAATCCGTTCCAGGATATATCAATGTGGTTCCAAGGTGTTACCCCCGAGGAGTGTGGTATGCTTTTCACCGGCGTAAAGAAATATTGGAAAATATTCTTCAACACCATACTGGATTTCTTTGCCGTGCATGTTGCAAAGCGTGTGATATTTGTATCTGAGACAATGTTGAGACACTATAGAAAGAAATATTGTTACAGAGGCAAGAATTATGTGATAATGCCATGTTTCAACCAACCCATTGTCAAGGATGCATTTACAAAGGAGAAATATGAAACACCATCGTTTGTTTATGCCGGTTCACTATCAAAATGGCAATGCGTGGAGGAGACTTTGGAGTTGTTCACCCATATCAAGAACGAACTGCCGAATGCTACCTTGACATTATTGACAGGCGAAAAGGAGAAAGCTCTGGAATTATTGAACAAATATGGTATAAAAGATGCTATAGTGAAGTATGTACCATATAAGGAACTGAACGAGGAATTAAAGAAGCACAAATATGGTTTCCTTATCAGGGATGATGTAAAAGTCAATAATGTGGCAACACCTACCAAGATGAATTCATACATGGCTTGTGGTATCATACCTGTTTACTCCAATGTAATTGGAGACTTCAAGGAGGTATTCGCAGGAATGAAATACAAGGTAGATGTTACGCCTTCGATGAAGGAGACAATTGAAAGGATTAAAGAAATTGAACAAGACGTAATTGTTGCCGAGGATGTTTATTGTGAATACAAGAAGTTGTTTGACACTTATTACTCCGAGAAACACTATACTCCGCTGATAACAGAACTTTTCCAAAATTAAAACTATGCGTATAGCTATCCTTATTCCATCTTTGGCAAACAAAGGTCCCGTAATTGTAGCCAAAGACCTGTCGCATTTTTTTGTTGAAAATGGATGTGATTGCCATGTTTATTATTTTGACGAAAAAAAAGAGTTGGATTTCCCTTGCAAATGTACGAAAATAGGGTTCTTTGAGAAGTTTGATTTCTCGCAATACGACATTGTACACGTGCATTGTTTGCGCCCCATGCTCTACGCATATTGGCACCGTTCAAGAATAAGGAAATCAAAGGCAAAGGTTGTTGCAACTTTACATCAGCCCATAACAAAAGAAGCGTTTGTCATAGGTGGATATAACCCCTTGATGGCAACACTGATAGCTTTTGTGAACAAAATCGCATATAATTCAACAGACTGCAATGTAGTATTGAGCGGCATCCAGCATCAATTGGCAAAAGATATCCTAAAGAACAGGATTGAGATAATCAATAATGGACGCAATATTTCTTGTACAGAAATCAAGAATATAAAAAACAAACGTTTGATTGAAGAGTTATCAAAGAAATACAAGATTTTAGGTTCTGCTTCTGTAATAACAAAAAGAAAAGGTCTTGACCAAGTAGTCAATGCCTTGAAAGAGTTGAAGGACTTCGCATTTGTTTGCGTTGGTGACGGACCAGAGCTGCAGGCACTCAAAGCATTGGCAATAGAGAACAAGGTTGAGGACAGATGCCTGTGGTTGGGGTATCAGTCCGATGCAGCTAACTATTATCAGTATTTTGACTTGTTTGTAATGACGACACATTCCGAAGGGTTTCCTCTGGCACTTATAGAAGCATCGGTCAACAGAACTGCCAGTGTCTTGTCAGACATTGAAATACTACGACAGATTATCCCGGTCGACTGTGCGGTATTTTATGAGTTGGACAACATAGAGTCTTTATCTGCAGCCATAGTTGAAGCGTATAGCCATAAGGATGAATTATCATTTAAAATATATGAGCACTATACAAATAACTTGACAGCAGATATAATGGGTAAAAAGTATTTGAATTTGTTTGAAAATATAAAAATAGAATAGGTATGAAAGTCGCTTTTTCTGTGTTAATGTCAATTTATAGGAAGGAACGCCCTGACTGGCTTAGAGAAGCAATGGAAAGTATCTTTTCACAGTCGGCACAACCGTCAGAGATTGTAATGGTAAAAGATGGCCCGTTAACAGAAGAGCTGGAGGCTGTTATTGATGAATACTCGTCGCGTTATCCCATTTTCAAGTTTGTTGTCAATGAAATGAATTTGGGATTAGGATTGGCATTGCAGAGGGGACTATTGGCTTGTTCCAATGAATATGTCGCCCGCATGGACACCGACGACACCATGCCTGTAGACAGGTTCGAGAAACAGTTATCGGCATTGGTTGAGGGTGATAATGACTTGGTTAGTTGCTGGTCTACAATTTTGACAGAGGATATGCAGACTACCGTTGCCGTGAAACAGCGACCCGAACATCATGAAGATATCGTAAAGTTGGCAAAAAGACGTTCACCGGTTTGTCATGCTGGCTCATTTTTCAGGAAGTCGGCAGTACTGAATGCCGGAAACTATCAACACAGCAACAGTTTCTACGAAGATTATGACTTGTGGATAAGAATGATTATGTCGGGCGCAAGGTTCTACAATGTCCAAGAATCACTGTATAATGTAAGAACTACCGAGGGACAGATAAAAAGACGTGGAGGATTCAATTATTTGAAGGTTGAGTTGTCCACTTTTCGCAGGTATTACAAGATGGGATTCTACTCGTTGAAGGATTTGTTCTTAAACTCGGCAATAAGAATTGTTGTACGTTTAATGCCTGGCGGACTGAGAAAATCATTTCTTGTTAAAATTTGGAACTTCAAAAAGTAAGTATTTCTGAAAAAAATGTGCATATTTATGCTGTGAATAGTAATGGTTCATTAGAATTGGGTAGAATAACTAATTACAATTATATTATGGAAGAAAGAAAATTGAGCACTACATACAAGATGCTCCGTGCATTGGGATTCAATTATAGCGAAGAAGAATATGGCGATGTTTCCATAGGAAAGGTTTTCGGCAAATTTTTCGGTAATATATACCGTAAAAGACTCGAAAAAATGATGGACTGGCCTATACTCCACCCAATAAACCCAAGAAAGTTGCGTCCTGTATTCATGAGAATGATGGGCTGCAAGGTGGGAAAAGAGTGCTTTATTGGCGACTATGTACGTATTGACCCCGGACATGCTGATATGATAACACTGGAGGATCACGTGAGCATTGCTGCCGGTGTGCGACTGCTGTGTCATCAAAGGGACTTCAGCAACTACTGCGTTGGCGATGATTACATGGACTTGGGATATATCGTGAAACCTATTGTACTTAAGAAAGGTTGTTTGATAGGAATGGAATCCTTTATAATGCCTGGAGTAACAGTGGGTGAAGGAGCTGTAGTTGGTGCCGGTTCGCTTGTAACAAAAGATATACCTGCATGGACAGTAGCAACAGGTCGTCCGGCAAAGATAGTCAAAGAAATACCCAGAAGAGAAGAATAACTATGAATATACTTACATTCGACGTAGAAGAGTGGTTTCACCTGCTCGATTTCGATGCTACACGCACCGAGGACAAGTGGGATTCATATGAGGTGCGCATACATGAGAACATGGAACGCGTATTCAACATCCTTGACGAGACTAATACAAAAGCTACATTCTTTATCATTGGCTGGATTGCGAAGAGACACCCCGAGGTTGTGAAAAAAATAGCTGAGAAGTATGAGATTGGAAGCCACACCATGACACACCAGCTCGTATGGCAGCAGAGACCCGAGGTATTCAAGCAGGATGTCGATGCATCAATAAAGTTGTTACAGGACATTACTGGCAGGCCTGTAAAATACTTCCGTGCACCAGGATACTCAATCCGTGAGAGTGAAGCATACGCATTCGATACACTTGCCGAACTGGGCATAGAAATCGATTGTTCTGTATTCCCTGCCGCTCATGCACACGGCGGAATGCCACAATTCCCCGCCGCTGCACCAAGTATAATAGAACATAACGGTATAAAGATGAAAGAGTTGCCTATCAGCTTTGCAAAAGTTGGTGGTAAGAATATCATTTTCTCCGGTGGTGGCTATTTCCGTCTGTTCCCATACAGCCTCATCAAGAAGCTGACAATGAAAAATGCTACATACAACATGGCATATATCCACCCACGTGACCTTGACGGTGGACAGCCAGTGTTGGAGGGCCTTCCTATGGCAAGACGCTTCAAGTCATACGTGGGTACTAGAGGAGCTGAAGCTAAGTTACGTAAATACCTCACGGACTTCAAGTTTACTGATATTGCTACAGCAAATGAGCAAATAGATTGGGAGAATGTACAGACAATAAAGATATAATTGAAAGACTGTAAAACATACGGCAATTAGAATCATGGAGTACCACTTTGACATAAGATATGAGTTTGATATACCTACAATTCACAAACGTATTGAGGAGCAGGTGAACAGCGGTTCGCCTGCATATATCTGTGCTCCTGATGGCAATGTGATAAACATGGTGTACCATTCCATGGATTACAGGAATGTGGTAGACGGCAGTATGTTTTCAATTTGTGACAGCAGTTGGGCTCCGATATTCATTAAATGGATACACGGTGTAAAGTACAGGCAATATTGCGGAAGCGACATTTTCTTTGACATCATTGGCAAAAGAAAATACAGAATGTTCTTCTTGGGAACAAACCGTAGGATTCTTGATGCATTACAGGCTAACCTTGCAAACGACTATCCTGAGGTGAATGAGATGACATTCATGGAACTGCCTTACTGTAATGTCGATGAATTCAACTACAGAGAGATTGCTGAAACTGTCAACAAAGACAATGCCGACATTGTTTGGGTGGCTCTTGGCGCACCAAAACAGGAGATTTTCATGAGTAGATTGAAGCCTCATCTCCACAAGGGCGTTATAATTGCTGTTGGAGCCGTTTTCGGGTTCTACAGTAAGTTGCCCGATGCTCCTGCCCGCAGTCCGCGTTGGTTGCAAAAATGCCACCTTGAATTTGTTCACAGATTGTTCACGGAACCAAAGAAACAGTTCAAACGTTGCTGGAGCATTATTGTAACGTTGCCTAAAATTCTATACAACGAATACAAAGCAAAGAAAGATGCAAAATAAGTATGCATAGAGCAATACTCATAAAGTTGTCCTGATATTATCTAAAGCGTGCCCCGTTATCGCAACGGGGCACGCTCTCTTCCCCTTGCAGGGGTTCTGCTTTTTTTTGAAAATTGTATAATGTAAAGATGTTACATAGTTTTTACGTTTGCAAATGTCTTAGCCATTTTTTGCTAATAGAAAATAAAAATCAGTTAAAGTTAAGATATTTGCGAATGATTCTTTTTCAGTGGTTGAAGAACGGAGCGATTTGCGAAGGGACGAACTTGAATACTCGCATGATGGAATAGAATGTGTTTGAGTTTTTGAGCTTTATTTAATAGACTTTATGCTTTAAAATATTTGAGAAGACTAAGAATTAGGCTATCTTTGCGACATAGTGGTTTGTTTTTAGCATTATGAGATACAATATTCGCGATATAATAGAGTATATAATTGCATTGGTTAACGAGTTTGCCAAACGATTTGGCTTGACTGAAATACAAGCCTATAGATATATTCGTATGCATAAAGGTGTTGCTTTCTTGGAGCAACACTACGGAATCATCCATACACTTGATTTAAGCGAAGCTGTGGATAGTGTAGCACTCTATTGTCGTAGAAATGGAGGTAAATTATGATTTTGTATCACGGTTCAAATATGATAGTCGACAAGATAGACCTTGAAAAGTCTAAACCGAATAAGGATTTTGGCAAGGGGTTCTATTTATCGGAGGAGGAAACACAGGCAATGGAAATGGCTAACTTCAAATCGACCTTGCTGGGTGGTGAAGCAACTATTACAAAATTTGAATTTGATATTACTGTAATGCAAAACACCGACCTTCGAATAAAGATATTTAAGGAATACTCAACAGAATGGGCAGATTTTGTATTTGCGAATAGAGAAGGCGGTGAATGCGAACATTACGATATTGTATATGGTCCCATTGCTAACGATAAAGTTGGTTTGCAAATTCGTAAACTCAAGGATGGCTCAATTGATAGAGCTGAATTTCTAAACAGGCTAAAGTATATGAAAGGTATCACATACCAATATTATTTTGGAACAGAAAAGTCTATACGATACTTAAGAAAGATATGATAGATACCGATTTTAATTATATGAAAGAAGCTTTGGCTACAGACCTTGCCGAACTTCTTGCGAAGGATTTCGACATGACCATTACCGAAGCCCTTGATGCTTTATATAGTTCAGAGACTTATACAAAATTGTGTAATCCCAATACCGGATTGTACTTCCAAAGCACATTGTATGTATATTCATTCTTAAAGAATGAGTTACTTACAGCAAAAATTGAATAAATCGGATTAATTAATAAAATGAGTGCCATGTTGTTAACGTGGCACTCATTTTGCCCTTTAAGGGTTTATCATCCCATATTTGCCATATCGTTGTTTTGTTCATTTTTGTACTCTTCCCAATCTTCTATCTCTTGCGGGGTCGCAACACGGTAGTGCTCACTTGTGGCACTTACGCCTTTGCCTTCGCGGAAAAAGACTCTTTCTTCAATGGGCAAATTCTCAATGTTTTGGGTGTAATAGACACCCTCTTGTTTTTCTAATTTGTTCATGGTTTTTTCATTATAAAATTTATTTATTGACAACACCAATTTTATCGCACCCCACAGGGCACAACATTCTGCTGTACAGCCTGTGATTTTATGCTATTGGTATTGTCGAAACCTTCGGCTTTGACAATGCCAACTAAACGCACCCCACGGGGCAAAACAGCTCTCCCTCTGTTTATAGAGGGAGTCCCCGAAGGGGGAGGGAGTATTTGTGCTACCCGTGACTATATGCTGTTGGCTTTGTCGAGTTTGTCTTGCAGTTCCTGCCAAGCACAAACTTCATCAGCAGTCGCAACACGGTAGTGTTGACAACACTTGCTATCCGCAACCCGCACGGCCTGACCTTACCACGCTACGTGCGACCATTTGCTGCAAGTGTTGTCGATATTATCATATAAGTTCTACACTATCTTGCTGTTTTTTGTACTCAACCCAATCATTCAACTCCGCAGTTGTTGCTCGGCGATAATATTCACTTGTGGCACTTACACCTTTTCCCTCACGGAAAAAGACTCTTTCTTCAATGGGTAAATTCTCAATGTTTTGGGTGTAATAGACACCTTCTTGTTTTTCTAATTTGTTCATGGTACAAAAATATTTTCTGTTATCTTAAATGCAAATGGTTTTTCTTTAAGCCCTCTCTATGGGAGAGGGTTGGGTGAGGCCTTATGCACTTACAAGACTCACAAGCGGTTGTGCTTCAAGGGCGGCAACAATATCTGCATCATCGGCAAGGCGTGCGTATGCATCGGGGTGCAGGGTTATGCTTATTGCAGATTTCGCCTCAGAATTGTTTGTTGTGTGTAAAATGCTCTCTTTTGATATATGAGGACTATCGGCAAACGACAATGAAGTACGCAATTTACGTATTTTACATAACACTAACTTTTTGCAGTTTATAAATGTTGCATTACAAAAATCATTTTTTTCGGAAGTAACAATAATCTCTGGAATAATATATTTGAGATATGAACAGTAATGGAAACTCGCGTTTAATGTTGTAACATATATGTAGCTTATATTTGTATTTTGGAATATCTCTATTGAACTATTTTGGCAGAGGTAATTAAAAGTGAGAGGTGTACCTTCAGAACCACTCAATGTGGAAACTAAGTTGGTTCTTATGGCTAAATTACGATATTGAGCTGTCGGTTGTACACTTGTTATTCTACCTGCGTAGTAAATTTTCATCATCTGTTCCTCTGTGATATCTCCAAGGCCATTAAGGTAGTAAAAACCGGCTTTGTGGGTTACAGTTTCGCCCCATGGTGCTGTCTTGGTCTTGTCGGCACCGCTGTCGTTATACTCGGCTCCGGCAGCAATGAACAATGAACGCAACGCAAGCTGTTTGCCTTTTTCAATAGCATCAGCTTCGGCCTGCACAGCACGTTGTGTCTCAGCCTCAAAAGCGCTGTTCAGCAATCCTTCCTGCTCCATAGCTCTGTTCTGTTCTGCTGTAATTGTGGCTGTGTTGTTATTTATCTGGGCAACTATTTCGCTTGCAAGCTTCTGTGTTGTGACTGCACCATCTTGTATGCACTCTGTGGTGACACTCTCCAAGTCGCGCCAATCGCTCCAAGTATTCTCCTGCTTGCTGCGTTTGGCAACGGTTGTGGTGCCGTCGGGCAACAGGCTGTACTTCAGCTGGCTAATGCCTCCGCCGGTGAGGTAGGCGTTGATGGTTATGAGTACAAAGGTCTCGAAGGCGGTGATGGGGTAGCCGTTGTCGTCGGTTCCTGTGGCGTACACGTTGACTCCGCTGTATATGCCGTTGTCGGTGAGGTGGTCGAAGGTGCGTGTCTGTCCCAAGCCTATGGCACCTACCTCTACATTGCTCTGTAGTTTGTTCCACATGCTCCATGTGCCGTTCTGCATGGTGCGTGTGTATATGTTGCTGTCGCCACCGCCTATGTTGAGCAGGGTGAGTACCTGTGTGACACAACCACCGGCATTGAGCACTGTGAGGCGGGCGTTGATGTTGCCTATATTGTATATGGGCATGTTGTCGGCGGTGTTCTCGCGCTTGCCGTCGATATGGTATTCGCCGGCGCAACGGTAGTTGTTGAGGTCTTTGTCTGCTCCCCATACAATAGTGTCGAGAATTAAGGATTGTACAACTCTTTTCAGCTCGTCGGCGGTGAATTTGCCGTTATCCTTTCTGCGGAAACTGAACTGGTAGTCATAGCTGTCGTCAAAGGTGTAGCTCTGTCCGTTGTAGTTGTTGTAACTCAATGCTGTTCCGTCTTTGGCGAACATCTTTATTGCATCAATGCAGTATTCGTCGGATACCACTATCTCGCCATTGCCGGTGACGGGGGCACTGTAGGCACTGTAGCTGGTACCGGGGTAGGGGTCGCCGTTCTCTTGCAAGCCACCAATGTATACATGTGGTGTGGTACTGCGCAAGCTGCTCTTGATGTTCTGCTCTACGCTCTGTGCGCGGTTTATCTCGTTGGATATGGCAGTGGTGTTGGCGGTGACTCTTGCATCGAGGCCCTCATCCATGCTCTTGGCACGGATAATCTCGTTGGCGATGTCGTTCTTGTTCTTCTCGACCTGTTGTACTGTGTTGTTATCGACGGGGGAATCGCTGTTGCCATTACCTGCAAGCTCCCACTCGCTCCAGCTTTGCTTGCCGTTGTTGTAGTTGCATTTGCGGTTGTACACGGATTCCTTGCCATTCTTGCTTTCCACGCGTGTTATGGTCTGTACGATGGTGCGGCTGTTTTGCTGCATGCCGTCGTGCACATGCTCCTTGACAACAAACGTCATGATGTCGTTGTCGGCAATGCGGAAGGGTAGGCCCAATGTGCCGTCATCGGCAGTCACACGCAATGTGTATACTCCGTCCCAGATAGGTTCGTCGAGGTTGTTAAGTTGTGGCCACGTCGCGTCTGGCTTTTCGCCTTGTAGGCGACACTCAATTTTCATTTTTTTTGTTTCCATATAATAGTGTTTAATTGTTGCAAACATGCGCAGATACCACCTGAATGGAAAAAGAAATAGATATGGCAAATTTTATGAGTAGAAGAATGGTGGTATCTGCGCTTCATACGTCGCAAAGGTAAAAAGGGCATGGGCCGGAAAGGTTGCTATAATGCCAATTCGGCATGAAAAATAGTGTAAAATTTGCCTACCTCGAAAAGATATGGTACTTTCGTGAAAGAGCTGCTATAAAGAACTTTTTGCCAGGTAATTGAATATGTAAGAATAATATGAAAAAAGTAATCACATACGGTACATACGACCTACTGCACCAAGGACACATAAACCTGTTGCGCCGTGCAAAAGAACTTGGTGACTATCTGATTGTAGGTGTCACCAATGACAACTTTGACCGCGAACGTGGCAAACTGAATGTATGCAACAATGTTCTTGAACGTGTTGAAGCTGTAAAAGCAACCGGTCTTGCCGATAAAATAATCATAGAAGACTATTTTGGACAGAAGATTGATGACATACAGAAATATAATGTGGATATTTTTGCAATAGGAAGTGACTGGGAAGGTAAATTCGACTACTTGAATGAATATTGCAAAGTAGTATATCTGCCTCGTACAGAGGGAATATCATCAACCATGCTTCGCGAGGAGAAACAGACCACAATCAAGGTTGGCATTGTTGGATGCGGTAATATTGCCAAGCGTTTTGTCCCTGAAGCGAACTATGTCAATGGAGTGGAAATCATTGGAGCATACGACTGCAACATGGCTGTGGCTGATGCTTTTGTAAAGAGCAACAGCCTACGGAAGATGTTCAATTCGTTTGAAGAGATGCTATCGGAGGTTGACGCTGTATATATCGCAACTCCACACCTTAGCCATTACGCATATAGCAAACAGGCATTGCTTGCAAAAAAGCATGTGCTTTGTGAGATTCCCCTAGTACTCGAAGAAGAACAGGCACGCGAGCTATACGCCATTGCCGAACAGCAGGGTGTAATACTTATGGAAGCCAACAAAACAGCCCATTGCCCGGCTTTCAACCACCTGATGGTTATGATAAAGAGCGGAGCTATAGGCGAAGTTGTCGATATAGAAGCTTCACTCTCACGTCTGCTACCCGACAAGACACGCCGTGAGTTTGACCCGGCACAGGCTGGTGGTTCAATGTACGAATCGGGTGTATATCCGTTATTGCCGATATTCTGTTTGTTGGGTACTGATTATAAAAACCTTGACATTTATTCCCGTATGGAGAACGGTGTTGACATATATACAAAAGGTGTGTTACGTTACCCAACGGCTGTATGTTCGTTCAAACTGGGATTGGGAGTAAAGACCGAGGGTAATCTTGTTATTTCAGGCACAAAGGGTTATGCATACGTTCCCGCCCCTTGGTGGAAGACCGACTATTTTGAATTGCGTTATGAGGACCAGAATCTTAACAAGAAATTCTTCTACAAATGGGATGGTGAAGGACTACGTTATGAGATACAGGAATGGATGTCGTGCATTGTAAACAAGCGTTTCAGCACCGCACGTCTTCGCAGAAGAGAGAGCATTGCTATGGCTGGGGTTATGCAACAGTTTACCGAACGTAAAAACTTTATGGAGATATGAAAACAGCAATAGTAACAGGTGGAACATCGGGTATTGGACTTGGAGTGGCAAAGATGCTTCTTTCAAAAGGCTACAAGGTTTATGCGACTTATGTGGGAGCCGATTTTACCGAGACAATAGAGAACTTTGAGCCCGTAAAGGTGAACCAGTGTTGCCGCGAAGAACTGTATTCGTTCATCGCACATATAAAAGAAGAATGCTCGTCAGTAGATTGCATAATATGCAATGCAGGAATGAGCATAAGAAAGTCTTTTACAGAGACCACTGACAACGACTGGGACATGCAGATGGAAGTTGCTGTAAATTCACACTATATACTTGTACGCGAACTATACGGTCTCATCCCTAATGGTTCAAGAATCATATTTACAGGTTCGCAGATGGGACTTATGCCACACGCAATGATACTTAGCTATGGTGTAACAAAAGCTGCAGTGCATGCCCTTGCCAAGAATCTTGTAAAAGAGTTTGAAGGAACAGGTACCACTGTAAATGCAATTGTTCCGGGCTTTGTTGAAACACCTTGGCAAAAGGAAAAGCCCGAGGAGATAAAGCAAAATATTTATCGCAAGACTGCCATTCACCGCTTTGCAACAGTAGATGAGGTTGTTGATGCTTACCGTTTTTGCATTGATAATTCATTTGTAAACGGTAGCCTTATTGAAGTAAACGGAGGATACAGTTATAAATAATTTACAAAAATATAATATGGCAATCAATAGTACATTGGCAGATTTATCTGTGAAGTTTTCAAAGATAAAATGGCTAAGAGCCATCCTTGTGACACCATGCTGCGCTCTACGCATGTGATGGTCTGTACGATGGTGC
The DNA here is from genome assembly GCA_017555585.1 of Bacteroidaceae bacterium. Lineage (GTDB taxonomy): Bacteria > Bacteroidota > Bacteroidia > Bacteroidales > Bacteroidaceae > HGM04593. Next base: position 35,819 of record JAFZGA010000014.1, read on the forward strand.
GGTTGTTTTGTAATCTGCCGTCGTGGGCATGGGCCGGTAAGGTTGCTATAATGCCAATTCGGCATGAAAAATAGTGTAAAATTTGCCTACCTCGAAAAGATATGGTACTTTCGTGAAACGGTACAAAAAACGAAATGTCAACATATATTGATACAACCGAACTTTTCTTCGCACTTATACGCTGCGGAATAGGTAAGGAGCAATCTTTGCCTCAGTGTCCTGCACCTGAGCAATGGCAGGAACTGTTCGACACTGCAAAAAAGCAGACTCTTGCAGGAATCACATTCGCAGGAATTGAAAGAATACCAGCAGAACAGCGCCCTCCAAAGGAGGTTATGTTGCAATGGTACAGCCTGTGCGAGAACATAAAGAGGCAGAACCGTGACCTGAACAGAAAAGTAGTTGCTGTTTCAAGGAAGTTCAATGATGAGGGCTTTGCCAACTGTATAATCAAAGGACAAGGCATTGCGCAGCTCTATCCCAATCCTTTGTTGCGCACGCCGGGAGACATAGATATATGGGTTGACGGGGGAGACAAAAAGGTGATTTCATATGTGAAAAAGTTCGTTCCTGACTGCTCACCCACCTACCACCATGTTGATTTCCCCATCAGCAACGATGTTGACATAGAAGTACACTATCGTCCGTCGTGGATGTGTAGCCCGTCTGCCGACAAAAAGATGCAACGTTTTTTTGAAGAGCAAGCCGGAGTGCAGTTCGCAAATACTGTGTCTACTGCTGAAGGTGCTTTTCCTGTACCGACGGTGGCATTCAACAGGATTTTCATTCTGCAGCACATATTCCGTCATCTCTTTTTTGAAGGTATAGGCATCAGGCAGGTACTTGACTATTATTTTGTAATGATGCAGCCAATGACCGAAGAGGAAAAGTGTGCGTATGTTGAGTGGCTCAAGGAATTCGGGCTGTATAAATTCGCGTGTGCTGTTGCATATGTCATGCAACGCATGTTCGCGCTCGATGCAGAGCATGCTGTAGTAGAACCTGATATTAAGGAGGGAGAATTCCTATTGAACGAGATAATGCTTGCCGGTAACTTCGGAAAATATGACAACCGCTATATTTCAACAAGGCGTGGACTGAATGTAGCTCATATCAGCAATCTGTTAAAGCGCACATTTGTGTTGTTTGCTCACTATCCTTCGGAAATGTTCTGGGATCCGTTCTTTAGGGTATGGCATTACTTTTGGCGTAGAAGAAATAAAGGATAACAGTGTATTTGTTTTTGTACCACTGCCTTTTAAAAAGTCACTCTGCTAAATAATGTTAAAAAAGAATGGTGCTTAGGATGTTTGGCTATTCACGCGGTATATTTTATTGTTACTTTTATAAAAAATATACGCGTAATGGATGAGTTTGAAAAGGGGATTGCTGATTTGCAGAATCTTATGCAGAATTATGCTGCAGTGCTTGCGAAAGCTACCGGAAACAGTGATGGGATGTTACAGGAAACGGTGTCGAAAATTCTTGCCGACATTGACAAATACGAGGACAAAGAGTGCTTGAGGAGTTGGGCTAAGGTGGTTGGTGGAAAACTTCTTGGTAACTGCGCCGGCGACAATGGCAAGCATGATTCTTCATTCATTGACGGACATGAGTATGTATCCAAATAGCAGAAAAGTCAAGCATGCTTGACTTTTCTGCTATTTGGATTATGCCTTGCTACGCGGAATGATAAGGTTGAGTATCACTCCCACCAATGCCGCTAGTCCAATACCGCCGATGGTAATGCTTCCGAATGTCATCTCGGCTCCACCGATGCCAAGGATAAGTATCAGCGAAACGATTATCAGATTGCGGGTGTTGCCAAGGTCGACCTTGTTCTTTACAAGGGTGTTTATGCCCACTGCTGCAATGGTTCCGAAAAGCAACAGCATGATGCCGCCCAACACTGCGCTTGGGATGGTCTTGAGCAGGGCACTCATCTTGCCAAGAACCGAGAACAGTATGCCGAAAATGGCTGCTATGCGTATGACAACGGGGTCGGCGATTTTGGTCAACGAGATTGCTCCAGTCACCTCGGAATATGTTGTTACAGGAGGACCACCGATGAGTGAGGCTGCTACGCATGCCAAACCGTCGCCAAGCATTGTGCGGTGCAATCCTGGGTCTTTCACATAATCCTTGCCTGTGACTTCGTTGATGGCATACACGTCACCGATGTGCTCAATGACAGGTGCTATGGCAACGGGAATCATGAATACGATTGCTTCCCAACATAATTCAGGGCGAACAAACGCCGGCAACGCGAGCCATGGTGCGTCAATGACAGGCTGGAAATCGATGACGCCGAATAGGGTAGCGGCGATGTAGCCTACAAAGATTCCCGCAAAGATGGGTATGAGCTTAAGCAATCCTTTTGCAAACAGTGATACGACGATAGTGGTCAGCAGTGCTATGATGGCAAGTGGCCAATTGCTCTTTGCCATGTCTACTCCTGTTCCTGCCAAGGAGAGACCAATGAGCATTATCACCGGGCCTACGACGATAGGTGGGAAAAGGTTAGTAATGAATTCCACTCCGCGAAGACGCACCAGGGCGCTCATCAAACCGTAGACTGCACCTACGGCTACGAGTCCGCACAATGTTCCGGGGAGTCCGTAGAGTTCGGTTGCCTTGATGATGGGGGCAATGAATGCGAAACTGCTGCCAAGGAAAATGGGGACTTTGCCTTTGGTCACGAGATGGAAAACGAATGTGCCGATTCCGGCTGTAAAGAGAGCTACCGACGGATCCATTCCCACCAGGAGCGGGACAAGAACGGTTGCTCCGAAGGCTACGAACAGGAATTGTGCTCCTACTATGGTCTTCTGGACTGGGCCAAGCTTGCTGTTGTTTTTCATGTTATTATAAGATGTAAATTCAAATTTAGCTCGAAGATACGAAAAATATGTTGTTCTTGTTGCAAAATTCCCGAATATGTTTGCCTTTTAACTTGCTTGTATTATTTTTGCATCAGATAAATGGAAAATAATACGTAATAATTATGGCTTTGCATATAATTGACCACCCGTTGGTGCAGCACAAACTGAGCATAATGCGCAACAAGGAGACTTCGACAATGAAGTTCCGCGAGCTGTTGCAGGAAATTTCAATGCTTATGGGATATGAGATTACCCGTGACATGCCTTTGACATACGAAGAGATTGAGACACCTCTGATGCCAATGAACGCTCCTAAAATCGCAGGAAAGAAAGTTGTTATCGTTCCGATATTGAGAGCCGGTCTTGGCATGGTGGACGGTTTGATGAAACTTATACCGTCGGCACGCATCGGGCACATTGGACTGTATCGTGACGAAGTTACATGTCAGCCGGTGTTCTACTACTACAAGATGCCGGCAAACAAGGATCGTGCGGTGATTCTGACCGACCCAATGCTGGCTACAGGCGGCAGTGCCTGTGATGCCATAGCGCGCCTTAAGGCCGACGGCTTCAATCATATCAGGCTGATGAGCCTTGTGGCATCGCCTCAGGGTGTTAAGGCTGTGGAGGAACAGCATCCCGACGTGGATATCTATCTGGCTTCGCTCGATGAGGGATTGAACGAAAAGAACTATATCTTGCCAGGTCTTGGTGATGCTGGTGACAGAATTTTCGGTACAAAATAAAAAAACAGGAGCAGGACTACTTATGAATCCCGCTCCTGTTTTTTATAATATTAAATTGCTGCTTTAGAAAAAGTGTCCCAAACTGAAATATAGATTTACTTTGCGTGAAACATTTGATGAGCTGACATCGAAGCTGAGAGGACCTATCTTTGTGTCGATGGAGTATCTTAGTCCGGCTCCCCACCAGTTCGAAGCGTTGTAATCGTATAGTCCGCTCCACAACAGATTGTCTCTTTCTTTGAGGAAATTCTTAAAGTCAATGCTTGAACGTCCATAATTGACTATCGCTGTCAAGTAATGTTTCTTGAAAAGTCTCGTCCTTATGTCGAGTCTAGCTATAGCCACGTTGTTGAATGTAAACGATGTCTTGTTCAATCCTATGAAAGGCAACTGATGGTCGATATATCTTCCCATTTCGGCACCTCCAATCATGTTGTTCATGGATGGATACATTGGTACAGGGCCTTTGAATATGTCGTTCCAGCCATTCTCACTGCCATTGACGGCTCCTTTTCCGAGAAGGAAACTTCCGTATAGCTTCGGTATTACTACAAGGCGGTTTTCCATTACCGGTATATAGCCTTCGAATCCAAATGTCAAGGATCCGAACTGTAATTTTTTAATGCCTTCTGTGTTGAAAGTGGCATCTTTCCATGTAAAGTCAATGTTGCCTTTTACGCCTCGGGTAGGGAATCTGTTCTTGTTGAGGTTGTCATAACGTAAATAGGCAAATGTACCTAATGTATTTACTGCTTTGTAATCCATGTCAACGGCATCGTAGAGTGAATACATGACCTTTTTGGGTGTCAAGTTCTCGACTTCAAAACCTACGCCGATGCTGAATGTTCTTGAATAGTTCTCGGAAAGATACACCCTGAACTTGTGTTGCAGGAATCTCTCGTTCATCTCAAGCTTGTCCATGTCATATACATCGAGTTCTGAGTTTCTGAAATTATAGCCAATGTTTATTCTCGGGTAGAGCATGTGGCCGTATGAAATGTTGAATTTAAGCCACTGGTTGCCACCCAGCTTGGTGTTGACATCGGCCTTGAATCCACTCATGCGGTTGCTGTTTATTCCAAGGTGAAGCAGAACGGAAAGCATATCCTGCGAGTCGAACCTAAATCCTATGCCGACATCGTGGGGCGATTTCTCTACAAAGTTGAACCTGACGATATGTCCTGTCGATGCTGTATCCTCGTGCAGGGTATATGTGATGCTCTCGTAGTTGCCTGTTCCGTAATAGATTGAAACAGTCTCGTCTATGTCGTCCTTGCTTACAGAGTCACCAACGTTTATTGTGCATGCACGGCGCATCCATTTCTCAATGTCCTTTTTTGCACCGTTCATCTCAATTCCGGATACTACAATCTTGCCTTTGACAATGTTAACTGCCTTTTTCTTGCTCGATGCGGTTGCACCCTGTTGTCTGCCGGCTGGAAGTACCTTCTCCTTGAGTGCCATGAAGTTCTCTTTCTGGTTCTCGGCAGCTTCGTAACCGCTCTGGGTAACCCTTGCTACGCTCTCGGCATCAAAACTCAACATTCCCACACCCTTCAAGTCAGGGCGTATGAAAATGTCGCACATCTGGTGGTATTTGTCATTTTCTTTGTCGGTAATTATCTCTTTTAACTGTTTTACCTGTGAAAGTATAGATGACAGGTTGTTGGGGTCATCTTCCAAACCGGGTGACATGCTCACACCTATGATATAATCGGCTCCCATTGCGCGGCATTGCTCGGCAGGAAAGTTGCACACAAGGCCTCCGTCAACATATGGAGTGTTGTTTATGTTTACGGGGTCGAACAGGACGGGTATTGCCATTGATGCTCTCAATGATTTGGTAAATATTCCCTTGTTCAGTATGTCGGCATCTCCGTTTATGAGGTTGGTTGCAATGCATATGAATGGAGTAGGCAATTCGTTGAAAGGGATGGAGTCCGAATACCCTACGGCGAGTGAGTTGAAGAGGTTGATGAGGTTGTCGCCCGAAACGATACCGTTCGGTAATGAATTTCTGAAACTTCTCGATTGCAACTCCTCCTCATTGGTGTTTATTGAAAAGGGGATAATCAACGATTGTGTGACGCTTTCCTGTTTTCTGGTAAATGAGATTTTCTTTCTGTCAACCTCGTTGCTTATCAGCCTGTTCCAGTCCAGGTCGCTTATGATGTCGAGAATCTCGTCCGACGTGTAGCCCAGGGCATACATTCCACCCACAATAGAACCCATACTGGTTCCGGCGATGAAATCTATCGGTATCCCGGCCTCCTCAATGTATTTCAACACACCGATATGTGCAGCACCCTTCGCACCGCCACCGGACAATACAAGTCCTACTTTCGGTCTCTCCTTATTAATGGTTGCACTTTCTTGGGCAAATACCCCACTTGAAATAAACGACAAGAGTGTTACGCTTATAATTTTTACGAATCTGTTCATTGTTTCCCCTTTAATTTGATTTGTTAAATTCTATTGACAACACAAAAATATCAAAACCAATATAAATGTCCAAAGCTTTTTTATGATAAAACTCACATTACAACAACTCTGTTACAGTAAAATCCTTAGTATGTGATTTCCTTATATTACAACTGTAGGTGAGATTGTTGAAGAAAATGCTTTTGGAATAAGAATTCCAACATCAACATTCAAATAAAAAAACGATACAACTGCGCGTTGTATCGTTTTTTTTTAGTATCTTCGCAAAATAAAAGGAATAATCATGAAACACAGGGGGTATAAAAGTCTTGATTTTGCGGGATGTAAAAAGAGTCCCGTTATGTCATTTATTCCTGTTTGTTTTGCTATTGATATTATTTTTGTGTAGTTTTTATTATAGTCGTTTCGTTTGAAACGACTTTTTTTGTATATTAGCGGAAAATATCTAAAATAATTTATGGAACCTCTATTGCATGAATGTGGCGTTGCGATGATTCGCCTGCGTAAACCCTTGAACTACTATCAGGAAAAGTATGGTACTTGGGCATATGGTATGAATAAACTATTCCTGTTGATGAACAAGCAGTATAACCGTGGCCAACAAGGTGCCGGTATCGCTTGTGTAAAATTGAATGCATCTCCGGGTGAGGATTATATGTTCCGTGAAAGGGCAGAGGGTGCCGGCGCAATTTCCGAGGTCTTTGACCTGGCAAACAAAAGTATGCTCTCACATCCTAAGGAAATGAAGAACAATGCCAACTATGCTTATCGTCATTTTGGCTTTGCAGGTGAATTGTATATGGGACACTTGCGCTATTCTGCTACAGGAAAAACCGGTATGCAGTATGTTCACCCTTTCTTGCGCCGTAACAACTGGAGAGCAAAGAATCTTGCTCTATGCGGAAACTTCCACATAACAAATGTGGAGGATGTATTCCATGAACTCGTATCGCACGGCCAGCACCCACGTGTGCATGCCGACACATATATTATGCTTGAACTTATGGGCCACCGTCTCGACCGCGAGGTTGAACGTATCTTTAAGGAATGTGAAGCCGAAGGTCTTAAGGGTATGAACATTACAAACACCATAGAAGAGCGTATGGACGTCGCAAATGTGTTGCGTACATCTACTCCAATGCTCGACGGCGGTTATGTATTCTGCGGTGTAACAGGTAGCGGCGAGATGTTTGCAATGCGCGATCCTTGGGGTGTGCGTACAGCCTATTGGTATGCAAACGATGAACTCTTCATTATGGCTAGCGAACGTGCTGCCTTGCAGACAGCCATGAATCTCAAGGCCGAAGAGGTAATAGAGCTTAAACCGGGCGAAGCAATTATCGTGAACAAGCGTGGCGAGGTACGCTGCGAACAGATTATACCTCAAAAGGCCTTCTTGCCTTGTTCGTTTGAGCGTATCTACTTCAGCCGTGGTAATGACGGTGATATATATAAGGAGAGAAAACTCCTTGGTTCAAACCTTAAGGAGCAGATTTTGAAAGCTATCGATTACGACCTTGACAACACTGTCTTCTCGTTCATTCCGAATACAGCCGAAATGGCATTCTATGGAATGGTTGAGGGTATGCAGGAGTTTATCGACGAGTGGAAGATTAAGGAAATCAACTCGGGCAAGCAGTTTACTCCCGATGAGTTGAATGCCATTGTCACCAAGAAGGTTCGTCAGGAGAAGGTTGCAAACAAGGATATCAAGATGCGTACTTTCATCTCTACAACCGATAAGCGTAACGACCTTGCATCGTATGTGTATGACATTACTTACGGAACAATCAAGCCAAAGGTCGACAATCTTGTTGTAATTGATGACAGTATCGTGCGCGGAACAACATTGAAGCAGAATATCCTAAATATCCTTGACCGTCTTGAGCCAAAGAAGATTGTTGTCGTATCGTCAAGCCCACAGATCCGTTATCCGGACTATTACGGTATCGATATGGAGAAATTCGATCACTTCGTTGCGTTCAAGGCTGCTCTTGAACTGTTGTACGAGAACGGCAAACGTTCGCTCATCGACGAAACATATAGGGCTTGTCTTGAGGAATTGAGAAAGCCTGATGCCGAGCAGGTTAACTGCACACGTGCAATATACAAGCAGTTCACTGCCGATGAGATCTCGCGCAAGATTGCCGATCTGCTCAAGCCTGTTGACTTGAAAGCTGATCTTGAACTTGTGTTCCAGAGCCTCGAAGGCTTGCACAATGCTTGTCCTAACCATCTCGGTGACTGGTACTTCAGCGGTGTATATCCTACACCGGGCGGTAACCGTCTTGTGAACGAAGCGTTTGTATATCATTACGAAAAGTATTTATATAAGTAAATAATAAATATTAGTATATCATGAAAGAACAACTGAAAAAGGTTTTGTTACTTGGTTCCGGTGCTTTGCGCATCGGTCAGGCAGGAGAGTTTGACTATTCGGGTTCTCAGGCATTGAAGGCTCTCCGCGAAGAGGGTATACAGTCGGTGCTTATCAACCCTAACGTTGCTACTATTCAAACATCAGAAGGTATTGCCGACAAGGTGTATTTCTTGCCGGTAGATGTACATAACGTTGAGGAAATCATCAAGAAGGAGAAGCCTGACGGTATCCTTTTGGCTTTCGGTGGACAGACTGCACTCAACTGCGGTACTGAACTCTATCAGAAAGGTATCCTGCAGAAATATGGTGTAAAGGTGCTCGGAACATCGGTTGAGGCAATCATGTACACCGAGGACCGTGACCTCTTCGTAAAGAAACTAGATGAGATTCCAATGAAGACTCCTGTGAGCCAGGCTGTCGAGACTATGGAAGATGCCCTTGCTGCGGCACACCGCATTGGTTTCCCTGTAATGGTACGTTCAGCATATGCTCTTGGTGGTCTTGGTAGCGGTATCTGTCGTGACGAGGAGAGTTTCAAGGAACTTGCTGAAAGTGCATTCACCTTCTCAAACCAGATTCTTGTCGAGGAATCATTGAAGGGCTGGAAGGAGATTGAGTTCGAGGTTATCCGCGACGCAAACGACCACTGCTTTACGGTAGCAAGCATGGAGAACTTCGACCCGCTCGGTATCCACACCGGTGAGTCAATCGTTGTTGCCCCTACATGTTCGCTCACTCCTGAGCAGGTTAAATTCATGCAGGAGATTTCTGTAAAGGCTATCCGTCACCTCGGTATCGTAGGTGAGTGTAATATCCAGTATGCATTCAACGCCGAGACAAACGACTATCGCGTAATTGAGGTAAATGCACGTTTGAGCCGTTCTTCAGCTCTTGCATCAAAGGCAACTGGTTATCCTCTCGCATTCGTTGCAGCAAAGATAGCTCTCGGTTATACTCTTGACGAGATTGGTGAGATGGGTACACCTAACAGCGCATACAAGGCTCCTGAACTCGACTACCTTATCTGTAAGATACCTCGTTGGGACTTGACAAAGTTCGCAGGCGTATCACGTCAGATCGGTTCAAGCATGAAGTCGGTAGGTGAAATCATGTCTATCGGACGTAGCTTCGAGGAGGTAATCCAGAAGGGATTGCGTATGATTGGCCAAGGTATGCACGGTTTTGTAGGTAACGAGCACACACATTTCGACAACCTTGACGAGGAACTTGCCAACCCGACAGATATGCGTGTATTCTCAATAGCATCTGCTCTTGAGGCCGGCTATACTGTTGAGCGCATCAGCGAACTTACAAAGATTGACCCATGGTTCCTTGGCAAATTGAAGAACATTGTTGATTATAAGCATGTTCTTGAAGGCTACAATACACTCGAGGAGTTGCCCGAGGAGGTATTGCGTAAGGCTAAGGAACTCGGTTTCTCTGACTTCCAGATTTCACGCTTCGTTCTCAAGAACGAGAAGAACATGGAGGCAGGTAACCTTGCAGTGCGTGCACGCCGTAAGGAACTCGGAATCCTTCCTGCTGTAAAGAGAATCAATACTGTTGCATCGGAGCATCCTGAGCTTACAAACTATCTTTACATGACATACGGTGTAAAGGGCTACGATGTGAACTACTATAAGACAGATAAATCAGTTGTTGTACTTGGTTCGGGTGCTTACCGCATCGGTTCATCGGTTGAGTTCGACTGGTGTTCTGTAAATGCTGTCCAGACAGCGCGTAAGCTCGGTTACAAGTCAATAATGATTAACTATAACCCAGAGACAGTATCAACCGACTACGATATGTGCGACCGTCTCTACTTCGATGAGTTGTCATTGGAGCGCGTACTCGACGTTATCGACCTTGAGCAGCCGGGTGGTGTGATTGTTTCAGTGGGTGGACAGATACCTAACAACCTTGCGATGAAACTGCATCGTCAGGCAGTGCCCATCCTGGGAACATCTCCTCTTTCAATCGACCGCGCAGAGAACCGTCACAAGTTCTCGGCTATGCTCGACCAGCTCGGTATCGACCAGCCTGCATGGAAGGAGCTTACAAGCCTTGAGGATATGAAGGAATTCGTTGACAAGGTCGGCTATCCTGTACTTGTGCGTCCTTCATACGTGCTTTCAGGTGCAGCGATGAACGTATGCTACAACGAGGAGGAGTTGCACGAGTTCTTGAAGATGGCTGCTGATGTATCTAAGGAGTTCCCTGTTGTAGTATCACAGTTCATGACCGACACTAAGGAGATAGAGTTCGACGCTGTTGCACAGAACGGTGAGGTAGTGGAATATGCAATATCAGAACACGTTGAGTTTGCCGGTGTACACTCTGGTGACGCAACACTTGTGTTCCCTGCACAGAAGATATACTTTGAGACAGCACGCCGCATCAAGAAAATCTGCCGTCGCATTGCAAAAGAACTTAACATCTCAGGACCTTTCAACATCCAGTTCCTTGCAAAGAACAACGAGGTTAAGGTTATCGAGTGTAACTTGCGTGCTTCACGTTCGTTCCCATTCGTGTCAAAGGTGTTGAAGCGTAACTTCATCGAGACAGCTACACGCATTATGCTCGACGCTCCTTATACAAAGCCTGACAAGTCGGCATTCGACATTGATCACATCGGTGTCAAGGCATCACAGTTCTCGTTCAGCCGTCTGCATCAGGCCGACCCTGTATTGGGCGTGGATATGTCATCAACAGGTGAGGTAGGTTGCATTGGCGATGACTTCGAAGAGGCTTTGTTGAACGCAATGATAGCGGTAGGCTACAGCGTACCCGAGAAGAATGTAATGGTATCGTCAGGTGCAGCAAAATCAAAGGTTGACTTGCTTGAGCCTGCAGCAATACTTGCACAGAAAGGTTATAACATCTTCGCTACATCAGGTACAGCACAGTTCCTCAACGAACACGGTATTAAGACAACTCCTGTCATCTGGCCAGATGAGGATCCTAATGCAGAGAACAACGTTATGCAGATGATTGCCGATCACCGTTTCGACCTTATCATCAACATACCAAAGAACCACACAAAACGTGAGTTGACAAACGGTTACCGCATACGTCGTGCAGCTATCGACCACAACATTCCGCTTATTACCAACGCGCGTCTTGCAAGCGCATTCATCCGCTCATTCTGCAAGATTGACGTTAACAATATGCCGGTCAAGAGCTGGGACGAGTTCAAGTAATCAATAAATAACCAATGAAAAGAGGGTGACAATTGCCACCCTCTTTTCGTATATAAAAATTCAAATAGACATGACAGACATTCCAAAATGCCCAAAATGTAATAGTGAATACACTTATTTCGACGGTATGCTATATGTTTGCCCCGATTGTGGCCATGAGTTCAGCGCAGATGACACAGCCGAAGAAGCTGCTGATGTTGCAAGAGACAGCAACGGTGCAGAACTGTTTGACGGCGATGCTGTGACAGTGATCAAGGATCTTAAGGTAAAAGGTTCGTCAATGGTCATCAAGCGCGGTACAAAGGTAAAGAGCATACGTCTTACCGAGAACCCTGAAGAGGTAGATTGTAAAATAGACGGCAGCAGCATTGTGCTGAAAACCTGTTTTCTCAAGAAATAACAATAATGACTGCGCAAAGCGCAGTCATTATTGTTACATGCTATCTGTATTCAAAACCATTGATCTGTAATCCAAGGTTGAACGGTGATTTCTCAGGGTGCTCGACAGCACTTCTCCTTATGTATCCGCTCTTTATATATAACGGAAATGCAATCTTCTCTTTTTCAGGGTCGTTTCTACATCCGTCAACAAATTTTACAGCAACAAAATAGACTCCTGGGGTAAGAATGATCCTTTCTTGTGGAACAATGGTATGCTCAATCTTTTTCTTCCCTTCTGGAATATCGGTATAGATAGGGTGGTGCATTACATTTCTGAAACGGTTCTCGATGGTGTCTGCCGAGTATATGTTTATGCTTATGCTTAGTTTTGCCTTATCGATACTGTTTGCGACGGTATTGAATATAATCTCGCTGATTTCAAAAGGATGCTTGGTCTCAACAACGGAGCCGATTTCGTTGCCAATGAATGAGATATCCATTGTTGTGCTGCCACCCGGTAATCGCATTCCTTTGTTGACGAGTTTTGCCTTTTTCCTTTTACCGTTGAATACTACAATATCTTCAAGTGGTCGCGGGTACATGGTCACATCAAGCCTGCCGTCGCTGTTCCTATAAACAGTAGCCGGTATTCTTGCCTCGCTATACGAAACATGTCTTGCTGTCAATGTGTCGTGGCACTCTTGCGGTATTGCAAGTTCAAATGTTCCGTCATGCGATGTCAATGTTCCGTTCTTTGTTCCGGAAATTCCAACTGTAGCATATTCTACAGGTTCGCCATCTAGGTTTGTTATTCTTCCTTTGACAACCATCTCCTGTGCACAGAGTGCGGTAGTAGCAAAAAGGTATGTTATAAGCAATGATTTTCTCATGATAGATACACTTACTCCCTATACTCCAAGATATCGCCTGGCTGACAGTCGAGTGCCTTGCATATGGCCTCGAGTGTGCTGAACCGCACAGCCTTGGCTTTACCTGTTTTCAGTATGGAAAGATTTGCCTGCGTAATTCCGACCTTCTCGGCAAGTTCTCCCGATGTCATCTTGCGTTTCGCAAGCATGACGTCAACATTTACTATTATTGACATGGCTGTGTGGGTTTAGATGGTGAGGTCCTGCTCTTTCTTCAACTTTACAGCGATGTCAAAGAGATTGCCGAAGAATACGATGAATATACCGAAAATCATATAGTACATCTGGACCGTGTCGTTGGGAATCATTGGAGTGGTTTCCCATATCTCGCTCTGTAACAAAGTGCTTATGATAATGGTTGCTCCAACGCCATATATACAGAATGAGTTCCTGCTGTCGAACACCCTACGCTTTGATACATTGTAAAGTATGACGGCAATGAATACTCCGCATGCCAATAAGGTCAAGATGTTTATGCACTGTGGCAAGTGGGCGTTGATAGGTAGTTCGTTGCTGTAATCGGATATCATAAGCTTTACCGTTTCCACTGTTCTCGATACGGCACATATCATCGCGACAACAGCTACAATAGCCAGACTGTAGAACCCGGGGCTTTCGTCCTTTGCGCTTTTCATCTCCTCCTCTTTCTCCACCTCGCGGTTAGCCTCTTCAAAATCTTTACTATATCGGCTTCTTTCAATAATTTTCTGGAACAGTGTAAGGCCTCCTGTGTATACGAATCCCAAACACAGGTACAATAGGACTGCAGGTAAATCAGTCTTTATACGTAAGCAAATGACTATTGCAAAAAGAACTACCGCCCAGATGATTGCAATGAGATTGATAATCCTGGTAATCTTCTTTGTTGATGGTTTCTTCTCGTTCATGGTTTTCTTTGGATTTGATTGTTGTGTTATGTTTACTGTAGGGGAGAGGGCTTCCGTCATTTTTTAATATCGTCAGATTGTCAGATTGTTCTCCTCGCTCACTTTTACCGCAATGTTATATATGATTGCGAATATTACAAACAGCAGAGTGTTGATTATGGTGCTGTCTTTGATTATCAGCGGATTGTTTTCGAAGTACAGGAGTGCTGTATTGTCGGCACATAAATTACCAATGAAATAACATGCTGCTATAAGGTATATTATTGTAACATTAATGCGTGGGAACAATATGCCTTTCTTGATTGCAACAAGTTGTTTTACGAGAAATGTTATCAGCAGAGTATTGTAGAGTGGCTGAAATATCAGTCTGCCGTAAAAAATAGCGAAGAAAATAAAACGTGGTGCTTTTTCGAATGTTAGGAAGTTGTTCTCTGCGGTGTAGACGTTATGACTAAGTACGCATACCCATACAGCGTTCACCACACAAAAGAAAATTGCAAGTGCTGTGATTGCCGTCAATGTTTTGAAGCCTTTTGTTTTCATAATTGTTGTTTTTAGTTATCATTGATGGCACAAATGTAATACTGTTTTATTGAAAAACAATAAATATTTAAAGAAAAACGATGTGTTTAATATTGTTTAACAATAAAACTCCCTGTGGCTGTTTGCTATAAGGGAATGTCTGAACTTACAATAGAAGCAATGGGAGAAAAATAGAAGAGTGAGCATTGCTCACTCTTCTATTTCTACGATAGGTGTTTCAACAACTTTTGCCGGTAACAGCTCTCCTTTTATATAAATTTTTGTCATTTCAGTTACGGCGTTACTATGTATTGTAATGCTCGATCTGAACTTGCGCGGTGACTTACCTTCTCCGTTGTATGTGGCAAAGATTGTATCACTTTCACCCGGAGCAATGGCACGGGTAGGGTATTTGTTGCTTGTACATGAACAGGTAGGTATTACCTGGTGTATGTACAGGTTTGCATCTCCGGTATTCTTGAAGATGAAGTGGCAGTGGCGTACTGCGTCGTCTTGTGGGAATTGTCCAAGATCGACTGTTCTTTCTACAAACTCTATTTTTGCCTTTTTTTCGTTCTGCTGTGCATATGCTGTTGTCACAGCAAACAAGGCAAGCAGCATAAATAATGTCTTTTTCATATTATCCTCTTTTTACTTGTTTTACTCCTTTTATCCCTTCTATTTTTGATATCAGTTTATTCAGTTTTATCTTGTCATTGATGAGCAACGATAGCGTTCCCGAGAATAGTGTGTCGTGCGACTCGATGTTTATGCCTCGCATCGTTACGCCGTTCTCCTGGGATATTACTGATGTTATATTGTTTACAATACCTATGTCGTCATGTCCCACAATACGTAATATTACAGGGAACAGGCTATTATTGTCCATCTCGCTCCAACGTGCCTCTATGATACGGTACGGGTAACGTTCCTGCAACTGCTTGGCATTGGTACAGTCTTTCCTATGGATGGATATTCCGCCCGATATTGTTACAAAACCGAAAATATCATCACCGAATATCGGTGCACAGCATTTTGCCAGTTTGTAATCTACACCCTTGAGGTTACGTTCGATGACAAGTACGTCCGATGAGCCTTTTGTCTCCTTGTCTGCTGTGAATACAAAGTCCTCGGCACTCTGTGGCTGTTCTCCGTTCTCGTTTTCCGGATTGGCCAAGGCCTGATAACGTTTCAGTATGTCGGCAATGTCGATGGTGCCTTCTGCAACATTCTGATAAAAGTCGGAGAGTCGTTTGAATCCCATCTTGCGTATCAGATGATCCATAATTGACTCATCGAACTCTATCTTGTGGTTCTTCAGCTTGCGTACGACAGTCTCGCGTCCCATGTCGGCCTGCTTTGCGCTTATCTCTTTGAGTGCCTGGCGTATCTTGGCACGTGCACGTCCAGTCTTGGCTATGTTCAGCCATGCCTGCTTCGGTGTCTGGCTGTTCGAAGTTATAATCTCTACCTGGTCACCGTTGTTCAATATGTGGCGTAGCGGAACGTTCCTGCCATTGACCAATGCACCGGTACATCTGCAACCGAGTCCTGTATGTATGCAGAAAGCAAAGTCAAGAATTGTAGCTCCCTTTGACAGACGATACAGGTCACCTTTGGGGGTAAAGATAAATATCTCGTCCTTGTACAGCTCCATCTTGAATTTACTCTCAGCTGCGCTCTCCTCGCTCATGTTCTGCAAAGTATCGCGTATGGAAGCGAGCAGATTGTCAAGTCCTTTTTCGCTCTGTACTCCCTTGTATCGCCAGTGCGCTGCCAGACCATGTTCTGCAACAGCGTCCATGCGCTCTGTACGTATCTGCACTTCCACCCATCGTCCTTCGGGACCCATGACGGTAGTATGCAACGATTCGTATCCGTTGCTCTTTGGCACAGAGAGCCAGTCACGCAGACGGTGCGGGTTCGGTGTGTACATGTCGGCAACAATTGAATAAACTTGCCAGCATTCGCTTTTTTCGTTCTGTGGCTCGCTGTCTATTATTATTCGTATAGCAAAAAGGTCATATATCTGCTCGAAAGGTCGCTGTTGCTTTTTCATCTTCTGCCATATCGAGTTAATAGACTTTGTACGGCCCTTTATGCGGAACTTTATATGAGGCTGCATTTTGAGCAGTCGCTCAATAGGCTTGATGAATGATTCTATATAGTCTTCGCGTGAAGCGGCAGTCTCCTCGAGTTTGCGGCTGAGTTCTGCGTAAATCTCCGTTTCGGTGTAGCGCAGTGCCAGATCCTCCATCTCCGATTTCAGCTTATAGAAACCGAGCTTATGAGCGAGTGGAATATATAGCTTTGATGCCTCATGTGCCATGAGCTTGCGTGCATCGTCATCGTCGGAATTGAAAAGCTCCCTCAACATTACAAGACGGCTGGCAATCATTATGAGAATGACGCGCATGTCGTTGGTGAACGAGAGCAACAGATTCCTGAAATTCTCCGATTCTATCGTCGGGCTTTTTGCGTACAACGAGTTTATCTGCATGAGGTTTGTGATAATTTTTGTGACGCTTTCTCCAAAAATCTCATTTATCTCATCTATTGTGGCTGTTCCTGCATTGACACAGCGGTTCAGCAGAATACTTGTTATTATCTCGTTCTGGAAACCAATCTCTTGACCGACAAGCACAGCTGTTTTCATGTCAGTCAACACGGGGCTGAAACCAAGAGCGTCTCTTGTCACCTTGCCTTCGGCAATGGCATTCAAGATTCTCTCTTTTATAAAGCGGTAATCATTAGAGTGAACTCCGCCCTCGATATCCTTTACAAGAACTTCGGTAAGCTCAAGGATTTCTCTTTTTTCATCATCAGTATGTATCAAAAGTTCGCTCATTCTTGTTTTACTTTTGTTTTATGTTGCGAATTTAGTTTTTATCTTTTAATTATCAGCATTTATTTTGCCATTTATGGAAATTATTTCTATTTTCGCTGTTAATAAAAGATAAAACTTTAAAACGACCATTATGATAAGCAAGGCTGACCAATTGCTTTTGAGCAAAAAAGGAATTTCGGCAGAACAGGTTGCCGAACAGTTGAAAACATTCAAGACCGGTTTCCCATTCCTGAAGATAAAGGATGCCGCAACAATCGGCAAGGGAGTACTCAATCCTGCCGATAACGAGACTGACGGCTATCTTGCCGTTTGGGACAACTATTGTGCGGCGGGCAATGCCATCTTGAAATTCGTGCCGGCTTCGGGTGCTGCAAGCCGTATGTTCAAGGATCTGTTCTCGTTCCTGAGCGCAGATTATGATGTTCCGACAACCGATTTTGAGAAAAATTTCTTTGCCAACATCCGCAAGTTTGCTTTCTATGGCGACCTTAATGCAGCGTGCGTAAAGAACAATGCACAGAATATAGATGAACTTGTTGCCAAGGGCGACTATAAGGCAGTTGTGTTCAATCTCTTGGATTTCACAGGTATGAACTACGGTTCGTTGCCAAAGGGATTGCTCAAGTTCCATACTTACGATGCCGACGCACGTACTTCTGCCGAAGAACATTTTGTCGAAGGCGCACTATACGCGGCTACTGACGGAGTTGTGAAACTGCATTTTACAGTATCTCCAAACCATAAGGCACTCTTCGAGGAACTTGTTGCTGAAAGAAAGGCTTATTATGAGCAACTGTTCAATGTAAAATATGACATTACATTCTCGGAGCAGAAGCAGTGTACCGATACTATCGCTGTCGATGCCGAGAATGCTCCTTTCCGCGAAAACGGATCTTTGGTATTCCGTCCCGGTGGTCATGGTGCACTTATAGAGAATCTGAACGACATCGATGCCGATGTAATCTTTATAAAGAATATCGACAATGTTGTTCCTGATCGTCTAAAACCCGATACCGTAAAATACAAGAAACTGCTTGCCGGAATATTGGTAGACAAACAAAAGAGAGCTTATACTTATTTGAACATGCTCGATGCAGGCAATTGCACTCCTGAACAGGTTGAGGAGATGAAGAATTTCCTTGTCAATGATCTGCAGTGTCTGAATTCAGACTTTGAATCTATGGACAATGAAGCTCTGCTTGCATACCTTCACAAGAAATTCAACCGTCCTATGCGAGTGTGCGGTATGGTAAAGAATGTAGGTGAGCCTGGTGGTGGTCCATTCCTTGCATACAATCAGGATGGAACTGTTTCGTTGCAGATTCTTGAGAGTTCACAGATAGACATGAACAACGAAGAAGCCAAGTCGATGTTCGAGAACGGTACACACTTCAACCCGGTTGATCTTGTATGTGCAGTGAAGAACTACAAGGGCGAGAAGTTCAACCTTCCTGAGTTCGTTGACAAGAATACTGGTTTCATCTCACACAAGTCCAAGAATGGCCGTGAACTTAAAGCCATGGAGCTTCCAGGTCTATGGAACGGTGCCATGAGCGATTGGAATACAATCTTTGTCGAAGTGCCTCTTGTGACTTTCAATCCTGTAAAGACAGTGAATGATCTCTTACGAGAAGTACATCAGTAAATTATGTCAAACATAAGAAAAGCCGCAGTAGACTGCGGCTTTTCTTATGTTTCTTAATTATAGCTTCCATTGTTGGCAGAAGGTGTCGGGGAATATTTTTCTTATCTCTTCGATATTGCACTCCTTCTCGAATATTCCAAAGAATGCCGAACCGCTGCCCGACATTGAGGCATATACGGCACCGGAAGCGTACAGTTTCTCCTTTATCTCTCTTACTGTGGGATATTTTACAAAAACACTTCTCTCAAAATCGTTCTTCATCAAACCTTTCCATTCAGACACCGGCTTTACTATTATGTCTGCAAGTCGGTTTTCCGGATGTTCGGGATTTACAAAGGCATATGCCTCCTTTGTCGATATATGAATGTCCGGTTTTACTACCACTATGTAATAGCCAGTCAGGTCACATTCTACAGGAGTAAGTATATTTCCTATACCTGTTGCGTATGCAGGTCTGTTCTTGATGAAGAAAGCACAGTCTGCGCCCAGGCGTGCTGCATATTCCTCAAGCTTTTCATCGCTCAAGCCAAGCCCGGCAATGTTGTTCAGCATCTTAAGCGCAAATGCGGCATCAGCACTGCCACCGCCCATGCCTGCACCGGTAGGGATATTCTTATAGAGTGACATTCTGACTTTCGGCATTTCATGGTCATTGGCAAGTATGTTGTATGCCTTTACAACGAGATTGTCGTTGTCGTTACCTTCGAACTCTGCATTATGCATGGTGAACGAGGTCTCGTCCTCGCTCTTTGTTATCTCAAGTATGTCGTATAATGGAATAGGGTAAAACACCGTTTCAAGGTTGTGGTAACCGTCAGGACGTTTTTCCACCACATCAAGACCAAGGTTTATCTTTGCGTTAGGGAATGTGATCATTGGATATTTTTATTTGTTGCAAAAGTAACTAAAAATTTCCTATCCCGTTGATAACTTGTTGTTTTTTGTTGAAAATCAAAATCCTTGCATATTTGATTATTAATGCGAATGTGTGTATCTTCGCGCTACGAAATTTATGATATGGAAGATAATAGCACACCAAAGAAAAGAGCACCACGTCGCCAGCAGGCGACAGCTGCTGTTCCAAAACTCAGCGAATACGGACATGTGCAACCGCAAGCCCTTGATATTGAAGAGGCAGTGCTCGGTGCACTGATGATTGACAGCGATGCCATCGGACGTTTGGGCGGAATGCTCAAACCTGAATCGTTCTATGATAAGCGTAACCAGCTTTTGTTCGAGGCTATACAGCAGATGGACCTCAGTGACCGTCCTATCGATATCCTTACTGTTGCTGAATATATGCGTAGCAAGGGAACACTCGATGAGGTAGGTGGTCCTGTATACATTGCCCAGCTTACCAGCAAGGTCGTATCTTCCGTAAACATCGAGTATCATGCCAATATCATAGCCCAGAAGAAACTTGCCCGTGATCTTATACGCTTTACAAGCAAGACACAAGTACAGGCTTTCGACGAGACACAGGACGTTGAGGAACTTATGCAACAGGCCGAATCGGAACTGTTCGAGATTTCACGTCACAACATGCAGAAGGATTATACCCAGATCAATCCGGTTATAAAGCAGGCATATCAACAGATCATTACAGCTTCAAAGAATACAAGCGGTATCAGCGGTTTGAGTACAGGATATCACAGACTGGACAAGATACTTGCAGGTTGGCAACCTACCGACCTTATCATTCTTGCAGCACGTCCTGCGATGGGTAAGACAGCTTTTGCTCTCTCGCTTGTGCGTAATATGGCCATCGATCAGGGTATTCCTTGCGGTATGTTCTCGCTTGAGATGGGTAACGTACAGCTTGTACAGCGTCTAATATGTAATGTATGTCAGATACCGGGTGACAAGATACGTAGTGGTCAGCTTGAAAAATATGAGTGGGGACAGCTTGACAGCAAGATTGTTGCTCTTGAGAATGCGCCTCTGTATATCGATGATACTCCACAGTTGTCCGTGTTCGAGTTGCGCTCAAAGGCACGCCGTATGGTTCGCGAACATGGTGTAAAGATGATTTTTATCGACTATCTGCAGTTGATGACTGCCAATACCGGCAAGGGAAACCGTCAGGAGGAGATCAGTACAATCTCACGTGCATTGAAAGGTCTTGCCAAGGAATTGAACATTCCTATCATGGCTCTTAGCCAGCTTAACCGTAACGTTGAAGGACGTGAAGGTATCGAGGGAAAGCGTCCGCAGTTGAGTGACCTCCGTGAGTCAGGAGCTATCGAGCAGGATGCCGATATCGTAATGTTCGTTAACCGTCCTGAATATTTCCACATCTATAAGGATGGCGATTTCGATTGGCGCGGTAAAGCTGAGATTATCATTGCAAAGCACCGTAACGGTGGTCTTGACAATGTGCCGTTGTTGTTCCGTAAGGAGTATGCACGCTTCATGAACCTTGATGACGAGACGTTGGATCCGCCACCGGGTGACATGCCGGTCATGCGTGGCTCAAAAATGAATATGAGCATGCCTATGGATTCAGGCGAAGTTCCCGATCTTCCCGATTACTTGCAAGGACAGTCATTGCCTCCTGAGCTTATGGGTGGCGGCAATCCTCCTGTACCATTCTAAATATCATAAAAAAAGAGCCTTAAGGCTCTTTTTTTGCTATAAATGATAAAGTACAAGGCTCTCGTAGCTTGGAAATTTTGTCTTTCATCAGAACAGGAAGCCGGTGTTTATGTAGAATGCTCCGTTTCCGTCCTGTTTCTTTATTATAGGATCCTTGCTGAATTTGCTTACCGGCAAGCCGTATTCAAATGCAACTATGAAATTCTGGTTCATGATAAAGCGCAAGCCACCGCCCACGGTAATGTGAGGACGGTCTGATTCCGGTGCATCTTTCATGTAGGCATTATATGCTTCGCGATACTCCTCTTCGCCCTTGAACGACATGTCGTAGTTTCGTGTAACCATTGTTCCGTCGCTGAATACGTTCAATCCGAATGCAATGTTCTGTTTCCATAGAGTGAAATTTACGAAGCGCCAACGCAATTCTACGTTGTATGTTGCCATGTCAAGACCCTGTACACGGTTTCGCATCAGACCACGTACTGTACGGTAACCGCCCATACCGTCGCGGTCGTAATTTGTACCTACAACTGTTATGTAAGGGAGTACATAATACGGTGCATAGTTTCCGAATGTACCCTCATAGTTCAAACGATATGCAAAGGTCAACACGTCATTCTTCACTATTGGCAGATAATGGCGGAATGTTGCCGAGTAGCGGTAGTGGGGGTGTGTTGTTCCCAACCATTTGGGTGCAATGCTTACATGTGCTTCGGCCCAGATACCTTTTGATGGTGCAGCCTCCTTGTCGCGTGTGTCGAACAACAGACCAAAACGCAATGAACTGTTCAGTCCGCCCCAAGCTTCATCTTCGGAGATTATTCCCCATTGGCGATACAAGTCAAATATTGTCGGTTCATTTTCGGGGTACATCTTGTCCTTGTCCTTGTTCTTGTTTATCTTGTCAAGGTTCAGTGCCTGAGTCTTGTTGTATCCCTGTTTGGTGTAGTTCAGGTGATATCCGGCTTCCCAAAAGAGCTTGTTCTTCCAAATATTTCCTATGAAGTCGCTCTTGAAAATGAATGTCAGACGGTTTGCGCGGTATTTTGGAGTATAGTTGCCCAGTGCAATCTTTTCATAATCATATTTTGACATATATCCGTTGAAGCCATAGAAGTCCATGGCCTTGTCGTTGGCAAGGGTAGCTGTCGAACACCAACGTACTCCCGGTATCAGGAATTTGTTGTCATAGTTGATGACGAATAACTGTGAACCTTTAGTAAAGAACGATGCTTCAAGATATAGTTTCTGACGGGTGTTCGGATACATGCTTCCGTCACCGAAATCATAGATGTTCAACAATGCTCCGGCCTGAAAACCCTTGTCTGCGTCGAACGCAACAACGGGAAGCGGGCCCAGGTTGTATCCGGTTTTTACAATCTCTTTCTTTGTAGTCTTTAGGGTGTCAGTGACGTTTTGGCTCTCTTGCGCGTTTGCTGCAGCAAACAATAGTGAAACTGACAATAGAGTAAATATCTTGCTTGTTTTCATATGTTTCTTATTTGAATATTATTCCTTTAATCTCCTTATATATATCTTTCAGTTGTCTGCATCGCCACAACTTGAAGTTTGAAACCATTATGCGTGCTGTTTTATAGACATCATGGATTATCAGTGGTGTCGGCAACAATACCAATGTCAATGGCAATGCCCATTGCCATGGCAGGAATATATATGCAATGACAGCATATATGATCATCAGCAATGGCCATACAATAAGATTCATTACTAATCGTACCGAATTACGGAATGCTTGGTCTTTGAACTTCTTGAAAATTGTATTGCAGAGAAGTGTGACAGGTAGTGTCAACAGTGCAGCAGCAATGGTGTAGGGAAGTGTTGCCAGCAACAGCAATGATTTGAGAATATCACAGATGGCACACTGTCTTGATACAACTGATTTAAGACTTATGTTTTTAGTCTTGCGTATCTTGGCAGCTTTGTTACCGAGTGAGAAAAGCTTATCGGCTAGTTCGGGATTCTCCTCTTTCAGTTTACCAATCTGCTTTACAGTAACATTGTTTGCTGCAAATTGTATATCTGCCGTTTTGAAACCGTCATATTCCGCTTTTTTCTTGAGAGCCTTGGTCTGTTCTTTGAGGGCGGCAGCGCAAATCTCGTATGTTGCGTCGTAGTTCTCATCGTTGGGTATATAATGCAGTGTCTCCTTCATGCGCTCATCAAGTGCCACTTTCATTATATTCATAAGCTCCTGTGGAGTCTTGTCGCTGTATAGTTCCTGGAAATCACTGATTTTCATCGCTTCTCCGAACTGTACATGTGCCGAAGCACGGTAACGCCAGAAACTGCCATATCGGATACCTACAGGTACTATGTATAAAGGCATGTCGGGCATAAGCTCCTGTGTCTGCAATGCTATTCTGAAAATACCTTTTGACAGCGGCTGCAATGAGTATTTTGTCTGGTGAGTTCCTTCGGGGAAAATGCAGAACGGAACTTTGTCCCTCAGAACTTCTGTAGCCTGTTCTATAGTCCTGTTGTTCTTCTTTACTTCATCAATGCCGTCACGCATACGCATTATAGGCATCATTTTGAAGAAACGGAATATTTTTGCAAGGGTAGGGTTCTTGAATATATCGGCACGTGCAACAAAAACTTTAGGCTTGTTGTTACATGCAAGTATAACCAATGCATCCATGAGGGTTCCTGTGTGGTTCGGTGCAAAAATGACAGCTCCGTCATCAGGAATACGCTCCATGCCAACGTATCTTATCCTATTGTATGATAATTTTACAACTGAATTGACATAACGGTGCAGAATACTGTACAATCTGTCATTATCCTGTATCTTTTTTTTCTTTGCCATATATGTAATGTTATTCTTTCAAAGGTGAACGACGGAATATTGTTGCTGTTGTCAATCCTGAAACAATATGCCAAATACCCCATAGGGCAGTAACGATAATCATACCTCCGTTCTCTTTCCATTGTTCAGGTGGGAAAATAGCCGGGTTCAACAACAGTGCCAATCCAAGACCTGAATTCTGGATACCGGTCTCGATTGTCAATGAACGTCGGTCTCTTACCGGTACTTTAGCAGATTTTCCCAAGAAATATCCGGTACTCAATGCCATGGCATTGTGGATTATTACAACCACAAGGCAGGCAAGAATTCCTGCATATACCTCCCAACGCTGCTCAAATCCTGACAGTACCTGTGAAAGAGATACAGCGACCATGCCAATAAATAGTATTATTGACAGCACAGATGTTGGCTTTGTAAGCTTTTTGGCAAAATTAGGCCAATAGTGCGAAACGATCAATCCAAGGATGATGGGGAAACCTAAAATAAGGATTATCTGTGACAACATGTCTCCGAATGGAATGTCAAGCTCGGGGATATTCTTCTTGATTTCTGCAAATCGCACATAGTGTGAACCCCAGAACCAAAAGTTCAGCGGTGTTATGATAGATGCAAAAAGCGTTGTAACGGCTGTCATGGATACCGAAAGCTCGATATTGCCTTTTGAATGTGCCGAAAGGAAGTTCGACATGTTTCCTCCGGGGCATGATGCCACAAGAATCATTCCTATTGCAACCATAGGAGTGATGAACGGGTTGAGTACTATAGCCAGCAGGCATGTCAAGGCCGGTAGTGCAATCCACTGTGCAAGCAAGCCTATTATTACTGAAGTCGGTTTTTTGAACACGCTCTTGAAGGTGCGTACCTTAATGCCGAGCGCAACGCCGAACATTACAAATGCGAGAATGAAATTTACCAATAACATTCCACCCTGTGTCAGATTCACATGAAGTGAATCGAGAAATTCCAAGTGTTCTTTCATTGTAATAATAGATTTTATTCGTGTTTGTTATTTGTGTTTTATAGCAGTTTCTTGACTAAACCGAACATCCTATAAGGCATATAGCGGAACGGCAGGTCGAGCCACGTAGGTGTAGTTACTACTGCCCGTTTGTGCGAGAATGCCTCAAAGCTCAATTTGCCGTGATAATGTCCCATACCGGAGTTGCCTACGCCGCCAAAGGGCATGTTCTCGTTGGCTATGTGCATGATGGTATCGTTTATACATGAACCTCCGGCTGATGTCAGGCGTATGACCTCTTTTGCATTCTTGACGTTACCGAAGTAATATAGCGCAAGCGGCTTTTCGCGTTCACGTACAAAGTCTATCACCTCATTACGGTTCTCGAAAGGAATCATAGGCAATACCGGTCCGAATATCTCTTCGGTCATGACAGGTGATGTCAACGGCACATCAGCAAGCAGTGTCGGCTCAATGAAACGCTCCGATGCATCGCTGTTACCGCCATATACAACCTTGCCGTCTTTGATATATCCCTTGACACGCTCGAATGCCTTGTCGTTCACAAGTCTTACATAATGGTTGCTCTGTCTGATGTCGTCACCGTGCAGTTGCTTTACAGCCTTGCCGAACTCTGCAACAAACTCATTGATTCTGCTCTTGTGTATGAGAAGATAGTCGGGAGCTATGCATGTCTGTCCCGCGTTGAGTGTCTTGCCCCATGCAATACGTTTTGCCGCAATCTTTATCTCGGCTTCCTTATCTATGATACATGGACTTTTTCCGCCAAGTTCAAGAACTACAGGAGTGAGGTTCTTGGCAGCTGCATTCATCACGAGTTTGCCGAGTTGTGGGCTACCGGTAAAGAATATGATATCGAAACGGTTTTCCAACAGAGCCTCATTTACTGTTCTGTTGCCCTGTACCACTGCTATGTATCGTCTTTCGAATGTAGCAGTTATCATATCTTCGATAACTTTAGATACGTTAGGAACATAGGGTGAGGGCTTGAGGATTGCTGTACATCCCGATGATATTGCACCTACCAGAGGATTCAGCAAAAGCTGTACTGGATAGTTCCATGGAGATATTATAAGTGCGTTGCCAAGCGGTTCTGTCACTACATGTGAGCATGACGGCAACATCTTGAGTGGGGTAGGCACTCTCTTGCGCTTTGCCCATCCGGTGATGTGTGATATGTGGTTCTGCACTTCGCCTGCAACTATGCTCAGTTCAGTGAGTATGGCCTCTTCAGTCGATTTGTGCAAATCCTTCCACAAAGCCTCGCACAATGGCTTTTCCCACTCTTTGAGAGCATTACGCAACTTTTTGAGTTGTTCCTTGCGGAATTTCAACTCTAAAGTTGTATTGCTTGCAAAAAAGTCGCGTTGTGCGGCGATAATGCCGTTAATATCTTGAATGGCAGTGTTTTCTATCTTCATTTCTTGCGTCCTGTAAAGTTATCCATTGCATGGAAAATTCCAACGACTTCTCCAAAGATATAATCAAAAATCGAAGTAGGCAACAAAGCTTGGCAAAAACGAATAAAATGATAGCCAAATGGCAGCCCTTTGAAGTTTTTGTTTTTCTCGATAGCCTTGATTATCTTCTTGGCTGTAGGCTCCGGTTTAAGAATAGGGAAGAAACGTGACTTTACACCATCGAACATTCCTGTATTGATAAAATAGGGTGCAATCGTAGTAAAACGCACCTTGCTCTTCATCTGTTTCAATTCAATACGTACACTGTCGCTCCAGCCTATGACACCCCATTTGCTTGCTGCATATACCGACATTCTTGGGTTTGAAATCATACCTGCTGCCGATGCGATGTTGCATACATGACCATGATTGCGTTCAACCATTGCCGGAAAGAACTGCTGTGCTACAATCATCGGGGCTATTGTGTTGATCTTTATTGTACGCTCAATCTCGTCGGTTGTAAGCTTGTCAAAAGTCGCGTTGCTTGTTACTATTCCTGCGCAGTTTATCACTATATCTACATTGCCGCACTCTTTCATAGTCTGTTCTGCAATTTGCTTTACCATCTTGCTGTCTGAAACATCCACTCTGTAACCTTTGACATTACCTATACCCTTGAATTCGTTTACAGTAGCAGTAATGTTTGCTTCATTTATATCCCATATTACCAACTGACGGGCTCCTTTCTCAAGAGATACACGTCCCATGATTCTTCCTATACCCGATGCACCACCGGTGATAAGCACACAATTTCCTTTGATTTTGGTCATAATGTATTGACTTTTGTGTAAAAAATGTATAATTGTTCTAAATCGGCTGCAAAGTTAGTCTAAAAAGTACAGATGAGGCATGCTTTTTTCTCTTATTGTTGTACGTTGTTGAATACCGTATGTTAATTTTTGTTTTTAATTGTAGTTTTATCCCTTTTTCTGTACATTTTGTTCACTTTGTTGTACGGAAAGGTAATCCTTCGATATGTTCAATAGGGAAATTTCCCTCGATAAGCCCACTGATTATGGTATCGCGTGCTCCTGATGACTGGTAAGGATACAGCTCAAACAATGGCATGACTGAAGCAAAATGTTCCATAATCTCGGACTGTATGCTCTCATATTCACTCCATTCAGTCGTTGTCGTGAAGCAATAGAACTGTATCGGCAGTCCGGTGTCGGTAGCTTCCAAAGTACGGACCATTACAATCATATCCTTACGGATCATAGGGTGTTTGTGCAGGTATATATCGGCGTATGCCCTGAAGAGTCCGGCATTTGTGTCTATCGTTCCGTTGGCAAGGCCGTCGGGATTGGCAGTGTTGCATGCTAATCCTTTTGTTGCCTGTTCATTTTTCCTTTTTATGTATTCTTCAAGTTCCTTGTCAAGTTTTCTGAGCCGTTGTAGCATCTTGGCATTGCACGGCTTGATGTTGTCGAGCTTAATGGTGTATCCGCGTGCGATACGCCGTCCTCCGCTTTCACTCATGCCGCGCCAGTTGATGAAACTCTCGTTTATCAACGAGTAGGGTGGAATGGTGGCTATGGTATTGTCCCAGTTGCGTACTTTTACTATGGTAAGCGATATGTCGAATACATTGCCGTTTATTCCTGTTCCCGGTATCTCTATCCAGTCACCAAGCCTTACCATGTCGTTTTCCAACAGCAGGAATCCTCCGACAAATCCCATAATGCTGTCCTTTGCTATGAGCATGAGTACTGCCGCGAATGCGCCCAAACCTCCTATAAGATATACCGGTGACTTGTTGGTGAGTATGGATATTATAATTATTATGGCTATCAGGATTGCCGTTATGCGGCTTATCTGCAAGAATCCTTTTATGGGTCTGTCGTGGTACTTGCTGTTGGTATAGGCCGATTCGCCGACCGTTGCAAGCAGTGTGTTTATCCCTATTGTAATGCATATCACAAACCATATCCATGTGAGTTTTTCGGCATACTGGAACATGGTTGACTTTCCTGAATACACCAACGGCAACATTATCTCTACAAAAACAGGTGGAATGATATAACCCAATTTGCGTAATCTCTTCTCCTTGAGTATGTTCTGGAGAAATTCATAACGTTTACGACGGGCAATGCGCCGACACATGAAAAAGGCACTCCTGTACACCAGTTCCATTATTGCAAATGCCACAGCAATCATTATTATAAATGTAATGATTGCGTCGGAATCAGCGAGGAACTTTTCTGAAATACCTATATTTACCAGCAGTTCCTTCAAGAGCTCATTAAACCATGAAATTATATTCTTCTCCATTGTTTTTTTGTTTTATAACAAATGAAGGAGAACATATTTTCAAAATCATCTTCAAAAATTTTCGTTCTTCTCCAAATTTTGCATACTTTCGCAATACATACAAATAACAGATATATGCTGAAAGAAGGATTGGAATATACAAGTGAAGTGATTGTTACGCCTGCCAACTGCGCATCGGCTGTTGGATCAGGAGGTCTTGATGTCTTTGCAACGCCGTCTATGGTTGCACTTATGGAAAATGCCGCAATGAATTGTGTCGCACCATATTTGCCCGATGGGTCGACTACTGTTGGAGCAGAGATAAACACCACACATATAAGGCCTTCGGCTCTTGGAGCAACAATCAAGGCTGTGGCGCATCTTGATGCAGTAGAAGGACGCAAACTCCTTTTCAATGTCGAAGCCTATGATGGCGAAAATTGCATAGGAAAAGGAACGCATGTGCGTTTTATAGTTGATATAGAGCGTTTCATGTCAAAACTATAAGAAATGCCACAAAAAAAATGCTTCGGAAATTTCCGAAGCATTTTTTTTGTTTTGCTTTATCAATAGTTCTTCCACCAGTTCTTGTGATTGTGGAAGATTATTTTCTCGTCATTGCGTTTTGACTTGCTGATGAAAGGTATTGTGTAACCTACACCAAACTCGATGTATTCACAAATGTGAAGGTGGTTCTTTGCCAAGGCCTGAATATAGAGGTTGTCCCATACGCGGAATTTTGCACCGAAACGGATGTAGTTCCAACCATCATCTACACCAACATCCTTACACTTATATAAAACAGGACGCTTGATTTCCTTATATACTTCTCCTCCGTTGTATGACTGGTAATAGTTTCGTGAAGGATTTACAACATATATACCCCAATCGAGCATGGCGGTAAGTCTTCCGAACTGAAATTCGTTGTTGAAACTTATACCTACACGCAACTTGTCGGTGAATGTATATTCCATTTCGCTGCCATCCAGTTTCTTTGTACAATAAAAACCATTCTTTGAATTGACATTGACATTGTCGTTGAAGAATACATCAACACCTGGACCTACACCGTACCAATTGTTTATGTTGTAGACAGCGCCGGCGTGGAATGTCGCAATCAAGAACTTGTGTTTGTCTTCGCGGTCCAAATGCATTTTTCCTGCAGATCCTGTAATGTTCAAGCTCCAACGATATGGTAGGTCTGGGAACTGAATGGGTTCTACTTCCTCTTCCGGGTTAACAGAGGCTATGAAACCCACACCGCCGTAGAATGTATTTATACCACGGTTAGGAACGCTTGTCTTGCCATTACTCATGTGGAAGAAGCCAAATTCTGTGTTGAATGCAAAGTTGCGTGTGATAGGGAAATTCAGATTCAATCCTGCACTCAGATATGCGTTCAGATATGTACTGAAAGTGGTGTTGTTGGAAGGGGCGTTATAGTCTTCGTGATCAATATCCTCCGGATGTGAATACCAATGTCTGCTTACTACACCCAAACCTGTTGCCAACTTTATCTTTGTTTCAAAATGCTTCAGACGTACAACATTAAGGTTGACATAAGGATAAAATGCTATCGCATGTCCCATAACTTCAGGAGCTCCAAAGTCAATATATGACAAACCAAAACCGTAGGTAGGATTGTTATGATACTGTAGCCATGGCTGTTGCTGGTATGATTTGAACTCGACGCCTAAATTGAAACCGGTTGGTGCATTAGGGTGTATGTTCTCAAGATTGCTGCTCTGGTCGATATAAAATCCCATAAAAGCCTGAGTCTTGATAGAAAAGCCATCGTTGCCGATATAGCTGTTCTTGATTTTTTGTGCCGATGCTGTAAGTGAAATAAAAATCAGTAAAAGTAGTGATAGACGGCGCATTTTTCTTTCAATTGTTTGTAAATTAATACTTAAGGGTTGTTTCGTATTGTCGGGTTTTAACCCATTTTGTTTTTCGGGGTGCAAAATTACTAAAATTAAGCCGTTTTTTAATCAGATTTAAATCATTTTAACATTAATATATAAAACATTCGCTTCTATTGTATTGTTATAATCTTGCAAGCCACTTGAAGCGGTCCATGGATATGTGAATACCTGTGTTCTGCAACAGTATTGACAAAATACTGCAGGTGCATGTTTGCATAGTAGTTTTGTCGTGTTTTATTTTGTGTTTGTGTTAAGGTTGCTCCCTGATGTGAATCACGGAGCAACCGCTTTTTATTATAGTTTTTGTTCATTAATAATCCAAAAAGTTGTATCTTCGCCGAAAATTTCAAAACAGAATAAAAATGTCAAAGTATTTGGTTGAAGACACACGCAAGGTTACTACGCACCGTTTTATTGAAATGAAGCGCAAAGGTGAGAAAATTGCAATGCTCACCGCATACGATTATACAACAGCATCAATCCTTGATAATGCAGGTATCGATGCACTTTTGGTTGGTGACTCTGCATCAAACGTTATGGCAGGTAATGTCACAACACTCCCCATCACACTCGACCAGATGATATATCACGCAAAGGGTGTTGTACGTGGTGTTAAACGTGCACTCGTGGTTGTTGATATGCCATTCGGTACATACCAGGTAAATGCTGACGAAGCTGTAAAGAACGCCATCAGAATAATGAAGGAGACTCATGCCGACGCTCTTAAGTTGGAAGGTGGTGAGGAAATCCTTCCATCGGTACGCAAGATTCTTGATGCCGGTATTCCCATTATGGCGCACCTTGGCTTGACACCACAGAGCATCAACAAGTTCGGAACATACGCAGTACGTGCAAAAGACGATGCAGAGGCAGAGAAGTTGCGTCGCGATGCGAAGCTTCTTGAAGAGGCAGGCTGTTTTGCTCTTGTACTTGAGAAGATACCTTCAAAGTTGGGTGAAGAGGTTGCAAAGAGTCTTACTATTCCTGTTATCGGTATCGGTGCCGGCAGTGCTGTCGACGGACAGATTCTCGTTTATGCCGACATGCTCGGAATGACAGCGGACTTTGCTCCACGTTTCCTTCGTCGTTACGCCGATTTACATACCATCATAACCGATGCTGTAGGAAGCTATGTGGGTGATGTGAAATCATGTGATTTCCCAAATGAAAAAGAACAGTACTGATTGATATTAAACTGTCATTATAAATGAAAACAAAGAGTGCAGCTAGCTGCACTCTTTGTTTTCATTTATATATACCGTCAATTAGCAGATGTAGTGTGAACTGATTGACTGGTTGTTGAGCACGCACTTGATAGCGTCAGCGAAACCGTGAGCTACAGAAAGTTGCTTAACCTTAGCGCAATCCTTGTTGAAAGGAATACTATTTGTAAATACGATTTCAGTCATCTTTGACTGGGTTACACGCTCTGAAGCATTACCAGACATGATACAGTGTGAAGCGATTGCACGAACCGATTTCGCACCGTTGTCCATCATCAAATCTGCTGCCTTTGAAATTGTACCGGCTGTATCAACGATATCGTCAACAAGGATAACGTTCTTGTCCTGAACATCACCGATAATCTGCATAGACTCTACAACGTTTGCCTTAGCACGTGTCTTGTGGCAAAGTACGAGGGGTACACCAAGACATTTTGCATATGCACTTGCACGTTTTGAACCACCGACGTCAGGAGTTGCAATTACAAGATCCTCAAGGTTGAGTGACTGGATGTATGGTACAAACACCATTGATGCATAGAGGTGGTCAACAGGGATATCGAAGAAGCCTTGAATCTGGTCGGCATGCAAGTCCATTGTGATTACACGGCTCACACCGGCAACGCTCAACAGGTTTGCAACGAGCTTTGCACCAATTGAAACACGTGGCTTGTCCTTGCGGTCCTGACGTGCCCATCCAAAGTATGGCATTACTGCTATGATGCTGCTTGCCGATGCACGCTTTGCAGCGTCAATCATGAGCAACAGCTCCATCAGATTGTCCGAGTTGGGGAATGTTGACTGTACAAGGAAAACATCCTTTCCGCGGATTGACTCTTCGAAAGAGACTGCAAACTCGCCATCGGCGAAGTATGTAGTGTTCATCTGTCCGAGTTCACAACCCAATTCCTTGCAAATTTCTTCTGCGAGATAGCGTGACTTTGTTCCCGCAAATACCATATAAGGGGTATTGTTCATAATAATGATATTTATTTGGTTTGTTATTTGTTTGTCTATATGATATTACAGTCTGTTAACTGTTTTCTGTATTCTCTTAAAACGGTTAATGAGCTCTGTATAATCGGTCGAACGACATGAATCGAAATTATTCCATATGAGTTCATCAAGGATTATACCGCCAAAACCATAGTTTGTCAAGCGTTTGAGGTTTGCTTCATCAACATCTCCGAAAGCCCATGTCTTTCTGTTGATCATCTTCTTGCCTATCTCGTTCAGTTCGGCACTCTGGTAGAATGTGCGTCCGAGCGGACCGAAGCAGATTATGTCGTATGTCTTGCGCAGTTCCTTCAAATGCATAAGATTGTTCGCATAGCCTACTACTTTTCCTTTCTCATTGCCCATAGGAGGGTTTGAACCGAGTGGGAAAAGTGTTCCGGCAAGCTTATATTCCTTCATAAGCCTGCTGTTGCAAGAGTATATGCGTTTATGGTATTTCTTGGGTATAAGATTCAGCAAACGCTCAATGAATTGAGGGTGGGGATACTCCTTGTACAGGAACAGATAGTCAAGTCCCTCGTCAAAAAGGCGAGTTATTATCTTGTCTTCCTCTACAAAGAATGTAGGTCTTGTGGCTATGGCCAATTTCATATTTTACAAAACTTAATGAGTTGATTTGTATTTCGCCTGCAAAATTAATAATTTTTATGATAATGACATCGAATAAGATTAATTATTATTCACAGTCGCTTAATAAAATCAGATAGTCTTTACTCCTCGTCAAGGAAACGCTTCGCAAGTGCACCGAACTCCTCTATGCGACGGTCGCGTAGGAATGGCCACCATTGACGTACTGTCTCGCTACGTTTCAGGCTCACTTCAACCACTTCGCATTGTTCCTGTTCGCCGAAATGCGCCACGAACTCACCCTGTGGGCCTGCAATAAAGCTGTGCCCCCAGAACTGTATGCCGTTTGTCATTCCTGAGGGGTCGGGTTCATGTCCGCAACGGTTTACTGCAATTACCGGCAGACCGTTAGCAACGGCATGTCCGCGCTGTACTGTCTGCCATGCACCGAGCTGGCGCTCTTTCTCTTCAGCAGTATCACTGCTTTCCCAACCTATAGCTGTAGGGTATATGAGAATGTCGGCACCACGCAGAGCCATCAGGCGTGCTCCCTCCGGATACCATTGGTCCCAACAAACCTGTACACCTAGTGTGCCGAGTGATGTCTTTATAGGACGGAAACCTATATCTCCGGGAGTGAAATAGAACTTTTCGTAATATGCAGGGTCGTCGGGGATATGCATCTTGCGATATTTGCCAGCCATGCTTCCGTCTGTGTCAAATACTACAGCAGTATTATGGTAGAGTCCTTTTGCCCGCTCCTCAAACAGCGATGTCACAAGCACTACCTTACATTCAGCGGCAACCTTACCGTAGAAATCGGTTGATGGTCCGGGTATCGGTTCTGCATACGAAAAATTATCTGTCGATTCCACCTGACAGAAATATGGTGAGTTGTGCAGTTCCTGAAGCACTACAAGCTGTGCTCCTTTTGCAGCCACTTCGCGTACACAATCTGCAAGCTTCTGCTTGTTCTGCTCAACGTCAGTGCCAATGCTCTGTTGTATTATTCCAACCTTTATTGTATCCATCTTCTTCATGTTTCGTTCTTTATATCTTTGGGTATTGCATTGTCACGCAGTGCAATGAACCGTGTTGTTTGATAAGTGCTCTGCAGTCTATTCCCACAATGTCATAGGTGGGGAATGCTTTTGAAAGAATCTCTGCTGCAAGTCTGTCATTTTCGGGCTGTGCGTATGTAGGGTACAGTACAGCACCGTTCATAATAAGGAAGTTCGCGTATGTTGCAGGCAGGCGTTCACCGTCTTCGTCGTATATGGGTGCTGGTGATGGCAACGCAAGCATGCGGTAAGGATTGCCGTCGGCTGTGCGGAGCTCCTTTATCTGCTCTTCCATTGCGTTAAGGTCAGCATATTGTTCGTCGTTCTTGTCATTGCACTGCATATATACTATGGTGTTGTTTGGGGCAAGACGTGCCACAGTATCCACATGTCCGTCAGTGTCGTCGCCAATAAGGTTGCCATGGTCGAGCCATAGTACACGTTCTACATGTAGCATGTTCTTTAAGCAACGTTCTATATCCTCTCGTACCATAGGTTGGTTACGGTGTGGGGCTAGCAGACACTGGCTGGTTGTAAGTAGAGTTCCTTTTCCGTCGCTCTCAATAGAGCCTCCTTCTAAGACAAATCCTGTGCAGTCCTCATATTCACCCTTTACAATCCCTGCATCATACAGCTTGCTGTTGATGGCGTTGTCGAGCGAAGCCTCGAACTTGCGTCCCCAACCATTGAAGCAGAAATCGATGTAGTGGGGTACATTGTCGCCAAGCAAGGTGATGAAAGCATGGTCGCGTGCCCATGTGTCGTTTGTCTCACATTCGAACATGGTTATGTTTGCGGTGTTGGCACCGGCATTCTCGAGCATGTCGTAAACTCTTTTGATGTCTGGTGCTACAATAAGCAGCTGTTCACGTGCGCTAATGGCTTTTGCAAGCTCTATAAAACATGCTTCGACCTCGTCCAACATGTAACTCCAGTCGGTGTTCTCATGCGGCCATGTCAGCTGTACCATTTGTTGTCTATGCCATTCTGCAGGCATAAAAAGTCGGTTTTTCTTCTGTTCCATCATTATACCTTGCGTTTACGGTCGAAGAAAGGATTCTTTGAACTTGCACTAACTGGGATTCCTATGATGTATTTGCAACCAGGCATCAAACCGAGCTTGCCTGCTGCATAACCCACTGAGTACATAACACGTGTGTCGAGACGCAGGTCAGCAGCGGTTGCACATGCCGAACCTACTGCGATACCTATATCTATGGTATTCATGGCGCATGGTACTCCCTCGGGGCGTTCACCACATGTTGCAAAACCGCAATATGCACAGTTTAGCATCATAGGTTCTTCGCGTGTACCTATAAGAATAACGGCTTCAGCCGACAATAGGTTGTCAGCATCGCGCATAAGTCCGCCACGTCCCATATCTTCACCAATCTGATGCAATGACTTGCTCAGGTTTATGACATCTTTGTCTGTAAGCATCGCTATTTCAATAAGGTCAACACCTTTTGCCTTTGGAGCAGTACGTGCAGCAGTCATCATCTGCTTTGCACATTCGATAACGTGCTCATGACGAGCATCTCTTTCATTATATACCATAATATATTTTTGTTTTAATCTTTGTTCTAATGTCATATCATTTTGCGAAGATAATGAATATTTTTGGAATAATCTTATAATCCGCTAAGAATAAAATATTTACGCGGAATGTTTGAGCACGAGGTAATGAGTTGGCAACTGTTCTGATTTCTACATACTTGCGTGATTTGCATTGATGTACAACTCATCTTGGAACAAAGGTACAACTTTTTTATGAATGAGCAAAAAGGTGGTGTGTTTTTCATTATTGCAGGGTGGGATTTGAATTTGGTCTATCATCAATCTGCGATATTAAGAGTTTCCCGATTCCGTCATTCGCCCCTTTCCTTTGCTCATCTGCGAAGGTAGTACAATAGCCCTTGAAAGTTGAAAGGTCAGAGCGGCAAGCCGTTTCGGTCGGAATCTTCCTCCTATGGAGAGTATTCAGCCCGAAAACCTTTCCCCTTTCAATGTCTGTACTCAGAAATGCAGACGGCAACGGAAATGAACGACTGATGAAAATGTAGATAAAGATAAACAGACAGCATACAAAAGGGTTCTTGCATTGATAACCCATTTGTATGCTGTTTTTATTTCTATCCATAGAAGCACTATTATTTTGCATCAGATGAATATAGGGCAAGCGGTAAATTTCACTCCCTCTAAAAATATAGTTGGGTTATCCGCTGCCATTCATCAGGTGCTTGCCGTTGTACTCCCGTTTCAATGCCTGTTCAATCTCACTTCGCTTATACAGGACTTTGCCACCGAGAACATAGTAAGGCAATGTTCCATTGCTTCGATACTCGCTCAATGTCCTTCGGCTGACTTTAAGCATATATGCTACCTCCTTGTCACATAGATACTCTTCATCGTTCTGTAAGGATGTTCCTTCTTTTGTCATACTATCGAGAATCTCTGACAGTTGGTCGATACTCTCGTGAATGGACTGCATCCATGCATCATCTTTGGTTCGCATTTCTTGATACATAGTTCAAATGGTTTTAGTATTATACATTGGTTAGATTTCTCTCCCTTTCCACTTGGCTTCTTTTCGCCTGTCCTCTACCTTAGTGATGATGCTATCCACATCTTCGGGAAGGTAGTAGGTGCGGTTGCCGATTTTGGTATAGGCAAGCGTACCATTATCACGCAAGGTCTGCAATGTACGCTTGCTTATCTTCAATCGCTGACAAACATCCTGATGGTCGAGCCAATTGTTTGTCTTTTTCTTGCCACCCTTGACAACGGGTGAGTTTGATACTTGCAGAATAAACTGCTCAATCTTCGTGGCAAATTCCTCGAATGCCTTTCGCTCAAAAATTATCAATTCCATACTCTTTTGTTTTATTTTATTTTATTTCATTTGTTTTTCTTGTTCGCACTGCTAAATAAGAAAGAGATTTTCATACTACAATGGCACTAACAACAGGTGTCATTCCTTGTCATTTTGTTTCATTATAGACACGATAAACAACCATATAAAAAGGCTCTATCCTCATAAGCAATTCTGTTTTCTGAGAGCAAAGAAATAGATAAGTTATCACACCTCAATCATATGGTGAGCCTGTTGCAGTATGTGGCACAGTTCGTGGCACTTTTAGATGTATATAGCGATACATATCTGAGCATACATCACATTGTAATCCATATTATATAAGAATACCACAAGCGACTGCTCGTTTCGGATTTTGTCGTTTGTCAGACCGATGCCTATCCGTCTGCCAAACTTCTGCCCCGAACAGCTGAAACGGATAGCCACTAATCTGCCATATCAGAATAGCGGATAGACAACTCCCGATGCTTCGGCAGTCCGTCTATCCGCCATTGTATTTAAGTCCTTAATTTCCTCAAATAAGCATTTCTCCCTAATACATCAATACTCGTTCAACTTGGGAAAAATTATGCAGTCGGCACTGCTAATTAATCACGCTGAAAAGCAATACAATTCATAATTGCCTACATAGACCTAATTAGTTGTGGCAGAATTGTATGC
This sequence comes from Bacteroidaceae bacterium, assembly GCA_017555585.1. Classification (GTDB taxonomy): domain Bacteria; phylum Bacteroidota; class Bacteroidia; order Bacteroidales; family Bacteroidaceae; genus HGM04593. Next base: position 74,117 of record JAFZGA010000014.1, read on the forward strand.
ACATTTTCTTTGCAGCAGATAATCGGTCAAGATTGTGCACAAAGATCATATGTTGAACTTTTAAAACCATTCAAAAAATGAGTAAAAAACAGACTTTAAGTAAAACAGAGTTACAAGAAATGACAGGCTTAGATTTCTCCGAACAGAACTCGCAAGTAGAAGAGAACCGAAAGAAGAGTATTGATGCCGCATTGGAGAATTTCTCAATTGAAAACATCAAGCCACTTCCTTTACCATCAGTAACGGAACAAGCCCAAACGGAAACAGAGCCTTCCGTTGCAGAGGTAATAGATGAAGTTCCGCCTACCAATGTAGTAGAGGAACAGCCACCGACTCCGATCATCCAACGCCGAGTGAGTAGCAAGCAACGCAAGCTGTCGTTGGAGGAGTACCGCAACACCTTTATGCGACCTTACAAGATTGAAGACCGCAAGCCGGTATTCATCAGTGGTAAGTTACGCAAGATGCTTGACAAGTTCGCCTGCAAAATCGGTGAGGATAGAATGAGTATGTCGGGATTGTTGGAGAACATCGTTCGCCATCACATCGAACTCTATTCAGAAGATTTTGAGCATTGGAAAGGAATGTAACCTCTTAATCCAATCAAATTAAGCACTGTACCAACGGTATTTCATTTTGAGGCACTCAAAATTGATTGACCTTCGGTTGGTGGGGAAGCAAGTTTATGTTTTGGGCAGACCAAAACCACTTGCTTCCACTCTCGAAGGTCGCAGAAGATGACATCCCGTTGGTCTATCAAGGAAACAATGTATGTATCATTTTCAAAATCAGTAATCGTATGAAACGAAGCATCAATAACAAGACACCCAACAAGGGAGGACGACCCACAAAGAAGTTGTCCGAAAAACGCAAGTATAGAATAACGGTAAAGATGGCTACCGAAGAGTATTACGCTATGAAACTGAAAGCCAAGAACGCAGGAGTATCGGCAAGCGAGATTCTAAGAATGGCTATCCGTGATTGCCATATCAGGGCAAGACTGACCACCGAGCAGGCTGACTATATCCGCAAGCTATGCGGAATGGCAAACAATCTCAATCAGCTTACTCGCAAGGCTCATCGGGAGGGTGTAAGGCTGCACTACGGACAATGCCAACATCTGCTGCTGTCATTGGAGAACATTATAGACCATATCAGCCTATGATGGCCAAGATCGTAAAAGGCTCAGGAGCCAGAGGAATTGTAGATTATATCCTCGACAAGAAGAAGCAAGCCACGCTAATAGATTGTCAAGGTGTTCTGTTCAATGACAACGGCACGATAGCCCGAAGTCTCATAGCCCAATCTCGTCTTAATCCACGAGTGGATAAGTTCATCGGACATATATCACTCAGCTTCTCAAAACAGGATTTACCACGCTTAACTGACGAACTTATGATACAGATAAGCAGGGAATATATGGAAAAGATGGGCATTCGTGATACACAATATATCATCGGAAGGCATTATGATAAGGAGCATCCGCACATTCATATAGCCTTTAATCGGGTGGATAATAACGGCAGAACCATCAGCGACAAGAACGACCGTTACCGCAGTGAACGCATTTGCAAGGAGCTGACACGCAAATACGGGTTGTTCTTCGCAAATGGTAAGGAACAAGTAAAAACGCACCGACTGAAAGAGCCGGACAAAACCCGTTACGAGATATACCAAGTTCTCAAACGGGAGGTTGCACGATGCTCGGATTGGACGACACTGCTGAAACGCCTGAAAGCCGAAGGCATTGATGTACGCTTCAAGTATAAGGGCAATACCAATGAGGTACAGGGTATAATCTTTACCAAGAATGGCTACCACTTTAACGGATCGAAGATAGACCGCAGTTTCAGTTATTCAAAGATTGATAAGGCTCTGAATGGTAATAATCAAGCGGAATATCAGAGACAATATGAGCCATACGATATGCAATTAAGTCAAATTGAGAACAAAGAAACGGAGCTTATCAGCGGTTCATTAGGCTTGTTGGACTTCACATCTTCGGCAGATGTAGATAGCCAGGAAGAAGCAGAGTTCCGTCGCCAAATGCAACAGAAGCAGAAGAAAAAGAAAACAAGAGGATTCAAACTCTAATCATTAACCATTAAAACAAAACCAATATGCAAGAGAATAATTCAATCATTATCGCAATGTTGGAGGAGTTGCTGACCATCAGCAAGAGCCAACGAACAGAACAAACAGTAAATGCCAATGTAGATTTGACACCAATTAAGGAGTTAATCGAGAATGGTAACAGAGAAAACAAGGAGTATTATGATGCTAAAGCCAACAAACTCGCAGGATTTGTAGTCAATGAATTTAGCAAAATAAATAAGCAAATGAATGTTTTCAGCCAACAGGAACAACCCGATTATGAGGGAGTAAAACAACGGCTAACAGAGGCTATCGATAAGATGGATGAGATAAAGGTAAAGCACAATATTAACGAGAAACGACATTCGTTTGTGCTCTACACAAAAGAGTCTTGGATTCTTCTGTCAATGTTTATCATCCTCTTGGCAGCAGGAGCATCGGCTATATACCATTTATCAAGACCAAATGTTCAGAGGGATGATGATGCCCTCAAATATCGTTACATCAAGATGAAAGGCGATGCCTCGACAGAGCAGATAGCGACTCTGGAGGACATCTTCGAACTTAACAGAGACAACCAAAAGATTGAGCAAATGCGTGAAGATGTGGAGACCTACGAAGAGGCTGTACGCAAACAAGCCGCCCTTGCCGAGCAAGCAAGGCTCAAAGAACTGGCTGCAAAGGAACAGGAGAGTAAAGCCAAGTCTATAAAGGCGAAGCAGGAACAGCCTAAGGATAACCCAAACAAGAAATCAAAACCGTGAGCCTATGGCAAGTATCAAGGTAAAGTTTCGACCCTCGACAAATGAGAATAAAGAGGGAACAATCTATTATCAAGTAATTCAGAATCGTGTAATCCGTCAATTAAAGACGGATTACCGACTCTTTATGCACGAGTGGAATGAGGAAGAAAACTCAATAATCGCCACCAA
>JAFZGA010000027.1 GCA_017555585.1 Bacteroidaceae bacterium
TATTTATATGCAAGTAATCTTGCATAGTGATTTGTTATGTCCATAATCAAATGTAGTGCGCCTTATAGATACCTTAAACGATGATTTCTTTGTTATTTTTAGAGGAAAAAGTAGCAAAAAGCGCCCGGCACACGTAAAAAACAGTCGTTTGCTCCTTTATAATGTTGACAACACCGCCTTATCGCATCCCGCAAGGCACAACCATTGGCTGTGCTACTTGCGACTATTTGCTGGCGATGTTGTTGATTTGCAAAAACAAATTCATGAGTTGCGTTGCAACATCACTCGGCCGTCGCAAACTTGCCACTCCAGGCTTTCGGTTGTTTTCAGGGTGCTGCGGAATTAAACTTGTTTAATCGACAATGCCAATAGCAATAGGTCACGCGTAGCGCGGGCGCAGTTCGCGCCGTGTGGGTTGCGAGAAGCAAGTGTTGTCAGTGGTGCATGAATATTAATGTAGGGGCGGGTTTTGCCCGCCCGTGCAAATAACATATTAGAAAATAAAAAACGTTATAATATATATGAAAAAGGTATATAGCGCACCTCTTGCAACAGAGGTAAATATTGAAGCAACCAACATGCTTGCAGCTTCATTGAAATTGGACAGTGATAAAACAGTAGATACCTCAAACGGCGGTCAGCTTTCAAGCGGTCACCGCGGCCAGTGGGGTAACTTGTGGAACTAAATATTAATGGGGAGCAATGCTCCCCATTAATATTTAGTCGATAACGCCAATCGCAATAGGTCACGCGTAGTGTGGCGCAGTCACACCGCGTGGGTTGCGACATGTTGGCGTTGTCAATTGCTTTTTAATCGACGACGGCAGCAGCGATAGGTCACGGGCTGCACAGACGTAAGTTTGTGCCCCGTGGGTCGCGGACAGCTGTTGTCGTCAATTTTATTAGTCAACGATGCCAGCAGCAATAGGTCACGCGTAGTATGGCGTAGTCACACCGCGTGGGTTGCGACATGTTGGCGTTGTCAATAGTCTCTTTAAAACGTGCCCGTTATATTCCACCGCACTCCTTAACCTTAACGCTTTTGTCGTTTATTGGTTTTGCAGTCTTTCTAAATTAACTTGTCTCAACTGGTATTATTTTAATTTGCGCATTTGTTTTTGTCACAAATATACCATATTTTTGTGACAAAATATAAGTCGTATGGAAAGTGTTAAATCGAAAATAGAGCAACAGATTACCTCGCTGGAGAAAGGCAGTATCTTCTTTCCCGATGATTTTGTTGATTTGGGTACACCTGATGCTGTTAGGCAAACTCTGACAAGGCTATGCAAAGAGGGGCTTATAATTAGGGTTGCTCAAGGTATATATTGCTATCCCGAAATTGAAGAAAAACTGGGGTTAGGAATTTTGCAGCCTTCTTTTGAGCAAATAGCAGAGGCTATGGCAAAACGAGACCATGCCCGAATTGTCCCGACAGGAGCTTATGCACTGAATGTACTTGGACTTTCAACCCAAGTGCCGATGAACTATGTCTATCTGACCGATGGTTCAAAAAGACATGTTGAAATATCAAATGGTAGGGGCATTACATTTAAGAACACAGTCCCCAAAAACCTGGCTTTCCAAAGCAGGTTGGCTATGCTAATTACATTTGCCCTTAAATCATTGAAGAAGGAGAATATTGAAGATTGGCAGATAAAACGAATTGTGGAGTTATTACAAAATGAGCCCAAAGAGTCGGTAATGACAGACTTTAAGTTAATGCCTGTATGGATTAGGAATATAATTAAGCAAGCTTATGAATAAATACTTTTCACTTACTATAGAGGAACAGAGACAAGTTTTACAAGCCACAGAGGGACGAATAGGATTGCCCGCGCAAGCCATTGAAAAAGACTTGTGGGTTACAACCATTTTACAGATAGTTTTTACTCTTCCTTTTGCTGATAAGTTGATATTCAAAGGTGGAACTTCGCTAAGCAAGGTCTGGAAACATATAAGCCGTTTTTCAGAGGATATAGACCTTGCTATTGACCGTTCACAATTTGGATTAGATGGCGACCTGACCAAGAAACAGATTAAGAAGCTCCGCAAAGAATCATCAATATTTGTTCGCGAAGAATTTTATAATGCTTTGTCCGATGCCGTTAAGCAATATGGGTTAGGCGCATTATGTACGATTGAAGCTGAACAGGATGGTGAGGGCGATAATACATATCCTGAACCAAGAAAAATATGGATAACATACAAGAGTGTAATTCAAGGTGAGTTGGACTACTTGAAACCTGTTGTTATGTTGGAGATTGGTTCTCGCTCTCTATCCGAGCCATACGCAATGAATAAGGTAAAGAGTCTTGTAGAGGAGAACTTTCCGACAATTCAAACAGCAGTTGTGGATTCAGATATTGCAACAGCCGTTGCGGGAAAAACGTTCCTGGAAAAAGTTTTCTTATTGCATGAACTATTCTCTGTTGCAGGTCATGGGGTTAATGCTAATAGGAAATCTCGCCATTTGTACGACCTCTATTTGATGATGGATAAGGATTTTGCCATAGAGGCTGTTAAGGATTATGAGTTGTGGGAAACTATCAGACACCATAGAGAAATATTTACTTCGGTTAAAGATATGGACTATACCTCGGATGTTCGAAAAAGATTAGTGCTTATTCCTCGCGAAGATATTGTTGCAATATGGGAAAAGGACTATGCGGAAATGTTGGTAAATATGATTTATGGTTCTAATAAACCAACGTTCAAGCAGATAATTGAGAAGATGCAAGTTCTGCAAGACAGATTTAGGGAATAGTAATATTCCGGATTATATTCAATAAAATTCCTGTACGGGCAGGGTTCCCTGCGTAAATTACGCGAAGCGTGTCATGTCGAAGGAGCGCATGCGACGAGAGATCTCTGTATTCTTTGGTAGTCCTTAACCTAGGTTAAGAACTACAGTGAAATATAACGGACTCGGCATGCCGTGTTCCTACAGCTGGCGTAAAAAATCCGCGTCAAAAGTAACTTCAAAACAACACCGGCACTGTTAAAAATATAGTGAAAGCCCGTTTCTGTTCAGGAGTAAGCGAATTTTGCAAACAAAATCGACTGTATGCGCAGTGATAGGTCTCACGAAGCACCGACAAAGTTGGTGCCGTGAGGGTCACGATTAGCGCATACAGTCAAAGACGGAAAGTAGACAGCGCCTGAACAGAAACGAAAAGGCTTAAGCGACAAGCAATGTTCGGCTGAGTGCTCACAGTGTGGCACGAATTTGCTTGCAAATCGACAATACCGCCAGCATATAGTCGTGCGCAGTGCAGACGCAGTTTGCACCGCACGGGATGCGATAAGGCGGTGTTGCCAACGTTACGAAGAACATTGCGACTATTTTTACTCTGTGCCGGGCGCTTTGGTTCTTTCACGCGATGAAAGAACGGAAAAGAAAGACTACAAAACGAACAAAAGACAAAAGCGTTAAGGTTAAAAACTGCTGTAGAATACAACTATCGTTTATATGGGGTTGCAAACCCAGCACTCAACCGTGTCGGATAACATATCCGCCATGACGGAATATAAACATTTTGGTAATCATACCGGTTCATCTTCACCTCAACCTAATAGTATCACCAACTCTCAACTTCGTATACTCCTTATACATAGGATTCATCTTGAACAGTTTCTTGAGTCTTATACCATACTTCTGAGATATATAATGAATGCTCTCGCCGGGTTGTATGGTATGGAACTTATATCCTCGTCTTGCCTTGCTGTTCTTACGCTCGAGATAGATGATATCGCCCTCATTTATGACATATCCCTTATACAAATCGTTGAATGTTCTGAGCTTGCGCTTGGAGATACCGAGCTCCGAAGAGAGCCCCTCGAATGTATCGCCATAGTTCGCGACAATATATATCAGCCCGTTTGCTTTATGTAATCCATGTTCTTGCTGCTGTGCCGTGTATGCAGCCGCTGTACAGGGCTCGCTCTGTTGTTGCTTTCCTCTGGCCCTCTTACCGTAAGAATCGTACACGTGTAGGCCATACCTCTCTATGATGCCGATGAGTTTTTTGGGGTATTGGCTATCCTCGGCATATCCTGCCTTCTTCAAGCCATGGGCCCATCCTTTATAATCCTTCTTGTCGAGAGCGAAGAGGAAATCGTACCTGCTGTTCGACAACAGGAATTTCGAATGGTCCTCGAACGACTCCCGGGCACTCCTGTACACGCGGAACTGGCACCACTTGCCATTATCCCATTTCGAATAGCTCTTGCCCTGCCAACGCTTGTCGGCCTTTACGCCAAAGTGGTTGTTGGCCTCCTTGACAAGATCGCTGCGCCCTGCGCCACCCTCCAGAATTGCCTGTGCAAGTGTGATGCTTGCAGGGATGCCATGCTTCTCCATCTGCTCGACAGCCATGGGGTAATATGTCTGTATATATGCTTCGTTAGGGTTGGAAGTCTTTGATACCGTATCTTGACCGCTTGCCACAACAGCCTGCCTGCCTGTAAAGCACGATGTCAGCAGCAATGTAGCAACCGGGATAGCATAGAATAGTCGTTTCATGATCTGTGCTGTTAATTTGTGACAAATTAAATGAATAAATTGCTTATACGCAATAATTCGCTTATATTCGCATTGAATAATTTGTTATATGGTTATACACGTCTGCTTGTCGTTCCCGGCAGGGTTTGGCAACAGGCAAATATGATAACCCTATATAATCAAATGAAGATATGAAAGAGATAATCTTGCAGACACGTGTGAAGGTGTGTGGCATTGACGAGCTTGCTGCACACGACAGAGAGGTTGTAGAAGCGGCACGCAAAGCCACAGCCAACAGTTATGCTGTATATTCCGGCTTTAATGTGGGTGCTGCGGTGCGTCTGTCTGACGGTACTATAGTTTCGGGAACAAACCAGGAAAATGCCGCCTACCCGTCAGGATTATGTGCCGAGCGCACGGCACTCTTCTGGGCTAACTCGCAATATCCTGACAAGGCTGTCGAGGTGCTTGCCATCGCCGCACGTACCGCACAGGGCGAGTTGGAGAAGCCCATTCCGCCATGCGGAGCATGTCGCCAGGTTATCCTCGAGACAGAGAAACGTTTCAATACACCGATACGCATAATACTTTATGGCACAAAGGAGTGCTACGTTGTCGAGGAGGGTATAAAGGCTCTCTTGCCACTCTCTTTCGATGCCGGATTCTTGGAGTAGGACTATTGCATGAAAAAGATAATGTTTGTATGCCACGGTAACATCTGCCGTTCGCCGATGGCTGAATTTGTGATGAAATCGTTGGTGGAGAAATCATCTCTCTCTGCCGAAGTGTACATTGAGTCGTCAGCGACAAGCCGTGAGGAGATAGGCAACGGCATATATCCACCGGCAGAACACATCTTGTCGATGCACGGTATTCCTTGCACAGGACATCGTGCACGTCAGTTCACCGTTGATGACTACAACAACTTTGACTTGGTGGTAGTCATGGAGGACTACAACAAGCGTAACCTCACACGCCTCATAGGGTGCGACTGTAAGGGCAAGGTATGGAAATTACTTGACTTTACCGCTTCAGAGCCTGCACCCGGCATAGGAGCAGATATCTCCGACCCTTGGTATCACGGCAACTTCGACAAGACATACAATGAGATTGTGGCTGGTTGCAAGGCACTGATGAAATATTTGGGTTATTGAGATGAGAAACACAGCAACACCGGCCGATGACAGAGTGATCATGGGCATTGACCCCGGAACAAATATCATGGGTTATGCATTCATAGGCGTGAACGGCAACCGTGCACGCCTCATTGCCATGGGTGTCATTGACCTGCGCAAGTGTAAGGACATGTATATGAAGCTGGGTGAGATATTCACCCGCGTGCAAGGGCTCATAAACTCCTTTCTACCTGATGAACTTGCCATCGAAGCACCTTTCTTTGGCAAGAATGTACAGAGTATGCTCAAATTAGGCAGGGCACAGGGTGTAGCTATAGCGGCTGCTATAAGCCGGCAGGTGCCTATACACGAATATGCACCGTTGAAGATAAAGATGGCTATCACCGGCAATGGCTCGGCATCGAAAGAGCAGGTTGCCGACATGTTACGCCGCATGCTGAACATCTCCAATGAAGATATGCCGCATTTCATGGATGCGACCGATGCCCTGGGCGCGGCATTCTGTCATTTCATACAGCGTGGCAACCCTGTCAGTGAAAAGAAGTATTCGTCGTGGGCCGATTTTGTAAACAAGAATCCCGGTAAAGTAAAGTAATGTTTTTACGCAGATGCTTGTATTTGCTTGCGCAAAAACCGTCGTGGCGGAGTTTTTCACTATTTATATTGCTAGTAGTTTTAATGAGATCTCTCGTCACTCCGTTCCAGCGAGATGACATGGTAGGCGACATCAAGGGCTGTTTTTAACCTTTAAACTTAGAATTTGTATTCCTCTTCAAGTCTTTCTTTCATGTACTTTGGTCGCGCCAAAGTACACAAAGCGCCCGGCATACGTAAAAAACAGTCGTTTGCTCCTTTTGCTCATGAGTTGCGTTGCAACATCACTCGGCCGTCGCAAACTTGCCACTCCAATCCTATCTGTCTTGAGCAGGGTGTTGCGAAACTCGTTCCGCATGGCTGTATAAGAAAATTACACCCATGCTGCACTCAAACATTCTCACACA
>JAFZGA010000015.1 GCA_017555585.1 Bacteroidaceae bacterium
ACATATACCATAATGGCGACAAATAAAGCTAATAGTTTTTCCTGATTCTAATAAATGCATATACTTGAGTAATGCATCGTAGTCATGTTTTAAACCCATATTCAACCAAAGTTTTTTGTCCAAACTTTGGGGTTCACTTCAACTTTGCAGGTGAACCAAGACTACACACAAAGGTGCGAAATATGCAGGTATGGTAAAACAAATCCTGCTTCGCATTGCGAAGCAGGATTTTTATAACTCGTAATTAATTCTTTAAAATTTTAAAGAATTAACAAATTACTTAGCGAGCTTGTTATCTGAACCAAGCACGTTGATGATCTTGTGCTTGTACATCTTCTCCATGTTGTCACGAGCTGGACCGAGGTACTTACGTGGGTCGAACTCAGCTGGTTTCTCAGCGAAAGTCTGACGGATAGCAGCAGTCATAGCAAGACGAGAGTCAGAGTCGATGTTGATCTTACATACAGCTGACTTAGCTGATTCACGCAACCACTCTTCTGGAATACCGATAGCAGCCTTCAATGCACCACCGAACTTGTTGATAGTAGCAACTTCGTCCTGAGGAACTGAAGAAGAACCGTGAAGTACGATAGGGAATCCAGGAAGCTTAGCCTCAACAGCCTTCAACACGTCGAATGCGAGTGGAGGAGGAACCATCAAACCTGTAGTAGGATCGATTGTACACTGCTCAGGAGTGAACTTGTAAGCACCGTGAGAAGTACCGATTGAGATAGCCAAAGAGTCGCAACCTGTGCGAGTAGCGAAGTCGATAACCTCTTCTGGATCGGTGTATGTGTGGTGATCTGAAGAAACCTCGTCCTCAACACCAGCCAATACGCCGAGCTCACCCTCTACAGTTACGTCGAACTGATGAGCGTACTCAACAACCTTCTTTGTGAGGGCAACGTTCTCCTCGTATGGGAGGTGTGAACCGTCGATCATCACTGAAGAGAAACCAGAGTCGATACAGCTCTTGCAAGTCTCGAATGTATCACCGTGGTCAAGGTGAAGAACGATTTCAGGGTTCTCGCAACCGAGCTCCTTAGCGTATTCAACAGCACCCTGAGCCATATAGCGAAGCAATGTAGCGTTAGCATACTGACGAGCACCCTTAGAAACCTGAAGGATAACTGGAGACTTTGTTTCAACAGCAGCCTTGATGATAGCCTGCATCTGCTCCATGTTGTTGAAGTTGAAAGCTGGGATAGCGTAACCACCCTCAATTGCTCTTGCAAACATATCCTTAGTGTTTACAAGACCTAATTCTTTGTAATTTACCATAGTTATTTAATACTTTAAAGTAGTTAGATAATCTCCTTTACCACCCTTTTGGGCGTAATTCAATGCAAAATTAACAAAATCTTTGATTTTCCACGATTATAATCGTAAAAAAGTTGTATCAAATGCAGTCATTCATCCCATTTACGGGAACAACGGTATTCACAGAATGAGAAAAGAGACGCAAAACTGTTATGCAAGCTCCTTACGCAATTTCTCGACCAACTGCGGCACACCAACCGCACCGCGCTCCTTGATGTGAGTCAAAGGATTACGGATCATTGATGTATCAGGCGTTCCCGGATCGACCAGATAGATTGGAACCTGCCTGTCACGTACATAGTATACCAACGACGCTGCAGGATATACAGCCAACGATGTACCCACCACTACAAGGATATCAGCCAGCTCCACAATCCTACTCGCCAAATTGAACATCGGCACATCCTCACCAAAGAAAACGATATGCGGACGGAGCAAAGCACCGTCTTCGCCACGCTCATCAAGGCTCTGCTCCCAACCTTCGTTGATATCGTATATCAGTTCGGGGTTCTTCTCTGAGCGCAATTTCATGAGTTCACCATGAAGATGCACCACCCGCGTTGAACCGGCCTGCTCATGAAGGTTATCGACATTCTGGGTTATCACACACACATCGGCCCACTGCTCCATCCCGGCAATGGCAATATGCCCTGCGTTTGGTTTCTTTGTCAACGACTCCTTACGACGCAAATTATAGAACTCTATGACCTTCGCCCTGTTGTTCTTCAACGCCTCGGGAGTACACACCTCCTCAATACGGTAGTTCGCCCAAAGCCCGTCGGCATCACGAAAGGTCGCAATGCCACTGTCGGCACTTACTCCAGCCCCGGTAAATACAACTATCTTTTTCTTTTGACTCATACCGATCGGTAATTATAACAAGGTAATTATATCAACTTATCTTAAATTCATATCCTCTGATGCAAATATAACATTTAAAAAACAACAACGCCTTTTCTTTATTATAATTTTATAAAAATGCAAAAGACAGAGTGTCCGAACCGGACACTCTGTCAATTCAATATTTTGGTATTATTACCACATACCGTCCATATCCTCCAAAGCCTTAAGCATCTTACCAGTTGTTTCGATTGCTTTACCAGCTGTCTTAAGAGCCTCCTCGGCATCATCATCCATAGTGTCTAATGCTTTTGCCGTATTATACAAGCTATTCATTGCACCAACCAATTCATCCTCTTCCAACTCTTCAAGAGCAAATTCAACTATTGTAAATTTGCTGGATTCCGACAACGCTTTTTGGTGATTCTCATCAAATTCATTAATAAAAACAAATTCAGCCTCTTTTCCAAGCTTGCCTGCAATGAACTGGTCAAACTTATCCTCATCAGCATCGGTCAATTCCAATTGATCCCAACTTCTGAAAAGCTCCATACCGTCTTTATCTTTCAAAGCAATTTCTGGATAATCATCGACTTCGGCTTTAGTAGGTTTTTCCAATTTGAGCTTGACTTTCAGCATCAGCAGTGTATCGCCATCTACAATTTTCTCTTTCAATTCATAACCACCTTTCGCCACTGAAAACAGATCGCTATTTTCACAAGAAACACCATCGAATTGCAGTTTATTGGTGCTACTGCCACAACTACATGCCAATAATGACAATACCATTATTACAGCAAGAGACAAAACATTATTTTTCATACGTAAAAGTTATTAGAATCCACCTAAAACATCCATCATATTACCTACAGAATCGGCAGCACTTGACAAATAATACTCAGCAAGAATGAAAGGAAGAACTACAGCCAACACATTAAGAACTATACCGACAATAGACTTGATATTGTCCTGTCCCTTCACAAGTGCAACAATACCACAGATAACACCGGCAGGAACCAACAGATAGTTAAAGCCACTCAAAAACATCAACCATGCACTAACTAACGGTGTCAATGAAATCACGATTGCAATTACTCCCAACACAATTGAGGCTTTACACAAACCACAATTTTCATTTCTTTTATTTTCCATAATTTTAGATAATTTTACGCCTACTCTTTATAGGATTTTCGGCTTACTCCCTCTATTAACTATATTATAATTGTAGACACGATTTCGGCTTCATGTAAAAAAGTATTTATGTCAGTTTTTCAGAACAGAACCACACGATTTTTTAAACAGCGATAGCTACTCACGTATTCTCTGATGCAAATATAAATGACATGTAAACTTATTTTTTTGTCATTTATTTGTCAGTTACAAAAAATGTTAAAAAACTTATACACGACATCTTCTGCACGCTGTTTATAGGCAAAAAAGAAGCCCCGTACGGAGTTGTTTTGTCACAAAAGAGAGCAAACAACATGTACGGGGCAATCTTATACGATGTACGAAATATCACTCCTTGCTATAAGGTGTATATGGCAGACGTTTCTCTATGAGTTTGTTATAATATTGCACTTCGTCAACACTCAAACCGCTTTTTAAATACGAAGGCATAGCGTATGCCATATTCCAAAGGCGTTCATTATAACCGGCTACGCTCCTTGCATAATGTACCGAGGCTTTTGTATACATATCGGAAGGGGTGATTGTTGATATGTACTCCTGGTTGTATTCGGCCAGACTCTCAAAAAAGTTGACGATATTGTTGCTGGCAAACTCAAAATATACAGCATGTGACAAAGAGTCGGCTGTCAAAGAGTACAATGAATCGACTGTCTGCTCTATCTGCATGAACAGCTCTTTCTCCTTGATAACATTTTCATTTTGGGTTGCCACTGTATTTCCTATATATAATAGAGGTAGCAACAGAATAAATGCAGCAACAAGCGACAAGGATACGACAAGCGGCCTGTTATAATGCCTTACTGCGGACAACAGTTCGTCGGCATTGTTATAACGTTTCTGTTTCTCCTTGTACAGGCAACGGTTCACGACACGCGAATAGCGTTTGCCGAAAAGTTCCTTGATTATAAGCCCCAACGAATATATGTCGCTACGTGAATCGATATCGTTTTCCCTTGCAAGCAGCTCGGGCGAGGCGTATGCACCGGTGCAGCCGAGTGTACGGGCAAGGTAATAGGCATCACTGTCGGCCAGTCCGAAATCGATCAGTTTTACATCATTGTCACTACGTGAAATAATAATATTCTCAGGTTTAATGTCATTATGGACCAGACCGTTGCGGTGAATATAGGACACTGCTTGCAACAGTTGGAGAAGAACTCGTCTGCGTGCTGCAACTGTTGGATTTTCAGCAATGAATTCCGACAAGTTGCGTCCATCAATATATTCCATAACAATTCCCGGGCCTACGACTGTGGAGGATTCATATGTATAGACATTGACGATATTGGGGTGCGATTTTCCTAAAGACAACTCATACTCGCGTTGCAACAGCGCAAGTGATTGCCCCGAGCAGTTCCGTGGTGTCTTGATGATGAAATATTTCCCTGCCTTGCGTACACGATACAATACGGACAAAGAAGTAGTAGCCAACACTTCGGGCATTACAAAACCCGATGAGGTGTCGAGCTCCACATTTGCAGGTGTGAATATTCCGCTTTCGCACATAAAATGACAAATAATGACAAAAGTTTATTTTATTTTTTTCAAATATATGAACTAATTTTGTGAATATAACAATCTGTATGCATAAATATGAGAATCAACATTGATAATAAAGATGTAGCAGCATTACGCGAAGAGGTTGAGAAGGTGATTGGAAAAATCAACGGACACGACAAATTCCTGAAACTTGCAACACTGATAGAAGAGAGGTGCAAGGAGCACATTTCAATCACTACGCTTGAACGTCTTTGGGGCTACTCTACCCGTAATGCCAACAATGTCTCGGAGCGCATATTGGATATTATAGCAGAATTTATCGATGCCGGAAATTGGGAAAATTTCTGCAGATCACGACTCGAATTCAAAGAATCGGAACTGTTCGAGAACAATGATACCATAAACTGTGAGAAGTTGGAGAAAGGGATCAGAATCAGACTCGGATGGCAACCCGACAGGGTATGCGATATCGAATACCTTGGCGACTACCGCTTTGTGGCAGTGAGGACAGAAAATTCAAGCATAAAGCCCGGAGACACTTTCCGTTGCTTTCAGATACAAAAAGGCAGAGAACTGTACATGGACAACTTCACCCGACACGGGGAACTGGAAAGCAACAGCAACACGCGTTATGTGGTAGGTCAAATAAACGGGCTCAACATTGTCGAATTCATATAAGAATCAATTGACAGAAGGCAATTTCCCATGATTAAACGATGTAGCAATATGTATTCATATTCTTACATCGTTTTGTTTTTTACATTTTTAAATTTATATTTGCGAAGAATACTTCCCATAAACCGATGAAACGAATATATGTATATATGCTGTTGCTTATTGTACTGTCTGCTGTTCTTATAGCATACAGCAGCGGTCTTTTTGGGGGCAATGCTTCAGGAACGCCAAACGAGGCTGTTCCCGAAATAAAATATACATATATTCCTAAACATGTGCATCTTTCGGACTATGACAAACATTTCAGGAATGCGGCAGATATCGTAGGCTACGACTGGACGCTCATCGCAGCCATCGCCTATACCGAATCGCGCTTTGACAGCACTGCGGTTTCCGATGCCGGTGCCTGCGGAATAATGCAAGTGATGCCCAACACATTGCGCGGATTCGGGATTCCCGATTCAATGCACATGGACCCACGAACAAACATCATGGTAGCAACAGAGCTGTTGAGGACACTTGACAAGCGATTCCGCCATGTACGTGACAAGAACGAACGTATAAATTTCGTACTTGCTTCATACAATGCCGGATATGGGCATATCCTCGATGCCATGCAGCTTGCAAGGAAACACGGCAAGAACAGATTCATCTGGAACAACAACGTGGATTCTTTCCTTGTATACAAGAGCCTTCCCGAATATTACACCGACACGTTATGCCGCAATGGCCAGTTCAACGGCTGGCGAGAGACACTGTCGTTCGTAAGAAAGGTACAGCGCAACTGGAAGAGGTTCTCACGTATGCAACAAGAATATAGTGATTCGATAAGCCAACTGGCAGCAACAAATCCCACCTATGTAATAAAATGAATAATGAGCAAGCTAGGCTTGCTCATTATTCATTTTATTACTTTTCTACAATTATTTACTCAAATGCTCATGCATTGCCGCCGCAGCACGACGACCGTCGCCCATTGCAAGGATAACAGTAGCACCACCGCGTACTATGTCACCACCTGCGTATATGAAAGGTATGGATGACTGCATGTTCTCATTCACTGCGATTGTATTCTTGCGGCCGAGTTCCAACCCCTCTACCGATGTAGGAACGAGTGGGTTTGGAGATACACCTACAGCAACAACAGCCATATCTATATCGATAGTCTCGATAGCACCCTCTACAGGAACCGGTGAACGACGGCCTGACGCATCAGGCTCGCCAAGCTCCATCTTCTGCAATACAATCTGTTTTACACAACCCTTCTCATCGGCAATATACTCGATTGGATTATGCAATGTAAGGAACTCGACACCCTCCTCTTTCGCATGCTTGACCTCCTCAAGACGCGCAGGCATTTCGGCCTCGGAACGGCGGTAGATGATCATTGCACGCTCTGCACCAAGACGCAATGCTGTACGCACCGAGTCCATAGCTGTGTTACCGCCACCAATGACAGCCACACGCTTACCCAAGTGTATAGGAGTATCGGTCTCGGGATTTGAAGCGTCCATCAGATTGACACGGGTAAGGTACTCGTTTGACGAAAGTATATTGTTAGAGTTCTCACCCGGAATGTTCATGAAGTTAGGCAATCCTGCACCCGAAGCAACAAAGACTCCACAGAAGCCCTCTTCCTGCAACTGTGCAATGGATATTGTCTTGCCGACAACGCAATCCTTCACGAACTCGACACCCATTGCACGGAGATTATCTATTTCGTGCTCTACGATTGCATTCGGCAAACGGAATTCAGGAATACCGTACTTGAGCACACCACCAATTTCATGCAATGCCTCGAAAACAGTCACCTTGTAACCGAGCTTTGCCATGTCACCAGCAAACGAAAGTCCTGCAGGACCGGAACCGACAACAGCAATCTTCTTGCCATTTGACGGAGCAACCTGTGGAGCCGGCATTTCACCGCTCTCACGTGCATAATCTGCGGCAAAACGTTCCAAACCACCGATAGCAACAGCCTTGTGGCCCATCTTCAAGTGGATACACTTGCTCTCGCACTGCTTCTCCTGCGGACATACGCGACCGCAAACTGCAGGCAATGAACTTGTCATCTTGAGCACCTGGGCAGCCTTTATGAACTCACCACGCTCTATATTCTTCACGAATGAAGGAATGTTTATGCTCACAGGACAACCCTCCATACATGCAGGCTTAGGACAGTCGAGACAACGCTGAGCCTCAACAAGAGCCATATCCTTTGTCAAACCGGTATTCACCTCCTCGCGAAGTTTTGTTGCACGGTATTCCGGCTCAAGCTCAGGCATTGGACAACGCTCGATTGCAGTACGCTCTTTAGGCTTCATCTTGTTGCGAAGCTCTACACGCCATGCAGCATCGCGGTTTGTAAGCTCATCGCAGTCGCTTGCACACTCACCGGATTTTGCCAATTTCTCTATTTCCATAGCCTCCTCGGCCTTGAAAGAGCCGAGACGTTGCATCATACCGTCAAAATCGACCTGATGACCATCGAATTCAGGACCGTCGACACATACGAACTTTGTCTTACCGCCAACAGTAACACGGCAAGCACCGCACATACCGGTACCATCAACCATAATAGTGTTCAACGACACAACGGTAGGAATTTCATACTGCTTGGTAAGCTTGCACACGAACTTCATCATTATGGCAGGACCGATAGCCACACAATGGTCAACCTTCTCGCGCTTGATAACACGCTCGATGCCCTCGGTTACAAGACCTTTATCGCCATAAGAGCCATCGTCGGTCATGATGATAACCTCGTCAGAAACCTCGCGCACCTCCTTTTCAAGAATAATCAAATCCTTTGAACGGCCTGCAAGCACAGAGATGACACGGTTACCGGCCTTCTTGAGAGCAGCTGCGATGGGCAACATTGGAGCAACGCCAACACCACCACCGGCACATACTACAGTACCGAAATTCTCGATATGGGTAGCCTGGCCAAGAGGACCTACTACGTCGGTAATGTAATCACCCTCATTCAAGTCGCACAAACGGCTTGAGCTAAGACCCACCTTTTGGATAACAAGCGTAATAAGTCCCTTTTCGGTATCGGCATGAGCAATAGTCAACGGAATGCGCTCACCCTTTTCGCCAACTCTTATTATAACGAAATTACCGGCTCTGTATGCCTTGGCAATAAGCGGAGCCTCTACACGCAGACGGAAAACCTTTTCCGAGAACTGCTCTTTCGATACTATCTTATACATAATATTTGATTTATTCTATTTAACGATACAGAGGCGGGGTTACCCGCCCCTGTAATGATATTCTTTATTCTAAAGACTTCAGCACTGTTTGAGATATTTCGCTGCGCTCAATATAAAAATTCTCATATTCACGTTTTTTGAGATCCCTCACGCAAGGTTCGGGATAACACGTTACGCGTAACGCAGTTACCACCTTTCCCTAATTGATTATATAAAAAGTGCAGATTCAAGGCTTGTGAAGATTTTGGAAACAGGAGTTCAGTAGACAAAAATGACTGTTTACAAAATCAAGCATAACACAGAAGATGCCTTTTTAGTTAATCAATCATATCGAATCCACAGTATGGAACCAATGCCTTTGGAATACGGATGCCCTCAGGAGTCTGGTTGTTCTCAAGCAATGCAGCAACTATACGTGGGAGTGCAAGTGCAGATCCATTGAGAGTGTGGCAAAGCTCTGTCTTCTTGTCAGCAGTACGATAACGGCACTTCAAGCGGTTAGCCTGATAGTTGTCGAAGTTAGATACAGAAGATACTTCAAGCCAACGCTGCTGAGCCTCTGAATAAACCTCAAAGTCGAAACAGAGAGCAGCAGTAAAGCTCATATCGCCACCACAAAGACGGAGTATGCGATAAGGAAGTTCAAGTTTCTGTAACAATCCCTCTACATGCTCAAGCATCTCCTTGTGTGATTCCTTGCTATGCTCAGGAGTATCGATGCGTACAATCTCAACCTTTGAGAACTCATGCAGACGGTTCAAACCGCGTACGTCTTTACCGTATGAGCCAGCCTCGCGACGGAAACACTGTGTATATGCACAGTTCTTGATAGGAAGCTGTTTCTCGTCGAGAATAACATCGCGATAGATATTGGTTACAGGAACCTCTGCTGTAGGAATAAGGTAAAGGTCGTCAAGACCGCAGTGATACATCTGTCCTTCCTTGTCAGGAAGCTGACCAGTACCGAAGCCTGATGCCGCATTAACTACTGTAGGAGGCATAATTTCGATATAACCAGCCTTACGTGCCTCGTCAAGGAAGAAGTTTATAAGCGCACGTTGCAACTGCGCACCCTTGCCTTTATATACTGGGAAACCTGCACCTGTAATTTTTACACCCAGATCGAAGTCGATAAGGTCATATTTCTTTGCCAACTCCCAGTGAGGAAGAGCATTCTCGGGCAATGGAGTTTCCATACCACCTGTCTTTTCGATGACATTATCCTCGGCAACTGCACCTTCAGGCACTTCATCATAAGGAATATTTGGAATTGTATATAGTACCTGATTAAGATTTGTTGCGGCTTCGTCCATCTTATCCTGGAGTTCCTTTGCCTTGTCTTTCAATGCGGCAACCTCCTCCTTTACAGCATTAGCCTCATCAATGGCCTGTGATTTCATCAACTGACCGATTTTTGCTGCAAGCTGTTTGTTCTGTGCCAAGACATTGTCAAGCTCCTGCTGTGCCGCACGGCGCTCCTTGTCGAGTTCCAAAACCTTATCTATAGTTTCCTGTGCATTCTTGAAATGCTTTTTCTCAAGTCCTTTAATAACCTTTTCGGTTTCCTGGCTGATTACTTTTAATGTAAGCATAATATTTCTGTTTTTAATAATTTGTCGTCATATAGATACCGGCATTTTAAATAAGCACCGATAATCCACAAAAATACAACTTTTTGTTTAATAAACAAGGATTTTTAACCTATCAAACAGTTTTGTTGACACCTTTTTTATGACAAAGCGACAACAGCCTGTCCATACCTTACAAAAACAGCAGAAAAGTACATCTATAGATGTACTTTTCTGCTATCGTCGGGGCGACAGGATTCGAACCTGCGACCCCCTGGTCCCAAACCAGGTGCGCTACCAATTGCGCCACGCCCCGAAAACGGATTGAAAGGCAATGAACACCAAAAGGCTTCTATTACCATAAGCAAATATCACCCGTCTATAATACTGCTTTCTGTAGATTGTCGGGGCGACAGGATTCGAACCTGCGACCCCCTGGTCCCAAACCAGGTGCGCTACCAATTGCGCCACGCCCCGAAAACGGATTGAAAGGTAATTAACACCTAAAGATTTCTATTACCACAAACAAATATCACCCGTCTATGATACTGCTTTTATATGTTGTCGGGGCGACAGGATTCGAACCTGCGACCCCCTGGTCCCAAACCAGGTGCGCTACCAATTGCGCCACGCCCCGAAAACTTTTCAAACTATTTCAATAGTTGTCTTTGTAAAGACTCATATTGTCTTTTGCCTTTTCAAAAACCGCTATTTTCAAACAGGCGTGCAAATTTAGTACTTTTTTCTTAAAACAGCAACCAATTCACACAATAAACTGCCTGAAAATTAATAAAAAGTTTAAAAAGCCTATTTAAAGCACTGTTTTACTCGCTTTTTCCATAAACGGAATCCCCATAACCATAACCGATATAACGGCTTCGGCTTGCATAATGGTGCTTCTTCTTATCGTTTTCTCCGTTTATTACAACAGATACATTCTCAAGCTTGCCTTCAGCAACAACGCGGTTCATAAAGTAAACATCATCTTTGTGAGAGTAATCCATGCGTAGCACGTATACAACAACATCAGAGACGCGACTTACGATAACAGCGTCAGAAACGATACCGATAGGAGCTGAGTCAATCAAGATATAATCATACTTTGTCTTAAGATACTCTATCGCTCTATCAAAGTTTGCCGATGAAAGAAGCTCTGTTGGATTAGGAGGTACTATACCGGCAGGCAACAAATCGCAACCCTCGACAATACCAGGAGCCTTGATACATCTGTCAAGAATATCCAAATCATTGATATCCGCAGCAAGATAACTTGTCAAACCTTCGTCCTTTGGATTAAAGTTAAACATCTCTGCCAGACGAGGACAACGTATATCAGCACCTATCAACAGCACCTTCTTGCCTAACAAAGCAATGCTCACCGCCAAATTTGAAGAAACGAATGTTTTACCTTCACCCGACATTGTAGATGTCAACAAGATAACCTTACCCGATGTATTCTTCATCACGAACTGCAAATTGGTACGCAACGAACGGAAAGATTCGGTCAATACAGTATTAGTCTTGTTATCTACAACAATCACTGAAGAAGAACGTCCTTTGACCTTATAAGAGAAAGGTATAGTTCCAACCAAAGGTACTGTAAACATTTTTGAAGTTTCTTCAACCGAAGAAATCTTTGTATTAATCAAAGACAATATATACAGTATTCCTGCAGGAATTGCCAAGCCCAAGAACAGGGCAACCATTATAATCATCTTTCTGTTTGGAGAAACAGCACCGCCGATTGTAGGCGCATCAATACAACGCAAATTGTCAGCAGTTACAGCAAGAGAGAGGGCATTCTCCTCAAACTTCTGCAACAACATCACATAGAGCCCTGATTTAATATCACACTCACGTGTCAAAGCAAGCAATTCACGCTCGATTTCAGGCGACATTTCGAAACGATCGGTATAGTTCTCGACAAGCATTAAAATTGCATCACGCTGCACAGCGAGCGAATTATTCAAAGCGTTTATTGCCGCACGCAAATCATCTTGCATAGCTCTAACTCTAACTGTAATGCTCTTAAGCAACGGGTTGTCTTCAGTTGCAGTCTGCAACAATTGGTTTCTTTCAACAACTTCGCGGTTATAGTTATTTATAAGAGTCAACAATGACTGGTCGATAGTCATACCGAAAGTTGTAGGAATGACTTTCATATTATTGGCAGGATTATTGACGAAATGACTCAAATATTTTGAAGACTCAATCAACATATCCAACTCCTCAAGCTGCTTAACATAAGACGATTTACTCTGCACCACTTGTGAAGCATCAAATTTAGGGTCAATCAACTGATTGTCTTTTTTATACTGTGCAAGGTATCCCTCTTTTTCAGCAAGTTCCTTTCTTAGAAGAACAAGACGGCTATTGATGAATGTTTCTGTCTTACGTGCAACCTGACGTTTATCTTCATTTGTAACGTTATTGTAACTTTCAATAACTGCATTAAGATAATCTACACCAGCACCTGGTACAGGAGTATTCACTGCCAATATGGCAACAGAAGATGTCTTTGAAACAGGAGCCGCTGACAATTGAGCCGTATATTTACGAGCTGTAGCCTCAAGTGGATTTATAACAACCATGAGTTCCATAGGCTCGGGATTTTCTTCAACAGTCCTTTTATCCTCCACAAGAACATCACCGAACACTGTTTTCAGAACATAAGGGAATTCTTTTATCGCGACATCAGAAGTCTCAATATTATATCCTAAAGTTTCATTAATACATTCGTATCTCACATTAACAGGTTGCTCGCCGTTCAGCTTAAAGAAAATTCTTATAGGAATTTTTATATCAGACAACACAACCGGACTCACTGATACATTAATAGGGCTAGCCTTTTTATATATAGGAGTTTCTTTAATATTTACATTATAATATGAAATATACACTCCAGAGCTATACACAGCACTACGAGCTACCGACATTGAGTTGATAACTTCAATTTCATTCTCAACGTTAGAGTTTGCCATTTGGTATCCAAAATCGGCAAGCATATCGGTTTGAGAAGAGAAAGAACCTTTTTGGCTATCCGACAAAAGGATTTTTGCAGTTACCCTATATTGAGGAATAGCAAAATAGAGATATGCACCGGCACCCAATAAGCATAATACAATACTTACGAGGAACAACTTCCAACTTTCAAAAAAAACAGATATAATCTTGTTTATATTGAAACCTTCTTCTTCAATAGGATTTGTAACATTCTTATTTTCCTGCATACCGACAATTAATTCAAGATATTAAACAATAATGAAATCAAAGATATCGCAACAGATGTACCAGAGAACCACAATGAGGTTGAAGAACCTATATCAGAGTTTCTTGATTTTGCTTTATTGGGTGTCACATAAACGACATCATTCTGCTGCAAATAGTAATATGGAGAATTGAGCAGATTCACATCATTAAGGTCTACCTCGTAAACATTCAGCCCACCGGTAGCATCCTCACGAATAATCTTCACGTTACTACGTTCACCATAGATAGTAAGGTCACGTGCAAGAGAGAGAGCCTGCAAAACATTCACCTTACCGTTCTTAATTGTATATGTACCGGGAGCTGTAACCTCTCCAAGAACAGAAATTTTGTAATCTACAAATCGTACAGTAACTGTAGGTGGAACAGCAAAAGCACTTTTCACTTTATCCAGCACCAACGCCTCAGCTTCAGAGATTGTTTTTCCTGCCAAATGAATTTCACCAACATTCGGGAGATTTACACAGCCTTTTGAATCGACAATATAATTCTGCAATGTTGGCTGAGATGTCAAATTTTTTAAGACACTGTTATCAGCTGGCATAATCAAGTTAAAAGACATGGCAGCCTTCAAATCCTGAGTACTAACGACTGTAATTGTCAACATATCATATGGCAAAATAACAGGTTCAGAAACTGTTGCTTGCGACACAACCGATTCAAAATCCTTACTATTCTGCAAATAAGGAACTTTTTTGTACGAAGTACAAGAAGTAACTAGCACTACTGCAAGTGACAACAGCAGCATTGAATACTTTGTCAAATTATTTTTCATACACATTATGATAAAATTATTCAAAATCTTTACAAAGATAGGAAAGATAAACAAAAATACTATGTTTTTTCAAAAAAAAATCTGCAAATCAATAATAATAAGGCTAAAGCCATTTGGCATTTGAGTTTTTGACATTCTTATCGTATCTTTACACTCAATTTGAATTTTCTGATAACAACAATAATTTTAACATGAAAGTTGGAAAAATTTTTAAAATATCGCTTTTGGCAATTTTTATTATTGCCGGTTGTATAACAATACCTATAGGATATGGGTATTACATTGTCAAATTGCAAAAAGCCGATATTGACGAAAGTGCATACCTGTATATTACGTATGAGGACAATTCTGCCACCGTAGCGCAAAAGCTATCCCAAATAACTGACAACGGAAATGTAAAAGGATTTGAACTGCTTGCAAAACACAACGGTTTCGACAAACGCAAACGAAGCGGAAGGTTTGAAATAAAAAACGGTGACAACATGCACGACATATACCGTCGTATCGTAAGTAACGAACAGACACCGGTAAAACTCGTGATTCCGGCCACAAGAACAATAGAACAACTCACAGGAGCCATAAGCCGACAGCTTATGCTCGACTCACTCGAACTGAGCGAATTCCTCACAAAACCGATATATTACGAAAGCATAGGATACAGCAAAGAGACTCTACCCTCCTTGTTCATACCCAACACATATGAGGTTTACTGGAATATCAAGCCGGAGAACCTGATGACAAGACTGATGAACGAACGCCGTAAGTTCTGGAACGACAGCCGCACTTCGAAGGCAAAGAAATTAGGCATGACACCTGAAGAGGTAGCCACATTGGCATCAATTATAGATGAAGAGACAAACAATGACGAGGAAAAGCCTATTGTTGCCGGAGTGTATATAAACCGTTTGAAATGCGGAATGCCGTTACAGGCCGACCCGACCGTAAAATTTGCTATCGGAGACCCTGCGCGCAAACGCATACTGAAGAAAGACCTTGCAATAGATTCACCTTACAACACCTACAAATACAAAGGCTTGCCTCCCGGACCATTGCGCATACCTACCATACAGGCTATAGAAAGTGTCTTGAACTACAAGAAGCACAACTACCTGTACATGTGTGCAAAGGAAGATTTTTCAGGAAAGCACAATTTTGCAAGAACACTGAGCGAACACAATGCCAATGCACGCCGATACCAGCAAGCACTCAACAAATTGAACATAAAGAAGTAACAATATGAACAGATTTTCAAAAAGCCTTTTCACATTTCTGTTTGCAGCGCTTTCTGTCACGACATCTGCACAGAACAATACAGCGGCTCTCATTCCTATGCCGAACAACATAGAAAAGAGCAAGAATGGTGTAACAACCGAGTTGAACGGAAACACAGTAATAAGCAGTTCGTTGCCGTGCAACAGTTATGTGTTGCAGGAATTGAAAAGCATTATTGAAAAGCGGATGCAGTTATCGCTTGCCCACAGCAACTACAGCAAGAAGAACAGAATAGAACTAAGCATAGACTCTTCAATGTCAGACAAAGAGCGTTACACGCTCGAGGTTGATAAAAGAGGAGTAACAATAACAGGCGGTAGTGAAGGTGCGCTGTTCATGGCACTACAGACACTTGACCAGATACTCATTGGCGATGTATGCAACACTGCAGACAAAAGAATAGAGCATATCAGAATAGACGACAAGCCACGCTTTGCACACCGCGCAATAATGATTGACCCGGCACGTCACTTCCTACCTGTCAATGATGTAAAATTCTTCATAGACCAGATGGCACGCTTCAAATACAACGTGCTTCAGTTGCACTTGACCGATGACCAAGGTTGGCGTATCGAA
This sequence comes from Bacteroidaceae bacterium, assembly GCA_017555585.1. Lineage (GTDB taxonomy): Bacteria > Bacteroidota > Bacteroidia > Bacteroidales > Bacteroidaceae > HGM04593. Next base: position 16,200 of record JAFZGA010000015.1, read on the forward strand.
ATAAAGAGCCACCCGAAGCTTACCGAAGTAGGTGCTTTCCGCAATAACGGAAACGCTCCAAGCCCCGACAACGGATACTACACACATGAAGATATAAAGGAGATAATCGCATACGCTGCAGACAGGAACATTGAAGTCATTCCGGAGCTTGACATCCCCGGACACTCGGTAGCCATTCTCAAGGCATACCCGGAATTGGGATGTGCATTCCGCCACGACCACGCCAAAGACCTTGGCAACACGACAAACATGATGCTGTGCGCACTTCAGGAAAAGGTGTACAGGATTTATGAGGATATAATTAGAGAGGTGGCAATACTGTTCCCGTCCAGACGGATACACCTTGGCGGTGACGAAGCTGCCGTAAAAGAGAATTGGGCAAAATGCGACGATTGCCTTGCTATGATGAAGCAGGCTGGATATGAGAAGCCTTCGCAGTTGATGATACCGTTCTTCAACCGTATGCTCGACATTGTACGCAAAAACGGGAAAGAGGCTATTCTGTGGTGCGAGCTTGACAACATATGGCCACCGGCGAACGACTACCTGTTCCCCTACCCCCAAGATGTCACTCTCGTAACTTGGCGTAATGCCTTGACACCAAAGTGTATTGAGTTGACCGAGAAATATGGACACAATCTTATTATGGCGCCTGGCGAACACGCTTATCTCGACTATCCGCAATACCCAGGCGACCTTCCTGAGTTCAACAATTGGGGAATGCCGGTAACGACACTCAAACAATCATACGTGCTTGATCCGGGCTACGGATTGCCACAAGAGAAACAGGCTCACATACAGGGAGTAATGGCAACATTGTGGGCTGAGGCCATCAGAGATATCAACCGACTCACATACATGACCTTTCCACGCGGCATGGCAATTGCAGAGGCTGGATGGAGCAATATGGAACAGCGTTCATGGGAAAGCTTCAAGGAGCGTATATACCCCAACATCATGGATATGATGAAAGATGGAGTTTCAGTAAGAGTTCCTTTTGAGATTGTAGAGAGGAAATAATCCAAAGCAACATTTATTGCAGAAAAAAAATCCGGGCTTGCCAATTGGCAAGCCCGGTATACTATAAAAAGTTTTGCTGTAAGAAAAGAACGACGAAACTCCGAGAATACAAGATTTGAGCGCTCCTGCCCTTTGTAATCCACCGGCTCTCTAAAGCTACCCGAAGGCGTGGCCCGCCATTGGACAAATATGAAGCTTACTCGGTTTTCGATAATAATTGATGAGTTTCCCAGTCAATCGATACAGCAAAACCGTATACAAACATACTATGCTTTTTCGATGCGTGCAAGCAATAATACAACTTTTTCTTTTTTTTAAATATTTTTCTGTTTCGCCATACAAGGTCAACACATCAGGCGTGTCAGTGCCATTGCAATGATCATATAGAAGGTCATACCGCTAATATCATTGATAATCTGTATGAAAGGTCCTGTTGCTACAGCCGGATTTATATCAATACGCTCAAGCACCATAGGAATGAGCGTTCCGAAGCTCGAAGCAAAAAGCACTACCACAAAAAGACTCAACGGCACTGCAAGTGTCACCATATCCATGGCACCATACACAAAGAAATTATAGACATAGACCATCAATGACAATATAGTGGCATTGATTATAGCAACGACCATTTCCTTGAGTATATGCTTGAAAATATGCTGTGAGCTCAACGAATTGTTGGCAAGTCCCTGCACAGCAATGGCCGACGACTGCGTTCCCACATTACCGCCCATACCGGCAAGAAGCGGAATAAAGAGGGCCATTTCGGGATGCGAACCCAATGTATTCTCAAAGCAGTTCAGCAACAATGATGAGCCGATACCTCCCAACATACCTATTATGAGCCATGGCAAACGCGCCTTTGTCTGTACGAACACGCTATCGCTTGTCTCGACATCCTGTGTAAGACCGGCGGTCAACTGCTGGTCGTGCTCTGTTTGTTCACGAACCTCGTCCATGACATCATCGACGGTAATCTGACCTACAAGACGGTTGATCTTGTCAACGACAGGTATTGCCACAAGGTTATACTTTTCAATAAGCAATGTCACTTCATCAATTGGAGTATCGACATCTACACTTACCACCTTGGTATTCATCACATGCTTGACCTTTGACACCGAAGGACTGGTAATCATCTTGGCCAACGGGAAAAGACCGCATAGACGCTCGTCATCATCTACAACATACACATAATATATGTCATCAAGTTCTTCGGCCTGACGACGCATCTCCTTCAAGCACTCAGGCATACTCCAGTTCTCGTTCACGACCACCATCTCGGTACTCATGAGACCACCGGCTGTATCCTCATCGTACTGCAAGAGGTCAACGATATCTCCTGCCTGCTCAATATCCTTTATGTGAAGAAGAATCTCTTCCTGCTTATCCTCGTCAAGGTCACGGATAATCTCGACAGCATCGTCGGTATCCATATAATTGACAAAACGCTTTGCAATCGCCTCCGAAGGAAGTTCCTCAAGCAACTCATTACGCTCATCCTCGTCCATCTCGATAAGAGCATCGGCAGCTTGCTCGTTATCAAGCTGACGATAGAGGAAGCGTGCTTCTTCGATATCGAGTTCTTCACAGATTTCAGCAATGTCGGCAGGGTGCAGTTTTGATATCTTCTCCTGCAACAGCACCGAGTCCTTACGCTCAATGAGTTCTTTTATATAGTTGATGAAATCCTTTGTCATTTTCTTTCTCTTTTGAAATAGGCTGAAAATATACATTATGACAACAACATGCACGTTGGTAAATCACACATTCCAACAAAACAGTACCTGTCTATAGTCATAACACCAATCAGCCTCTTATTTCAGTTCACTTTCAACTTTTTTGGTCAAGCCGATAAAATCGTCTATCGACAACTGTTCGGGACGTTTTTCAAGAATAGGATCATTCAACAGAGGGGAATCCTTTCCAACAATCTGCTGTATAGAGTTTCGCAACTTCTTGCGACGCTGATTGAATGTACCTTTGACTATTTTCTTGAACAGTTCCTCATCACACTCCAAACACGTTCGTCCGTTACGCTTCATGAGCACAACAGCACTCTTGACCTTAGGAGGAGGAGAAAACACATTTTCGTGTACAGTGAAAAGATACTCAACATCGTACCACAACTGTATAAGAATACTCAAAATACCATACGATTTACTGCCAGGTTCTGCAGCAAGACGCTCGCCAACCTCTTTCTGTATCATTCCACTGCAATAGGGGATATACTCCTTGTAGTCGAGCATTTTAAAGAATATCTGGCTTGATATATTGTATGGATAATTTCCTATGAGCATAAACTCCTCACCGGCAAAGAGACGATCGAGGTGCATCTTTAGAAAATCATCAGGAATTATATTATCTTCACCCAAAGCCGGCAAATTCTTGCACAAATAGGCTACAGATTCCTCATCGATCTCCACAACCTTTACCGGACGCTGTTTTTCCAACAGGAAACGGGTGAGAACACCCATACCAGGACCTACCTCAAGCACCGGCAAACCGGGACATACATCTACAGTATCGGCTATATCTTTTGCGATTGACAAATCCACAAGAAAATGTTGGCCCAATCTTTTTTTTGCTGTAACGGCTTTCATTGTAGGCAAGGCTTTTAATTAATTATTTATAAAATAACAATTATTAATTAAATATATTGTTATCTTTGCGCTACCGCATATATTGCATACGCTTATTGCAAAGGTAAGTAAATCTATTAAAAATGCGGCTAAAGTTATGAAAAAGATTTTAAATAAAGCACTAAAAACATCATTCTCGCTTTTATTGGGAGCCTTTATCCTATATATCATATACAAGGATATGGATTTTTCAAAGATATGGGCATCATTAAAAGAGATGGATATGTTTTGGTTTGCCATGACCACCATTGCTATAATTCTGAGCCATATCATAAGAGGATTGAGGTGGAAATTGGCACTTGAGCCGCTGAACCTTCACCCGACATCATCGACAAGCATAAATTCAATATTTGTAGCATACGCAGCAAACCTTGTCGTACCACGTATTGGCGAAGTCTCACGATGTGTCATACTTGAACAATATGACAAAATACCATTTGCACAATCACTCGGTACGCTTGTCACAGAACGACTGATAGACACACTGGTAGTAATTCTCATGACAACTGTAGCCGTTGCATTGCAATGGCCGGTATTTATGGAATTCATAGGCAAGGCAGGCATTGCAACTCCCGGCGAAAACATCGGAGGATGGATTGTCATACTGCTTTCGGTAACTGCAATAGCAATTATGTTATATATATTCATGCGCAAGATGGCATTCTGGAAGAAAATACACAGTTTCATAACCCGTTTTTCCGAAGGCCTGCTGTCGCTGACGAAAATGAAGAACGGATGGCTGTTCGTGCTGGAGACGTTGGCTATATGGTTCTGCTATTTTATGCAGTTCTATCTATGTTTCTTCTACTTCCCGTTCACCGAGAACCTTTCATTCCTTGCAGGGTTATTGCTTTTCGTCGCAGGAAGCATTGCTGTGGTTGTCCCCACACCCAACGGCGCAGGACCTTGGCACTTTGCTGTCATAAGCATTATGGTTATTTACGGAGTAAGTTCAACCGATGCATCCGTTTTTGCGTTTATAGTACACAGCACTCAAACACTGATTGTTGCAATACTCGGAATATATGCACTCATTATGTTACAATTCAAAAAACGTTCAACAATTAAATAATTTTAATTATGGCATTAACAATCAAAGATTTACAGCCACGCGAAGTGTGGAAGCACTTTGAGGCACTTACACAGGTCCCACGTCCATCGGGACACCTTGAGAAGATCCAGCAATTCCTGCTCGATTTCGGTAAAAGTATAAATGTAAAGACATGGCAGGACGAGGCAGGTAACATCATCATGCGCAAGCCTGCTACTCCAGGCCTTGAAAACCGTAAGGGTATCATTCTCCAGGCACATATGGACATGGTGCCACAGAAGACTCCCGACAGCAAGCACGACTTCATCAACGACCCGATCACAACAGTCGTAAAAGGCGACTGGTTGTACGCCGACGATACAACACTCGGTGCAGACAACGGTCTCGGCGTTGCCGCAATCATGGCAATCATGGAAGACGAGAGCTTGCAGCATGGTCCATTGGAGGCACTTATCACAGCCGATGAAGAGACCGGCATGTACGGTGCATTCGGCCTAAAAGGCGGCGAGCTTGAAGGCGAACTGTTGCTCAACCTCGACTCAGAGGAAGAGGGTGTACTATACATCGGTTGCGCAGGCGGACTCGACATCTCAGCTTCAATGGAGTTCATGGACGAGGAGAGCAACGAGGAAGACGTTGCAGTAAAAGTACAGCTCAAAGGCCTACGTGGCGGACACTCAGGTCTTGAGATCAACGCAGGACGAGGCAACGCAAACAAGTTGATGGCACGCTTCGTACGCGAAGCAATGGACGAATGTGGTGTAGAACTTGCAAGCTGGAACGGTGGCAACATGCGCAACGCTATCCCTGCAAGCAGCGAGGTTGTACTAACAATTCCGGAAGAGGGCATTGAGGAATTGAAGAACATTGCAGCAAGACACGAAGCACTCTACAACAGCGAGTACGCTACAATAGAAGAAGGTATAACACTTACAATAACAGAGTGCGAAATGCCTGAGACTGTTGTTCCCGAAGAGATTCAGGAGAACCTCGTTGATGTAATCCTCGCTTGCCACGACGGTGTATTGCGTTTCATTCCGACAATCCCCGACACTGTAGAGACATCAAGCAACCTGTCAATTGTAAAGATTGAAGATGGTAAGGCCGAGATCAACATCCTTGCACGTAGCTCTTGCGACACAATGAAGGAATTCCTTGCCCTTCAGTTGTCAAGCTGTTTTGCAATGGCAGGCATGAAGGTTGAACTTAGCGGCGGTTACAGCGGTTGGCAGCCAAACATCAATTCACCATTGCTTGCAGCACTCAAAGAGGCATACAACGACATGTTCGGCAAACAGCCCGATGTACGTGTTATCCACGCAGGACTTGAGTGCGGTATCATATCAACAAACTATCCTAAGATGGACATGGTATCATTCGGTCCTACACTCATGTCACCACACTCTCCCACAGAACGCGTAGAGATACCGACTGTAGAAAAATTCTACTCATTGGTTAAAGCACTCGTAGTAAACGGAGTACTTTAAACCTCACGACGCAGTCAAGAAAAAGTTGCCGAAGTATCATTCTTCGGCAACTTTTTCTTGTTCAGTGAATTCAGGTAAGGTTTCTCGCAGCCCATTCCCATATTCAAGCGACGAATGCCATCCCAAACCTCTTGCCATAATATTCCTGGCTGGCAAATCATCTCCGGCATTATCCAGTTTCAACATGAGCTGATTTATCCTTTCCAACCCTTTTGCATCCAAATTTCCCAACAACTTATCAACATCAGGCCTGTAACTCCCTGTTTCCACTTCTCCGAAACCGGATTCATCCAAAATATCATTTACCATACAGTCCTTGTAGGCGGCAGAAACTGCAATCTCATCGCCATTGTCGTCAAGCACCGATTTGGCAACCAATTCATCTTTAATTTCCATTGCCACACAAGCAGGCAAGCAATATTTCTCCACAACCGATTCAAGAAGCCTCCTTGCAGGAACAGCTTCTCCATAATTCTTCTCTACCATAGATTCAACCTCGGCAATCATCAAAAAGTACAGAAACTTCCTGAAACGCATACTGCATACCTTGAAACAGTTATCCTCAGCCTCCTGCAAAAGATGATTGAAGCGCGAACCGGCCAGACATATCATCCAAGAGAAGTATATCCAAAGAATAAACAGCAAAAGAGTTGCAAGGTCACCGTATATGTTACGGTAACTGTTGAAAAAAGAATATATCCAAGTAACCAACAGATGGAGTAAAGCAAATAGTGTGGCACATATTACAGCCGCTACCAATGCATACTTGACCTTAACCTTTGTATTGGGAACAAATTTGTATACAGGAAAGAATAATGCCGTACAGACAGCAACAGTCATAACAAACCTGTTGACTTCAAAGACAGCACCGCCACCAAACCACGAAGAGACAAAGAACCATAATGCTATAAGGACCATCGATACGAACGGCAACAACAACACAAACAGAAACACCAAAATCTGTTTCTTTAAGCCGTGACCTTTCAGATTCCACAAGAAGTTGACCTCATCATCAATAGTCTGGCATATTGAAAAAAGGGAATACATCAGAACCAGAAAACCCACACCGGCACCAAGCCAATAGTTCATACGTGCATTCAACAGATATCTGTCGGCAAAATCAAGCAACGAATTCGCAACAGCCTCCTGACCTTGCATAAAGAGAACAACCTGAGTCCTGAATATCTCATCAAGCCCCATCAGACTCGCTACAGCGACAAAGACAGCCATAATAGGAACAAAGGCAAAAAGAGAATGATACGTCAAAGCGGCAGCAGCAAGCCTCAGTTTCTCAAAACTCATAAGAAACTCCTTTACTGCCCAGACAAAGAAATCCTCGGTAGGTTTTCTGTTGTCGCAGAATTCGCGAAACTGCTTACATTTATACCTGAGCCACTCCATGGCTCCGGAATCCGCAATAGTCTTTCCTGTACGGTTCTTCATTTTCTATAATATTTCTTTCCGTCCTTTACTACAATACCTGCACGTCCGTCAGCTGCCGAAAGCTTACGTCCAAACAGGTCATACACTACAGATTCAGTTCCGACATGTATTTCATGGATTGCACTTTCTACACCGCCCGTAACAGTAAAGCCACCGCCATTTTCAGGAGTAAGAGCAGTAAGCGTATATGCCACACCACCAATTTCCTCCACTTTTATTATACCAGCACGCATTGAACGTGTTGCTGTAACAAAATCAACATCGACATAACTCACATTCACATCAGGAAATACAACTGTACAACAACCATCCTTTGCCGGTACAGACTCTGCAAGCACATAATCAAATGTTTCACCATAATTTGTTGACATGGTTATGCGCAAACGACTGTTGTCTGTAAAATAATTGCTGTTCACACCCCAATTCACGGTGATATGTTCTCCGGCTTCGTAGTTTTCACTTGCAGGTGATAACGACGCGTTGAACTCAGTTCCATCCACAATCTGCACTACAGCATCCCACACTGAGTAATTGCAGTAGAAAGGATTATCAAGCAAATACGCGTAATCGACAGCATCAGGCATATCATTTGCAAGAAAAGCGATGTTGTACGAACCAGGATACATAAACGGGACATCTGTTCCGGCCGTTACAAAGAAAAATTCCTCGTCATAGATATCGGCTGTGTATTTTGGGCTGTAATCGATGACATTTCCACTCTGTGGAGAGAGCGATGCAAAATAGGGCAACATACCCCACTCTCCATTCACTTCACCAACCTCGGCACTGCTGCATCCTATAGCTGAATATGTAACAGAATGTTCATCGGTAGCCGATACCGGTATAGCCAAACATGCTCCCAGCGGTATTCTATAGGTATCCTTCATCACCGTAGCATCAAAGACCGGTGCACTGTTCTCGACACTCTTGCTCACATGAGCACTTTGGGTACCGTTCTTCACCAACGCATCACGTATCAGTAGGATTGACGGATAAGAAAAGAATTCACCACCGTTATCCATAAGACTACCCTCGCCCTGCGCAGTATGGGCATCAGCCCCGAATATATGTCCAAGTTCGTGAGCCACAACCCATTTGTCGGTTTTTGCATATCCGTTGCTCTTTGTTCCGGGATTATACACACCATGAGCCTGTGTGAGACCGCTATTCTCGGCATACTCATCACGATGATGTACCCACATACCAACGTCGTAGTTCGATGAGCCGATAGCAGCATCGGTAAGTTCTGTACCAAAACCTATATTATATATACTTTCGTCGATAAGATTCCTTTCCGTCATTACCAAACGACTATCTTCCACAACATCAAAACAGACACCGAGAGGAACAAACATCTTGTTTACAAACTCCTCACACTCGCTCCAGAATTGTAGAACTTTGTTATAATCTCCATAAAAATCCTCTTCAAAGGCAGATACTGTCACAGGCAATGCAAGACGATAGTAACGCATAATATTGTCACCTGGAATATTAGCTGTTGCAGACCGCGTGGCATCTACACCTTGTGCAAACAATTGCAAAGGAAAAAGCAAATATAGCAAGACCAGAAAATTATGTTTCATAGTTGATTTTGTTTATTACGTTGCTAAAATAGTAAAAGAATGTCAAAAACTTTTCAAAAAAACAGGTTTTCTGATTTTGTATCCATTAATGACAGAATAAGTAAGAGAAGATTGAGGAACTTTACAAGCTGCCCGACGGACAGCGACAATATATACAAAAAAACATCCACAACCTTACGATGTGGATGTTTTTTGTTATATAAGTTTCAATTACTCAGCACGGAGTGTGAAACGCTGGAAGCCAGTAGCTGTAAGCTCATTATTGAAGCCCTTCAAGAATTCAGCAACAGAAATCTTCTCGTTCTGGCAGTAGCCCTGCTGGAGCAAGCAAACCTCTTTGTAGTACTTCTGGATACGACCGTCAGCGATGCGAGCGATCATATTCTCAGGCTTACCTTCCTCACGCGCCTTCTCCTCAGCAACAACGCGCTCCTTAGCAATCAAAGTAGGATCAAGATCCTCGCTTGTAAGTGCAAGAGGTGCAGAAGCAGCAATCTGCATAGCAATCTCATGACCAGCCTCGTCGTTAGCCTGTGACAATGCTACCATTGTACAAAGCATATTCTTCTTCTGGTGGTTGTATGTGTATATGTTCTCACCCTCAAGAGTCTTGTAACCGTCGAGCTCCATCTTCTCGCCAGTGATACCTGAACGAGCAACGATAGCATCCTGAACAGTACCCTCACCCATTGGAAGAGCCTGAACCTCCTCGATAGTAGCACACTTAGCAGCTACTGCAGCATCAAGGATATCCTGTGTCAACTTAACGAAGTCAGCACCCTGAGCAACGAAGTCAGTCTCACACTTCAAAGCGATGATAGCAGCAAAGCCGTTCTCAGCCTTTACAAGTACACAACCCTCAGATGCCTCACGGTCGCTACGCTTAGCAGCCACCAACTGACCTTTCTTACGGATAATCTCGATAGCCTTGTCAAAATCGCCCTCACCCTCAGTCAAAGCGTTCTTGCAGTCCATCATACCAGCTCCAGTCATTGAACGAAGCTTGGCAATATCAGCCATTGTTACAGCCATAGTCTTTTTTGAATTTTAATGTTAATAAATTAATGAGATTTACTCAGCAGCCTCAGTTGTCTCCTCTGCCTTAGCAGCGCGAGCCTTAGTTGTACGACGACGAGGAGCCTTCTTTGCCTCATTCTCTTCGCCCTCACCCTCTGAGTCAACCTTCTCTACCTTACGCTCTTCAAGACCCTCAGCGATAGCTGCACAACAAGCATCGAGGATTACCTCTACAGACTTTGTTGCGTCATCATTTGCTGGGATCACGAAGTCGATATCGTTAGGATTTGAGTTTGTATCTACGATAGCAAATACAGGAATACCAAGACGGTTAGCCTCGTGTACTGCAATGTGCTCCTTCATTACGTCAACAACAAAGATTGCTGAAGGAAGACGTGTCAAATCAGCGATAGAACCGAGGTTCTTGTCGAGTTTTGCACGCTGACGAGAAATCTGAAGGATCTCACGCTTAGAGAGGTTTGAATATGTACCGTCAGCAGTAAGCTTATCGATTGTAGCCATCTTCTTCACAGCCTTGCGGATTGTTGGGAAGTTTGTGAGCATACCACCTGGCCAACGCTCGATTACGTAAGGCATACCTACAGACTGTGCCTTCTCAGCAACAATCTCCTTAAGCTGCTTCTTTGTTGAAACAAACAAAATCTTCTTACCGCCCTTTGCAACCTGCTTCAAAGCCTCTGCAGCTGTCTCAGTCATAGCAGCTGTCTTATGCAGATCGATAATGTGGATACCATTGCGCTCCATAAAGATATAAGGAGCCATAGCGGGATTCCATTTACTTTTCAAGTGACCGAAGTGTGCACCGGCCTCAAGTAGTGTGTCAAATGTAATTCTAGACATTTTTTTTAGTTTTTAATTCGTTTACCTTCTTTTTAATTAAATTCTTTAACCAACCTCCCGGGTAGCCCACCAAACGAAAAGCGAGGTCCCGAGTGGTTTAGATACTAAACGTATATTTCGAGACCGAATATTAACGTTTACTGAACTGGAATCTACGACGTGCCTTTGGCTGACCTGGTTTCTTACGCTCAACCTCACGAGCATCGCGAGTAAGGAAGCCTTCAACACGCAAAGCCTTCTTGTCATCAGCGTTGATCTTAACCAATGCACGAGCAATTGCAAGACGCAAAGCCTGTGACTGACCTGTGAAACCACCACCGTCCAAGTTTACTTTGATGTCATATTTCTCAGCAACATTCAAAGTTGTAAGCGGCTGCTTAACAACGTACTGAAGAATGCTTGATGGGAAATAATCCTGCAGATCCTTTTTGTTGATAGTAATTTTACCAGTACCCTCTGTTACATAGATACGGGCAACAGCGCTCTTGCGGCGACCTAATGCATTTACCATTTCCATCTGCTAATTATTTATAAGAGTTAATATCAATTGTTTTAGGAGCCTGACCTGCATGTGGGTGTTCAGCACCTTCATAAATGTAGAGGTTGTTCAAAATATGGTTGCCAAGACGATTCTTGGGAAGCATACCTCTTACAACGTGCTTGATAAGACGCTCGTAACCTTTGTAACCTGCAGCAACGTCAGCTGGGCTGAACTGCTTCTGACCACCAGGATAACCTGAGAATCTCAAGTAAATGCGGTCTGTCCATTTGTTACCGGTCATTCTTACCTTGTTTGCGTTGATGATGATTACGTTGTCACCACAGTCCACATTAGGAGTGAAGCTTGGTTTGTACTTACCTCTCAACAACTTGGCAACCTTTGTGCCAAGACGACCAAGAACCTGGTCTGTAGCATCGATAACAACCCACTCTTTCTGAGCAGTTGCTTTGTTTGCTGAAATTGTTTTGTAGCTTAAAGTATCCACTTTAATTCGTTTAAAAAGTTAATAATTCCATCATTTTCAATACTTCTCCGACACACCTTACGGAAATTCGGAATTTCGGAAACCCTCTTCACGCCAAGCCCGACAAATTGGCTAGATTATGTCATTTGAGCTGACTCAGAGACCTAAAGTATTGTATGCCCATAGCATGGGCTGATAATAATCGGCTCGCAAAATTACTATTTTCATATGGAATAGACAAGTATTTACAACTTTTTTTCAAAAAAAATGCATTTTTGTTTGGAGAGAAAAAAAAAAGCATTACCTTTGCACTCGCAATTGAGAAGCAACAATTGCCCAGATGGCGGAATCGGTAGACGCGCTGGTCTCAAACACCAGTGGGGCAACCCATCCCGGTTCGATCCCGGGTCTGGGTACTGAAACGGAGAAAGTTGAAAAACTCTCTCCGTTTTCTTTTTTACCCACCCGTAACTCATTGGTTTGCTGATATATTAAATCAAGCACCTTGTTATATTCATTGGTTCGATATTTATTTCCGTCAAACTCTATTTTTTGAGGGAACATCGAACCAAGCAACTTTATTTTAAGCGAAACAGGTGCATCAAGAATAAATCTATCTATATAAACGCCTCTGCAAGCAACAAGGTAAACAGTTGAAAGACCTTGCAAGCGATATGGATATAGATGCTTCAAGTCTAACGAGAGCGATGTATGGCAACGCTCGTTTAGATACCATTGAAAAGATGGCTGTTGCTCTTGGAGTCAGCGTAAAATCCCTTTTTGAACCTATGGGCGATGAGGCTGTAGAGGGATTTATTAAGATAAGAGGTAAGATATATCAGTTCAATAGTAGGGTTGAATTGGAAAATTTGCTAAATTGCAAGCGATAAGTATTTTTGCAAATTGATAATTCATTTATCAAAATAAGTAAATTCACTTACAAATAGGAATAATGTTATAATATATGCTAATATGATACCAAAAATCACAGAGTGTATGCTCCCTCTCTTGCAATATATGGGCGATAAAGAAATTCATTCAGCAGAGGAATGCAGAGAATATATTTCAAGAGTGTTTAATCTATCAAATGATGATAAAGCACTATTAAAATCAACAGATAGAGTCGGGTGGGCAAAACATTATTTGAGAATAATAGGAATGCTTGAAACTGTATCTCGTGGAAGATACAGAATTACAGAAGATGGTTTAAGATTCTTACAGGTAACGCCACCAACAAAGGAAAGACCATTTAAGGAATATGGGTATTAATATGTAAAAAGTATGATAGTGCTAGAAATTCACTAAATTAAACTCTCAATAAGAATTTTAACTGTTATGAAATATCTTATTTTCTTTTTTGGAGTTATATCATTAGTCTCGTGTAACAACAAGAATAGCCACAATTATACAAATACGACCATGACAGAAGAGGAATGGCAAAACTCCAAACCTCAAGATGTGATTGCAATCGAGACAACCTTTGAACCGACTTTGGAATTAACTGATGAAATCTTAAATACATCACTAGAAGATTTAATTAAACAGAAGAAAGGTAAATATTGCCCCAAAGAACAGATTCAAATAGACAATGAAATACAGAGGTTGATAAAAGAAAAAGGAGTGTCAATGAGTTATGCAAGATTTATAGCTGAACAAAATTTTCAACATCACCCTCACAGTCTATACTACATAGAGCCTCCTGTAAAACATATCCCTAAAACTTCAGCTTTAGCAAAAGTTTATTATTTAGAAGATATGGGTGCTTTTATACGTAATAATAGTGATTTTTACAACAAAGTATTAAAAGAAATAGATATTGAAACCGAAAAACAGAGAGAAAAAGAAATATTAGATAAATGGGATAAATACCTATAATTCTTTTAAAAACACGATTGCCACCGGCTGCGCTGATGGCAATCGTTGTATTTATATCAATCAAATATTTTATATTAGACTGATACAAAAAGAATATATCAAGGTTGTCTTTTAATTGATTACCTTGATACATTTTTACTTTGATACATTACTATATATTTCATACATAGGTTTTATACAGATTATCCTCTATTATATCAATCAATTAGAGTGAAATACTATATATTCATAGGGTGGTTTACTAATACCCTACGCAACAATATCAAGAACATCGAGAGTCTGTTGCAGGAACAGTAACTTTTGCAACTGAAGCATTTCCAAAGACGGCTCACCAGCAAACTCTAAGGCAACATCACTCATTCGTCCAAGCTTGCCACTACTATCCTATCTGCCGTTTGACGGGTGCTGCGGAACGCACTACATGCGGCAATTTTGAGAAAATATAATTGCCGCACTACGTTTGAACGGTCCTCGCACAATGGC
>JAFZGA010000016.1 GCA_017555585.1 Bacteroidaceae bacterium
ACAGGTTCAATATTCACACTCACCACGCAAAGTTTGTCCTTGTACATTTGGGCAACCAATGCCAATTCGGTAAGTGCGCTAATGCAAGGGCCACAACCGCTGGCCCAAAAATCGAGCAGTATGTATTTGCCTTTAAGCTCGGCAAGCGAGTGGCTGTTGCCGTCAAGGTCGGTCAATTCACCGTCAAAAGCCTTTACCAACTCCTGCTGTTGGGGGTAAAGGATTTCATAAGCCTTCTGTGCGTCAGGGTGCGTGCGTTGTTCATCGGTCAACTTATCATACAGGCTCTTTAGTTTTTTGATACAGGAAATATTATTGTACTGGCTTGCTATCGATGACAAGGATTTGAAACGGTTCATCCATACTTCATCGACAACCGTGCGCTTCATGATTTCCAAGTCGTTTTTACATATTCGCAACTGTAATTCATCGGCCTCTTTTTCTAGTTGTATATATTTGGTAACGGCATCATTGTTTGAAGCAAGTTGCGATTTCAGGGCTTTCTTCTCCAATAGTATCTGCTCATAGCGTTTCCACTCCTTGTATGACTTTTGGCGATAAGTTGCCCAGACTGCATTTTCGGGGGCACCACCTGTAACCTTCCAGGTAAACAGCAATTTGTCCTCGCCTTCAACAAGTATGCAATCACCGGCCGAAGCCCATAGATGTGTACCCAACAAGGAGAAACCCTCGTTCATGAAACCGGCAATCATAAGCATGTCTGCGCCGTCACCTCTTGGAGCCGATTTGAAACAGAATTCACCGCCGTCCACTTTTGTTGTCCCAACGAAGAAGCCCCGTTCTCCCTCGAAAGCGAATAGTTGCAATACTGTACCGTCAGGCACATTCTTCAATATGCCCTTTATTTCATAAAAATCGACTTTGGATGACTCAGCATCCTGTGCAAAGCCACAAATGGTGGCGAATGCAATAATTAGGGATATAAATAGCCTTTTCATACAATAGATTTTTATTGAAAGACGAATGGGGTTAACATTTGTTACAGCGCGTATTAAACATTTAACATCAATTAACACACAAGGAGAAAAGTTGACTTTTCTCCTTGTGTGTTATCAAGTTCGTTACAGAACTTTTATTCTTCAACTCGCGCGAGCTTGACGGTGAAGTGACGCATGAGTTCTGTTTCCCAAACAATCTTCACACCATGCTTGATGCTGTCGCGGCGGTCGTACACATTCTTAAGTGCAACAGCAATGACATCCATGTGGTTGTTGGTATATACGCGACGTGCAATACACAGGCGTAACAGGTCCAAACCACCAAAGCGGTTCTCGCGGGTAACAGGATCGCGGTCGGCAAGAATGTAGCCTATTTCACAGCCACGGATACCGGCCTCAAGATAGAGTTCTATAGCCAATGTCTGGGCCGGGAATTCCTCCTTAGGGACATGTGAAAGTACACGATCAGCATCAATGAAGAGGGCATGTCCGCCTACAGGACGCTGGTAAGGGATACCGTATTCATCCAGACGTGCCGCCAAATACTGTACCTGACGGATACGGGTTTCGATATTATCGAATTCTGTATTCTCCTCCAAACCTACTGCAAGCGCAGCCATATCACGACCGTTCATACCTCCATAGGTCAGATATCCTTCAAAAGGAATACAATATTTCTTTGCACCCTCATACCAGTCCTCGTGACGTGTAGCAATAAAACCTCCCATATTCACAAGACCATCCTTCTTCGAAGACATTGTCATACCGTCGGCCAACGAGAACATCTCCTTTACTATCTCCTTAATGCTCTTGTCGGCATAACCCTCTTCGCGCACCTTGATGAAGTAGGCATTCTCGACAAAACGTGCAGAGTCGTAGATGACACGCTTGCCGTATTTATCAGCCAATGCACGCACCTCGCGCAGGTTCTGCATTGAAACAGGCTGTCCACCGGCGGTGTTGTTAGTTATAGTAACGATAATGAAAGGTATCTTGTCGCCATACTGTTGCAAAGCTGCCTCAAGTTTCTTGGGGTCAACATTGCCCTTGAAAGGAAGCTCAAGCTGTGTATTCTTAGCCTCATCGATGGTGCAGTCCAAAGCCATAGCCTTACGGCTCTCGATGTGTCCCTTGGTAGTATCAAAATGTGAGTTGCCGGGAACAACTGCGCCGGCTGTGACAAGATGGCTGAAAAGTACATTCTCAGCAGCACGTCCCTGATGGGTTGGAATGACATAATTGAAACTGGTAAGCCTTTCAATGGTATCTTTCAGCTGGAAGAACGATGACGAGCCTGCGTAACTCTCGTCACCCATCATCATGGCTGCCCATTGGCGGTCGCTCATTGCACCCGTACCCGAGTCGGTAAGACAGTCAATATATACTTGCTCCGACTTCAATTGGAACAGATTGTAATCGGCCTCTTTCATCCATTGTTCACGTTCCTCACGTGTACTCTTGCGGATTGGCTCGACCATCTTTATTTTCCAAGATTCTGCAAAAGGTAATTCCATAGTAATAATATATTATAGGTTAGTAACAGTCCGGCTTTACAAAAATAATTGACCGCAAAGTTTAAATAGCGTTATTTATGGGAGTGAAAGTACATATTAAAGATATAAGAAACAAAAATTGTCTCTTAATTTTTTATAAAATGGGGGCCCTGCTATCATTTGACATAAAAAGAGACAAGCACCTTTTAAAAGGTGCTTGTCTCTTTTTATTGGTATCATTTCTTTTTATAAATGATTTTTACAGGTTGATAACATACATTGTCATATTTTTCAAGAACCTCGCCTGTATCGGTATCGAATACCCACACGCTACCGTTCTTGCCTTGCAAAGTAGGATCATAGAAAGCAACATATGTCTTTTTGTGGTCATCGCTGATTTCAAAAGCCTTTATCACGGCATTCTCGCTACCTACTGTCAAAAGCACCTCTGCATCTTCGAGATAATAGATTCCGCCATCATCCTTTGTTTCCTTGCTATAATACCATTTCATGACCTTATTTCCGTCAGGGAAGAACATTGTCTTGTAAGTAGCATTGGCGATACATGGTGTATTCTCGTTGATAAGTGAATAGCTCTTCTTATTGGCTGTTTTTGTAAAGCCCTTGTTGTCAAGCACATTATATTCACCGACTTTGCCCTCAACCGCCTGCCAGAAGAACGTTGATATAATCACCTTCTGCAAGGCAAGAGGAGCCTCTACAATACCTATGAGTTCACTGCGGGAAATCTTCTTCTGTTCACTGGTACGGTGTATAGGAGTAAGAGTCTTTACACCTTTCAATTTACTGAAGTTCTTGACATAGTAGTCGTCAGTAGCAACAGAGTCACGCATTAGCAAGTATTTGCTTCCACAATAATAAGGACCGTAGCCATTATATATGAGTGTAAGGCAGTTGACCTCCTTATCCCACAATATTATATCGTAATAACTTGCGTTTTCACCGACAACAAAACCGGTCTGTGCATAGGTCGAGAGCAAATTATGCGATGGTTGCAATACCGCATTGTATGTAGGCAACGAATACATCTTACCATCTGCCGAAAGGACAGGATATGCTCCACCCTCATAGCTCTCTACAGGTGTCAGAAGTTTTGTCGGCTTAAAAGAAGCATACTCCGAGCCATCAACCATATTCTCCATAACAAATGTCTTTTCGTTAAGGAAATATATCGTAGCATTGTCATTCTCAACCTCGTCATTTCCTTGACAAGCGACAATTATAGAACCCTTGGTCTGGATAACATCAGAAGCATTTGACGCAAATGGAAGATCAGGATTGTTCTTCTCAAAACAGTTCTCGTCATAGAACTCCTTTTTATCTCCCTCCTGCATTGGCTCCTGCATGAAAGACAGCATTGAACGGCCGTCAGCATCCTTGCTCAAAACTGTTATACCATATTCATATGGAGAGTTTACATTCAACTTGAATAGGAAGAAAGCCTTTCCGTCCTCATTCTCGACAATAAGTCGTCCGTTGAATGTACCGAGCTTATTGCCTACATATGTAAATACCTCTTCTCTTGATATTACTTTCTGATCAAGTTCCCATGTATATGAAAGTGGCAACTGCTTATTGGTCTGCTTAATTACCGGTTCAATTACAAGAACCTCATTCTTGGCAATATTATATTCACTTGCAATACTCCCCTCCTCGATTGTGATTTCCGCAAGAAGTTTTGTAGCATCGGTACTTTTATCCTCGAAACAAGACAACAGCAAGAAGGCTGTAAATACCGGTATTATATATTTTATCGTCTTCATAATTAGCAATCTCTTTAAGAATCAATTAATTATACGGATTTGGAAAATCAAAAGGATAGTCAGGATACATTTCCAGAATTTCCTCTTTATTTGCTTCGTTGCTGAAATACTCATACAATGGCACGAGAACATACTTGCGCATTATCGGCAAATAAGGATAGAATGATGCATAAGGAACTCTTTCAAGATTCTCACCACCATAATAAGCGACCATCTTTTCGTATGTCTCTTCCATATTAGGAACATACTTTATTTTCTTGAACTCTTCAACCAGTTTGATGTAGGTATATGGATGCCAGCTACCGAGATTGTCATGAGGATTACCCGGGCGCCAAATCTTGTCATTCTTGTAGTCAAACCATTCCGGTATGTCAATGGCATTGTCAAAATTCAAGACACGCACCTGGCTCAGAGAGTCAAGTGTAGGAGTGAAATGGTTGTTCTTGACAAGCTCAATACAGAGACGATATCTCTCATAGCCATCGGCATAGCTTCCCTTCAGGCTGTCACGCAGAATTGTCACCGGAATATATCCCTCAATTGAGTCAGAATATATGACAGCCTTGCCTATAGTGTAATGTACACCTTCCACGGCATTTGTCGAATCAGGATTTATCCTGTATGCAACCTCACGTTCGTCGTTGCTCAATCCTCCCAACACCTTAACAGGCACCTTGAAAAGATAGCTCTTCACTTCCAGAGGTGTTACGCTGAATGAATATTTAAGTGTATCCTTTGTAAAGTATATTCCACTATGTGACATATCGAACTTTAGATATTCGTTGTCCTCACAAGAAGAGAAGGCAAGAACACCTAAAAGTGATACGGATACTATTATATTATAAAACAGATTCTTCATAGAACTATTATTTTGAAGCATTATCAATAACGGTTTTCTTTTTCAATATCCGGAACAGGTACAACATATATACTCTTGCTTGCCTCATAAACTTTAGCACCATCGTATGATGTTATCGGCTCATTCAAACGTTTCATATTGAAGAACAGCTGACCTTCGCCGATATATTCCTTGAAACGCTCGTCGTTTATATGCTGCAATGTCAACGGACGGTCGACAAGTTCACCCGTATTTTCGTCAAGAGCAGTATTCTCCAGTGGCTCAAGTCCACGATGTACACGCACCTCATTATAATATTCCAACGCCTTTACAGGGTTTTCCTCAAGCATGGTCTCGGCTACGATATAATACATCTCGGGAAGACGTATCATATTTATTCCAAGAATAAGGTGCTCAGGACGGTTTTCTACCATATTGTTCAACTCGAAATATTCGGTCAACTTCTTGAGACGAACCAACTTGTCACTTCCGACGGTAGCCATTTCAAAATAGTCGTCTTCGCGATAGTCGTGTCCCAATTTGTCCTTACTGTATCGGTCGAGGTAATCGTGACGTACATTCAAAGAGTAACGTGTTGTTGTCTGTTGCAATTTGGCATAGACCTGTGCAAAGAAATTTTTCGAATATATACCGAAGATACACTCAGTTTCAGAAAGTACTCCTGCAAGATCATGCTCTTTTGTTTTCTCTCTCAAGGCGCATTTACTGCCATCAATAACCTTTAGCGCGTACTTTGCAGCATTAGCCTTGTCACCCATAGTCAAATACACACGCGAGAGTGTAGCCCAGACAGCATATTTGTTGAAATGGATCTGACGGTCGAGCATATAGTTGCCGACACCTTCGTAATCCTCTTCGTTGTCGAGCAGTTTTTCAGCTTCAAGCAAATCGGCAAGGATATGCTCGTAGTTTTTTGCCAGACTCTCGAATTCAGGAGTTTTCAAAGAGAATTCTATTGAGTATGGAATACCGTCAGCTGCAGGATTCTGTGTATATTGCTCAGCAAACAGACGTACAAGATCAAAATGCATGAAAGCACGCAAGCCAAGGGCCTCTCCACGGTAAATGGTATAAGGGAACTCCTTTGCTCCGGCAACCAATGGAGCATCGAGCACACTGTTTACATTAGAGATATTCTTGTACATGGCAGTCCATATACTCTCGAACTGTGATTTTACATTTGTATTGGCATAATCGAAGTTTCCAAGCGCCTCGATAGAGGTGTTTCCATCGCAATACAGACTGTGCGCCATAACCTCGAGTGTCTGGAAATAGAGTTCCTGACCATAGAGTGTTGTTGAGCGCAACTGTGAGTATACACCATACATGGCGTCCTCAATTCCCTGTTGTGTGCTCAACAGCTCGTCACGTTTTGACTGGCCATCGGGTGTAATGTTCAGGAAATCCTCACAAGATGTTGTTGCCAACATTACAACAAACAGATATATAATATATTTCATCTTCTTCATGCTCATCAATTATTAAAGTGTTACATTCAGATAGAATTCAAATCCCTGACTATAAAGATAGTCTGTACCGCGTTCAATCTTTACAGTAGAGAGACGCAAGATGTCTGTAAAATTGATACCTGCACGCAGGTTTTTCAGTCTCAGGTTCTTGCATACCTTCTCGCTGAACTCATAGCTGAGGTTGAGTGAACCAAGTGACAAGGTGTATTCCTGTTCGGCAAAACGGGTTGTCTGTTCAGGACGTGAGCTGTCAGCGATATCCTTATATACGGCATGGTCACCAGGCTGCTTCCAACGGTCATCGAACACACGCTTGTCGGCATTGTATCGTGGGTCGGAACCCTCGACCTTGCTTACGCGTGTAGTATTGTACACCCATGCACCCAAACGGTAATTGAACAGAGCATAAACGCTGAAACCCTTCCAAAACACATTTGTGCTCAATGTACCTGTATACGCAGGTTCAGTATCTCCGATAAGCACCTTGTCGGCTGGATCATATTTGAATGTATATTCGCCATTACGTTTTATATAGATTTCCTTACCGGTTGCAGGATCGATACCCGCAGAACGCACAAGTTTCAATGCAGTCACACTCTCGCCCTCGGCATACTGTGGAAGCGGAGCAAGGCTGGTAGAGGCATTCAGCTGATTCTGCTTGTTGATCTCTTCAAGAGCCTTATCGATCTTTGTAATCTTGTTACGGTTCATGTAGCCGGTTGTAGCCAAACGCCAATAGAAATCGTTATTACGGTAGATATAACCGTCCAGCTGGAATTCTATACCCATGTTCTGCAACTCACCCAAGTTCGATTTTGCAGTAGTAACACCTGTAGAAGGAGCCTTTGACTTGTCGAGCAGAAGGTCTGTCGTATTACGGATATATGCATCGAGAGTAAAGTTCAGACGACGGTCGAACATACTGAGGTCGATACCCACGTTATAGTTCATTGTACGCTCCCAAGTCAAATCGACATTACCTATAGTTATAGGAACAGCACCGATACCGTTCTTGTATTCATAATCGTTAAGATACTGATACATTGTCATTGCCTGGAATGGGCTGAAGCTGACCTTACCTGTATAACCGGTACTTGCACGCACCTTGAACACATCAAAATTCTTCTTAACGCTCTCCATGAAGGCCTCGTTCATAACGTTCCAGCCAAGACCACCCGACCAGAAGTGACCGAAGCGGTTGTTCTCACCAAACTGCGAAGAACCAGTAGTACGCCATGTCGCATCGGCAAAATAACGGTTACGCCATGAGAAGTTTCCTGTTGTAAAGAAACCTACATCAGCAGTCTCGGCTTGTGTACCATAAGGTTTACTGCTTGCTGGATAACCTACTGCATTGCCGATATAAGAGAGATTGTCATTAAAGAAACCTACAGCCTGTGTTGTCTCACTATTGCTTTTTGCATAGTTTATCTCCCAACCGGCAGAAAGACTTATAAGTGATTCGTCTTTCAGGAACTTATTGAAAGTACCAACCAGGTTACCGTTGTAACTTATTCCCTTTGATACGCCTTTAGTGTACTGTCCTTTTTTGGTAAGGTCAGTAACATCCTTATACACCAATGAATTAGGCGATGTAAACACATCACTTGACCCCATATCGCTCGACACATTGAAATGACCGGTAACAAGGAACATATTGTTGATATCCCAACGCATGTCGGTGCTGTTGCTGAGAGTCCTTGTTCCATTCTTTGAGAAGCTTCCCAAAGTAGCTTCATACAGCGGGTTATTCAAATTCCACGCAAGATTTGTATTCAGCGTACCGTTCTCGTTATATATCCTGTCATAGGGATTCATCTGTACATACTGCGAGAATGAGCCATAAGGCGAGTTCATTACGCCAACCTCCTGATATGTAGTACGGTTTGACAATGTAAGCGAACCTATGTAGTAATCGAGTTTGAAACCGATGTTGTAACGCTTACGATAGTCACCCTTCATAACACCACGGGTATCGCCAAAACGACCTGTCAACTCATAACGCAGGTTGGAAGCACCACCATACACACGCAAAGAGTGATCGTGTGACAAGGCTGTACGTGCAGGCTGTGATAGCCAATCGCTATTCAAACCGGCAGCAATCAACTTATAACGCTTATTATAGAGTTCGTCATATTCATACTGCAAAGGCAAGCCTGTAGTTGAGCTTATAGCACCTTTGGCATCGTACAATCCAGCCAAACGCTCATATTCAAGCTTCTCGGCAGCAGAAAGGACACTATAATCGCTCAAGATCGGGAACTGAAGATTTCCGGTAAAATTATACTGGACACGCACTGTACTTTCAAGAATAGGCTTACGCGAAATCACAATGACACCATTCGCGGCCTTAGAACCATAGAGCGCAGTTGCCGACGCGTCCTTAAGTACTGTAATTTTCTCAACCTCATTGATGTCGAGGTCGTACAGATCCTGCATTGAGATCTCAGTACCATCGAGAATAATTGTAGGCTGATTGACCTGCTGACCGCTGTTCGAGAAAGAACTCATACCACGCAAGACAAGTTCAGGAGTATGGTTCGGATTTGAGCCCTGGCTTGTATTCTGCACCATAGCCATACCCGGAGTAAGCGCCGAAATGGCACCTATAAGATTTGTTCCAGATACCTGACGGAGTTCCATTCCCGACACCTCGGTTACCGAACCGGTAAATGTCTCTTTGTTTTTTGTTACAAAACCGGTAATAACGACATCGCTGAGAGTGTTTGCGTCCTCCTCAAGTTCAATACGCATTGCGGTGAGTTTACGTGAGTTTGAGTCGATAACCAAATCCTTGTATCCTATATACGATACACGCAACTCGAAATCCTCAATCTCTGATACAAGATGGAAAGCTCCTTCGATATCGGTTGAAACACCGGTGATCATCTTGTCGCCAACCCATATTGCAACAGACGCACCAATCAAAGGCTCATCTGTTTTTTTGTCAACGACAACTCCATAAACTGTCACACCTTTCTTAACTACTTCATCACCCATTGGAGCGCCAACGGTCGATTCCGAAGCAAGAACAGGCATTGCAAAAAGCAACAACAGCAAAACCGTAAACATTTTGCCAATAATAGTTGTTGTTTGTTTCACTTTGTTCATTTATTATCTACTCTTTAATATTTAAAATTCGTCTATTATCTCATTTTACAAACAGAGTGCAAAATTACAAAAAAAAGTGTGTACCACAAAAAGCGGAACGCACTTTAATAGAATTATATAAATATTATATATTTATGCACATCATTTACGCATATACCTACACAAAAAACAGAGATCGCAAAAGCAATCTCTGTTTTTTGTATATAAAGTGTCAGTCTATTCTTCATGTCTTACTTGACCAACACTTTGCGCTACGCGCGAACTGTTTAGTGTTCGTTGCAAGACCTAAAGTAAACTTTATGTCTTACTTACTTAACCAACACTTTGACACCGTTTACAATATAAAGACCAGGAGCAGCGATAGCATCAATCTTGCGACCCTGCATATCAAAGATACCCTCAACAGCTTTGTTCTCAACCACAACATTCTCAATAGCAGTATCCACAGCCTTCTTTGTAAGAGTTACATTTGAGTATGTTGCGCACTTGGTTGATGCATATGTGCTATAATTCAAATAGTATACTGTAAAATCATCAACAGAAACTGTCTTGTCTGCATTAAGCACCAAATTAAGCAAACTTACACCGCCATTAATATCATTCAATGTATAATAGTCGGGATATTTACCTGTCAAGAACAGACAACCATAATATGCTCCAAGATCAATGGTTGCACTATTTCCATCCTCAGCTACATTCAGCGCGAAAAAGCCTTGGTTAAGAGTGTAAACATCATATCCCATAACATTTTTCACAAGATATGAACCATCAGTAGCTTGTTCAACTACTATCTCGAATTCAGAAGAGAAATTATTTGAACCACCTTCTTCAACAACATTTGATGTTGCTACATATGTACCTGCCCAATCAAAAACTTCCTTTTTAGCCTTAGCAGATGACATCAACACGTATGGATTGTATGCATTCGCCATCCACGCCCAAGACTGAACACAGAAATCACCAAGAACGATAGAACCGTCATCCTGCAAAGTCAACTTCAAAGAAGTAGCCTCACCATTACCGTCTGAAAGCACATAATACAAATAATCACCATCAACCTCACCTACATATTTCAACATAGCAGGACCATAATAGCTTGTAAGAGCAACCTCGGCACTCTTGCCGTCAGCACTTACTGTAAGAGGATAATTTACATAATAATCGTTAAAGCCAAGAAACTCGGTAATAGAGAAACCGGCTGCAGTTTTTGATATCACCATATTGAATTCTGTTGGGAACATCTCTGACTCATCAAATACATCACAACCTTCAACTGGAACTGTTACATTATATGTACCTGACCAATCATAAGCGTTTGGATCCTCACGAGTAATGTATGCATCACCCTCGAATACCTGATATGTCACACCACCTTCAACCATCTCGCCATCAGCATTAGCCTTGACTGTGTCCTTACGAACATAGATATAGTTCCAAAGCATCATAGCTGTAGACGAAGTATATTTAAACTCAAGAGAACCTTTCTTTTCTGTTGCAGATGTTCTTGTACCCAAACGGATGCTGTCTTTTTCAGAGAGAACAAGGTTGTCGTATGGAATTTCCAACAAAGAGCCGTCAAATGTTGCAGGCAATGTAACTGCCGCACTCTCAAAACCCTCGAAAGTAATTGTAGCATCCCAATTCTTCATAGTAGCGTCTGAAGGCGCCAAATCAACAGTAAAGCTCTTTGGAGACTTGTCAGGATATCTCAAGCTACCAGCAAATGTCCACTGACCGGTAATATCAGGAATTTCAACTTTTTCGGCCTGAATCAAAGTCATCTTTACGTTTGTAACATTTGCATAGATAGTTGTAACACACTCACCTGCAGGCCAAGCAAAACCAGCAATTGTAAAATCGGGGATTGTTATCTCTTTTGTCTCAGGATCAAAACTGAACTGCATTGCATATGCATCTGCAATACCGATACCAGTACCTTCAGTATCTGTCACACCGTTGTAACCAGACATATCGTTCCAGTACTTGTAGTTTCCGTTTGGATTGTTAACAGTAAAAGTGTGGTTTGTTGCATCGAAACCAGAAACAGAAGGACTGTAATCAGCACCCAAAAAATTATTGATTGAAGCCAAATACCAACCAGAACTCTCTTCTGTAATTACAACCTCACATTCTTCCGACCAAAAATCAGCATAAGCAGCACCTGCCTCTGTTGGAGTAATTGTTGCAGTAAATCTGTATGTACCATAAAGGTCCGCCATACTTTCGACCTGAGCATTTGCAGGCATTGCCATAAACAGCATCAAGCTTGCAAATAAAGCAAAAAAGTAATTTTTCTTCATAAAATTTAATTTTGTTGTTTATAATCAGTTATTTGTTTCCGATATTTTATTCACTTCTATTTTGCGATTGGGCGCAAAAGTAGAACAAGTTTGGCAAATTATAAAACAATTTGCCAACTATTTTCCATTTTTGGCAATATTTTGTCAAAAATGAATTTTATTAATGTAACAGATTTATTTCAATCCTTCGAGCATGCTTCTCAAGCGAGTGCCTGTGCTTGGACGTAAAGCACCGTATGTATGCAAATTACCATCTTTATCGTATATGACAAAGAAAGGAATTCCCTTGACATTCAATGCATCACCGAGTGTATTGTCAATATCGAGCAACTGATGACCATGCATTTTCAGCTCAACCATCTTGTTGCGCCATGCCTGTTCATCCTTATCCGATGATACAGACACAAAGACCACATTGTCATTATTCAATTCCTTTTCGAGCTGCTGCAAATGCGGAACCTCCTTGCAGCATGGACCGCACCACGAAGCCCACATATCAATATATACATATTTGCCTTTGAACTGACTGAAATCTACAGCCTTGCCATTCACATCAACAAGCTTCACACCTTCCGGGAATGGTGCACCCGGCACTGTCGATTTACGCTTCATGAACTCATCAACAAAAACTGCAGGAAGGCCATACTTTTCAGTAGCGCGTTTCACAATCGCAAGACCGCCTTCGAAATCATTGGAATAGTTATAATTGGTAATATACTCTTTCATTATCGATATTGCAACACTTGTACGCAAAGCATTGTTTCCATATGCTGCATAAAGGTTTGCCAAACGGTCAAGCAACGATGGCAACGATGGAAGTTCGTCCTTGATTATCTGCAATCCGGCAAAGAAAAGCGAAGTGTAATCATTGTCAAGCACTTCACCGGGGAGCGGGAGCACATCGTTACGGCTGAAAGGTATAGATGTCATTGAAATGCCCTGTGCACGAGGAATCGATTTGTATGCATTGAACGCACGTACATATGCCATAACGTTCATATATTCGACAACTGGTTTGGATACACCTTGTACCTCTTTTGCAGAATCAAGCGCCTTTTCATAACCCAACATCAGCTCTTTCATCTGATCACCGCTCATTCCCTCCTGCAACCACAGGCTACGGTCAAGCTCATTGAGTTTTGCACCCAAAATTGTCAAAGCACGGTTATCGGCACTGTTCTCAACAAAATAGGCCTTACCATCTATTTTCACATCAAGCGACACATTTTTCGCATCAGTTACATATATAGGCACCAGCAACTGCGACTGGTTCCTAACAATCACCAAGTTGTAGAAGCCGATTTTTGACGCCTGTACAGTTCCCACGAAATGCCCCTCCTTCTCACGCATGACAATTGTCTTAGACTCCTCATTAATATTCAAAGGTTGTACAAGAACTTTAGAAACTCCTGATTCCTCAGAAATGAATTTTATATCAAAACGAACTTTCTGAGCGGTTGCCGACATGGCTACAAACAATGCTATGATTGTAAGGATCTTTTTCATCGTGCTGTTTTTTAAAAAAAGAATGGCTCTGCAACGCAAAACCAACATGTTTTAATTTGTCTATTTTACCCTATTTTTTCAAGGCGGTTGCAAAATTAAGAGATTTCTCGGTTTTTTCAAACAAAATTCGAGAATAGAAGCAATTTTAATGAAAAAATGTCTTCAACAGGATTATTTGCTTAATATAATAAGGTGTACACTGTCAAATATATCGAAGAAACGGAGAATACCCAAATTACTTTTTGCTACCAAAAACACAATTTTAAAAGCATAATAACAAAATACAAAACATTTCAATAAAAATTTAACATAGCCACTTTATCATTTTCCTACCTTATTATTGCCCTAATATCAAAAAATAACATTAATTTAGCAAAATTAATAGAATAGGGAATTTACAAACCGTTATAACCATGAAAGCAAAATTGGTAATAATCAGGATTTTAACTATAATTTTATGCTTTACCTGCACCACACAGTTGTGGGCACAGACAAGCAGCTACGTAACCGGTGTTGTCGTTGATGACATTGGAGAACCGCTCCCCGGCGCCTCTGTCGTCATTATGAACGGCAAACAAATGGTCAAAGGAACAAGCACCGGTATCGAAGGAGAATTCAAAATAGGTATAGAGCTTAAAAACGGTAACTACGAGATTATTGTAAGCTATCTTGGTTCAAAGGACAAAATCATCAAGCTGACAAAAGACAAGCTCAACACACTTCTCAATATCCAGCTCCTGCCAGACGAGGCAATGCTCGAAGAGGTAACGATTGTCGAGGACGGTTATGCACGCCTGCCCCGTAAGGATATGGTTGGAGCATTCACAACCGTAAAGGCCGACGACATCATGATGCCAGCCTATCAGAGCATCGACCAGATGCTTCAAGGTAAAATTGCCGGCATGACAGTAGTGAACTCTTCGGCGCGTGTAGGCGCGACACCAAAAATCACAATTCGCGGTACATCGACAATACTTGGAAACACAAGCCCTCTATGGGTTGTAGACGGTGTAATACAGGAAGATGCGCTGTCCATTGACATGAGTTCTTCAATTACCGGCGACATGAAGGAGCTTATCGGTAACCAGATTTCATGGCTGAACCCACAGGACATCGACAACATAACGGTACTTAAAGATGCATCGGCAACTGCCATTTACGGTTCAAAGGCTTCGAACGGTGTAATTGTAATTACAACCAAGAAAGGAACTCCCGGACGTGTAAATGTGAGCTACAGTACCAATGTCTCGGTAAGAGAGCGTCCTACTTATAGCGACTACGACTTCATGAACTCATACGAGCGCATACAGTTCAGCAAGGAGGCATACGAAGCCGGAGTAAGATACCAGAGCAACCCTCTACCGCAAATATACACCTATGAGGGATTGATGGCGATGTTCAACAAGCGCATGATATCTGAAGAAGAGTTTTCGGCATATCTGCAACGTCTTGAAACCGAGAATACCGACTGGTTTGAACTGCTGACACGCAATTCTGTGAGCCAGAACCACAACCTGAGCATTTCGGGCGGAGCCGAAAAACTCACTTACAACGCTTCGGTTGGCTATCAGAGCAACAAAGGTATGGAAATCGGTAACGAAAACGACCAGCTCACAACACGTTTGAGTATCAGCAGTCATATAAACGACAAATTGGACATCAACGTACAGCTCAACGGTAGCGTAAGGAATTCTTATGGATATGCAGGTGTCAACCCATATACATATGCAATGAACACCAGCAGAGCCATTCCTGCATATGAGAGCAATGGTGACCCCGTATACTATTCACAGTATTACACATATCAGTACAACACAGAGCTTGGAGCAAACAACCAGTATTCATACAATGTCTTCAACGAATTGGAGAACACATATTCATTGAACTGTGGCAGCAATTTCAATGCTTCAGCAAATGTGTCATACAAGATTCTGCCATACCTGACATATCAGGGAAGGGCCAGCGTCGCATTGAACACCAACAACAGCGAAAGCTTCCAGGGAGAAAAATCGTCTGCCATTGAGAGGCTGTATCGCGGATATGCATACGGAAGCGAAGAGGCAGGATCGGACAAATACAACGCAGCCCTCATGCCATACGGTGGCGTACTACGCCAAGGCAACTCACAGAGCGTATCATACAGTACCTCGCACAGCCTGCAGTTCTCAAAGGAATTCAACGAGAACCATCGCCTGACAGCAATGGCAGGTATGGAGGTGCGTTCATCTACCGGAGAAAGCACCGGTAACACCCTATGGGGATATGTACCGGAACGTGGCGAAAAGCTGATTTCACCTACCCTACCCGAGAATTTCAAGCCTATAGGCAGCGATGTGAGCATTGGTTGGGGAGCCTTGTGGACACTATACGAGGGTGCGTGGAGCAAGACATCGACTGTAACAAACTACATGTCGTTCTACGGAACAATGGCCTATTCGTTCATGAACCGTTATGTCATCAACATGAACGTGCGTTCCGACGCTTCAAACCGTTTTGGACAGGATGTAAACAAGCAGTTCGACCCGACATGGTCGTTCGGTGCATCGTGGAAAATGGCGCAGGAGCCATTCATGATGGAATATTTACCTTGGCTTGAACAATTCAATATTCGTGCGACATACGGTATCCAGGGAAATGTAGTAAATTCAATAAGCCCGGAAATGATTGTAACATATCAGGGATTGTTGCAAAGCTACAACGAATATTACCTGACCATATCAAGCCTCCCTAACAACCAGCTCAAATGGGAACGTACCAAGAGCTTTAACCTTGGTACAGACATTTCACTATTTGGCATAACAATGAATGCCGAATACTACATAAGACGCAGTAATGCAATCATTCGTCAGGACATAGCCGAGGAATACGGTATGAACTCCATGCCTTTGAATGGTGGCCTCATATACAACAGTGGTATAGAGTTCAGTGCGAACTACACTCCAGTAAGAACCAAGGACTTTGCATGGACAATAGGTATAAATGCCGGCAAGAACTGGAACAAGTCAGAGACTGACAACCGCACGGCAAAGGCTGACGAGCTCACACACTACGACTACCTGAACGGCAACAGCACTCGCCCATTAATGAAAGGATATCCTCTGTCGGCATTCTGGTCATACAAGTTCACTGGCCTGAATTCAAAGAACGGCTACCCGACATTCGAGAATGCATCATACGAAGATCCAGGCGGTGACGGAAGTGTCAACCCCACAACATTCCTTATATATTCAGGACAGAGCGAGCCGGACTTCTCAGGCGGTTTCAATACCCGCCTACGCTGGAAGAGTTTCAATCTGGGCATAGACTTTGCAACAAACCTCGGAGCAAAGAAACGTTTGCCTAACCCCTACTCTACATTCACATACGGTCAGATGCCCGATATATACAGCAACTTGTCGAAAGAGCTGAACGACCGTTGGAAAAAGCCCGGAGATGAGGTACATACAAACATTCCGGCTCTATACACATCTATAAAGGATTTGTACAACCTATGGTTGCCTAACGGTCAATACGACAATATATATTCAATGTGGGCACAATCGGACACAAGAGTAGCCAGCGCTTCATTCCTTCGCTGTACACAGATGTCATTGTCGTACAGCGTTCCACAAAAGGTATGCAAGAAAATCAAGCTCTCACACATACAGATCAGTGCCAACGTAAACAACCTTTTTGTTATTGCAAGCAAAGAGTGGAAGGGATATGACCCTGAATTAGGATACAGTATCCAGCCACGAATATATTCATTAGGACTCAGCATCGGACTATAAAAGACAGTATAACATGAAACTGACAAACAAATTATTTATCATAGCATCTCTATCACTCGTATTTGCCGGGTGTGGCGATTTTCTTGAACCGAATTCAAAAAGCGAATTCGTTCCCAAAGATGCAACCTCGTTGAACGAGCTTTTGCTCGGTGAAGCATACCAGCGTAACGATCTTGGTGGATTCAACACATTCCTCGCACTGTTGGACGATGACGTGGAGGCAGCTCCGTATCAGGTTCCTATGGAAGATTTCAAGGAGGACAAATACCTTGCAAGCTTCAGCTGGCAACCCGATATGTTCAGCATGATGGAAAAGGCAAATGCAGGACATACAAACATTTATGAGAAATATTACGAACTCATACTTGGTGCAAATGCAGTTCTTGACTACCTGCCTAAAGTAACAGACACTGAGGAGATGATAAACATTGTAAAGGCACAGGCCTTGGCATTGAGAGGTTTCTATTATTTCAACCTTGTCAACATATTTGGACAACCATACAACCATAACCGCGAAGCCTTGGGTGTTCCCCTCAAGTTGCAGAGCGGAATTGAAGAGAGCGACGACTATCTGCAAAGAAAGACCGTTGAAGAGGTGTATGCACAGATATTGATGGACCTGCACGCTGCTGAAGAGATATACAAACTGTTGCCTGAGGAACAGCAGTGGAAGCCCAAATTCCGCACAAGCCTTCCAATGGTACAACTGATGCTGTCGCGTACATACCTTTACATGGAGAACTGGGCCATGGCTGCCGAATACGCTGAGCAGGTAATGAACAACAGAAACTTCAGACTTTTGGACCTGAACAATGTTTCATCGACAGCGGCTGAATACATGTACTACCCCACATACGATTCTCCTGAAACAATTTGGCCATACGGTAGCCCCGAAGACATGTTCGCATGGACATGCCAAAGCACAAACTCGGCAAACCCCAACAATGGCAACAAGAAGATGCATGCATATTTCCAGGCATCGGAAGAATTGAAAAGCACATTCGATGAATTTGACTTGCGCTTGAAAAGATACATCATCAAAGCACCGGTCGAGAACAGCGAGTACATGGACATGGCATACGGTAAGATTCTTGTCGGAACACAATATTATTTGCCAAAGAATGCCATAGGCGTATTCGGACGTTGTCTGCGCCTCTCCGAGGCATATCTGAACTTTGCCGAAGCACAGGCAAACATGGGTGGAGACGGCATTGAAAAAGCCGCTGAGGCTCTTACCGCATTACGCGAGAAGAGATACGACCCGGAAGATGACTTTGAGGTGGAAATAACAGACCAGCAGGAGCTTATCGAATTCATTAAGAAAGAGAGAAGAAGAGAGCTATGCTTCGAAGGCCACCGTTGGTTCGACCTGCGCCGTTGGGGCATGCCTGAGATTACACACGTATGGCATACAAGCTCAACCGAAAGCCATACCTACCGTTTGACCGAGAAGGACCTGATGTACACAGTACCTATTCCCGATGAAGCTATGCAGGAAAACAGTAAACTCGTCCAGAACGAGCTTCCCGGCAAGCGTACTTATGAAAAGAAATGACAACAAATAAAAACGAGATACTCAATATGAAAGAGTTTTTTAGAATAACACTGTTTGCAATAGCCATTCTGGTTGCTTTTGTAGCATGTCGCGATAACGAGGACGTTATCACACCTTCAGGAAATTACTCTCCGATACGCGGTGGTTTCCCACAAGGCAACAGCGAATACGACTCTCTAATATTAGACATCAAGAATGAGTTCGGTGTATATCTGCTGTACAAGGACGTTACCGAAGAGGACATGAACCGCACATGGGTATCGGCAGGAACCGGTGACATTTACGTTGCCGGCGACAGTGCCGAGCGCGACAAAGGAGCATGGGATTTGCCTATAGAGCATCTGCCATACTATGTGGGATTCTTCCAGAACTATATCTTCCCGAACATAACAAAGGAATTTGCGAAATCGACATTCCCGGTAAAGATATACATGATAAACAACCTGCGTACAGAGCCACGTGTCATAGAAGAGGACGATGAAGAAGGTAACGAAAATGCAGAGGAGAATGCTCCGCAAGGAACAGACACCAACCCAAACAAGATCATCAAGCTTGGCGATTTCGACAATTGGGCTATCAGCATACCTGACAGCGTCATCAATGGTAATGATTCGGAATATGCCATGAAGCAGTTGCGCTGTATTTTCATGACAAATGTCATAGAGAATTCAATAGAAAAGGGCGATATTGTATCTCCCGATGAATTCTGGGCAGACTACAGCATGAACAAAGACAGCAAATGTATCGATGGTACTCATGATAACTGCGACAAGGTATACATCGACAACAAGGAGGGCGAAAACGGACTTTACACTCTCGGATATGTCGATGTTCTAGAGTCAAAATTCGGCACAGGAAGAACTACAGAAATCGTAAAAGAGATTACTCACCCCAAAGGTTGGCTGCACCCCGACTATTGGACAAAGAAAGTAAACTACACTTGTGACATGTTCGAAGCATATATAATGAACGCCATGTGGTTTACACCGGAAGAGTTCCATGAGAGATACAACACACAAAAGAATACATTGATAAAGGAGAAATACGATTACGTTGTAAATTACATAAAAGAAAAATACGGTATCGACCTCATAGGTATAGCATACGGTATGAAGCAAGAATAACAATATAAATGACAACGAGCAGACATAGATTCATATTCTTTCTCTTGGTAATGCTTGCTATTGCGGGCAATGCCATGCAGGCAACAGACTCCTTGTGGAACAGGGAGTTTGCTTGCGCACAGGATATTATCGACACATATACAACTGCAAAAAAATCAATAAGCAAGAAAGAGAAAGAGCTACACATACTGAATGCATGCAACTATGTGTGGTATAGCGGAGAATATATGTTCAAATGCAGGGGAAAGAACGAGGACATTACCAGGTTACCGAAGCATGCTATTGAGATTGAGCTTGACAATGAGACAGTGGCAGGATTCATGACAGAACACAATGCCGGGCGTTTTGCCGACCATTATTTCACCTTGCAAGCCATGAAACGCGGTTGCAGTTTCGACGAATCGCGCGACGGAGTGGAGATGACTGTATTTTTTCCTATACGTAGCCTTAATGCAAACGATTATATTAAGCTGAACAAGGTTTTCGCATACAAGAACGATGCCCTGCACACTGCCTTTCTGAAAAGACTATCACATCTGTTGCCAAACAGCGGTTGCAACAAGGAGTTGCTTGAAATACTGCCATTGATAAAGAATAATGTTGCCGAGAGCAAGCTGAAGAGCAAAGTCATTTCGCAATACGACATATTCACGTCAATCATGCCGGGTGCTCAGGCATCGGATGTTACATTCAAGGACAAAGATGAAAAAAGATACTCCATCGGAGACTTCAAGGGCAGAGTCATTGTTATTGATGTATGGGCTACATGGTGCAGCAGTTGTCTTAAGAACATGCCAAAGTTCATGGAACTTATCAAAGAGTTCGAGAACAACAAGGAGGTTGTGTTCTTCACCGTTTCGACCGACAGTGACGAGCTTAAGGCAAAATGGCTTGCCGCGATCAATAAGCACAACATGGGCAGCATGCTCAACCTCACTCCAGACAGAAGCGCAACAACGCAATTCGAGGAGAAATACCTTGTAAGCAGTGTGCCACGATATATTGTCATAGACAAGGAGGGTAAGATTGTATCGGCATTTGCACCAAAACCTGGAAGCGGTCTCAAAGAAATGATTATTGATTCATTGTAAACAAAAAAACATAAATAATATTCGTATGAAAAGATTTTTACTTTCAATCATCGGTATTCTTACTTTTGCTATTGGCATGAATGCCGAGACCTACACACACACATTCAAAGATAAAGAACTTGACGAAAACGGAGGCAAGGCCTCACTAAGCGGAATCGAGTGGACATCAAGCAAAGCCAGCATTACATGGAACAAGGAAAAAGGTATAAAGTTGGGCAGCAGAAGTGCCGTATGTCCAAGCTTTTCGCTGACCACCTCAGCATTTAAGGATTACACAATCAAAAGCGTAACGGTACACAGTTGCATAGCGTCATCAGGTGATGCAAAGCTTACCATAAAGGCGGGCAACGCCACTTCTGGGGAGTATGCACTTACCGGAACAAGTACAGGATACAAATTCGAGTGCAAGGAGCAGGGCGATATTACAATCAGCTGGAGCGCAAAACAGAGAGCATACTACGTAAGCAAGATAGAGGTTGAATATGAGTTGCCTTCGGACATGGTTGATATCGAAGAGCCTGTATTTGTAACACCTATTGATGTTGTATATACAAATAAGGTAGAGATCACTGCTGAAACAAAAGACGAAAGCCTTGTGCTTTACTACACAATAGACGGTACTGAACCAAGCTACGAGGACTACAACAGTGATCCACGCGTAGGAACAACAAAATGTAGCAAGGGTTATCAGATGAATCCGATTTTGACTGACAGCATAACAGTAAATACCATAAAGGCGATGGCTGTAAAAGTCGACGGAGAATCGGTATACAAGAGCGACATTGTAGAGACCATATATATTGTTTCGACAAAGAAACCTTACACCCTTGCAACAACAGTTGCAAACGGCAACAAATATGCCCTATTTGCCAATGACAGCATTGCAGATGCGCTTAACCCTACTATTACAAACGGTTTCCTGAACGACCATAAGGCAACCAAGAACGAAAAGTGCTACGAAGCTGCCGAATACAATGCTTTCACATTCACTGCCAGCAACGGCGGTTACACCATACAGGACACAAACGGACGTTATATGTATGTAAACAGCACATCGAACGAGTTCTTCTTTGCTAAAGAGAAACCTGCAACTGGTGCCGTATGGAACATTACTTTCAATAACGGCAAAGCAGAGATCAAGAATGGAAACAGCACAATTTACTACGTTGCCGATGAAGGTAAGTTCGGTTGCTACACAGCAGCTACAGGCAATATGGTATTGCCATCGCTCCATATGCTTCGTGAATACCCAAAGGCAACGATAACTCCTGAAAACAACAGCACAGTAAAAGGTTTGCAGGAGATTGTCATCACATGCGAGGAGGGTATTGCGACATCAGAAAACTTCAAGCTTAAGGCAGTCGGACTTGCAAAGAAAGAGGGCGGCTACGAGATTGACAAGACATACAAATGTCAGCAGGTCAACAACAATACATTGAAGTTCACTATAGACACACCTATAGCAACAGAGGACAACATTACACTTGAGATTATCATTGAAGGTGATATTTATCTGAACCCATCAGACATCAAATACCCAATGCCAAGCATCAGCCGATATGAGCATGTCATCTGCACATACACACATACAGGTGATGCGGCTCCTGCCGAGGTATTGTCGGTAAGCCCTGCAAACGGCAGCAAGATTGAGGCACTGAAATATATTCTCTTTACATTCAGCAAGATTGTGAACCAGAGCGAAGACGGAGCAAAAACTGCAAAACTATACCGTGAAGGAAGCAGTGAGCTTATTGCCATAGAGGTTACAAGCCTTAAGGACGGTAGCGACAGCGACCACGTCAACCAGGAGCAGAAAGCCATCAAAGTTTCAGAGCCTGTCACCAAGAACGGAACATACATTCTTGAGATTGCAGACGGTTTCTTCGAGGACAGAAACGGTAACGCAGTAAAGGGTATGACACTCAAATACATTGTTGAGAACGAGACAGATGTAGAAGAGATCATTGTTGACGGTGAAACAAGTTGGGTTGTATACAACATCACAGGTGTCAAGGTTATGGATACAGTGAATGCTGATGAGTTGAATACTTTACCAAAGGGAATATACATCATCAATGGCAAGAAGGCTATTGTAAAATAACCGGACCTTAACACACTAAATATGGCAATCCTTGACAATCAAGGGTTGCCATTATTTTTATATCATGCCCATTTATTCGCCCGTTTTTCGTAAATTTGCGGAACAAAATATTTTCCATGAAAATCACAAACAAGAAAACCGTCATAACAATCATAGCACTGCTATGTACCGTCGCCATATCTATGATATTGCTTGCTCCATCGAAAGAGTGCGAAAATGATATCACAGAGGAAATTTCTGCAGAAGAGGTAAAGCCTGAAAAGATATTGAAATACGGATTGCCTATTGATGACTACACCATCAATTACGATACAATCAAGCCCAACCAGACACTTGCAGAAGTCTTGTACGGCTTCGGATTCACTTCAAAACAGATATATGAACTCACACAGTGCCCCGACAGCATATTCGATGCAAGAAGAATACGCCCCGGACAGGTATGCGCATTGTTTATAGGCAAAGACAGCACAGCGACACACCACTACCTTGTTTATGAGGAGAGTGCAAAACGATATGTAACATTCGAACTGCAGAACAGTTACAAAGCCACAGTCGGTATCATTCCCGGTGAATGGCGCGAAAGCGAAGTTGCCGGCACTGTAGAAAGCTCACTTTGGGAAGCTATGACAGAGAACAACGCCTCGCCACAGCTCGCAGTGCAGATGTCACACATTTTCGGGTGGTCAATCGACTTCTTTGGAGTACAGAAAGGCGACAATTTCAGGCTAATTTACGCCCAGGAACACGTTGAGGGCAAACCACAGAACAACTACAGGATACACGCTGCATCATTTTGTGCATCAGGTAATCTCGTATATGCCATTCCGTTCATACAGGACGGCGAAGAGCTGTTCTATAATATTGATGGAAACAGCCTTGAAGGCGCATTCCTGAAAGCACCGCTCGACTTTTACCGTATTACATCGAAATTCTCGAACAGTCGCATGCACCCGGTACTGAAACGTCGCAGGGCACATCATGGAGTGGATTATGCGGCACCGGTAGGAACACCCGTATATGCAATAGGAAGCGGCAAGGTCATCGACAAGGGTTATCAGGCCAAAGGTGGCGGAAACTATGTAAAGATACGCCACAACAGCACCTACACCACAACATACATGCACCTATCGAAGTTCGCCAAAGGACTTAAGGTAGGTGACTATGTAAAGCAAAAGCAGGTTATCGGATATGTAGGTTCAACTGGACTATCAACTGGCCCGCATCTTGACTTCCGCGTTCATGAGAACGGCAAGCCCATCAATCCATTGACAATAAAGTCACAGCCCAAGAAACCTGTAAGCGAAGAGAACAAGCAGGCATTCGCCATTCTGCGCGACTCGCTGGTAATGAGGTTGGAGAATATCCCGATGAAGCAACAAGGCTCTACAGAAGCATTATAGAAAGTAGAGAGCCGACACTTATAAGTATCCACAATAAGACTCCTTGAAGAAGAGGTTTGACACCAACCTGCTTCAAGACATTGAGCGACAACGACGCTCCTATAAAAAACATTGTAATAGTGAGACACTTACGGGAAATACCACTTATTACGGAGCCAACTTGAGGATAATCATACAACAGATACGTATTCGCAACCATTGCCAACACAAACAACAGGATAAACCACGGGATATTCACCTTGCTGCCTTTTGTACGGAAAATAAAAGAGGTTAGGAATGCTACCGGTATAATCCACAATGCGCGTGTAAGTTTAATGGTGGTTGCAACCTCAAGTGCCTTCTCTCCATATGCAGCTCCTGCACCCACGACAGAACTTGTATCATGTATAGCAATAGCCGCCCATGTACCGAATTGCTGTTCATCAAGACCAAACGATTTTCCTATTACCGGAAATATAAACAACGCTATTGCATTCAGAATAAAAACAGTGCCAAGAGCTACAGACATTTCGCTATCCTTTGCCTTTATGACAGGACCGACAGCAGCAATGGCGCTACCTCCACAAATAGCAGTACCCGAACTTATCAGATAAGATGTATTCCTGTCAACTTTAAGCAATTTGCGCCCTATCAGCCAGCCTATGAGCAACGTTCCGAACACAGAGATTATGGTAAAGAGCATACCATCCTTTCCCGATGCGAGAGATGCCTCTATGTTCATTCCGAATCCTAATCCCACAACTGAATATTGCAATAATTTTTTAGATATCTTCTTGTTGAAATCAGGAAACGGTTGACCGAAAACAATTGCAAAAAGCAATCCTATGAACAACGCCACAGGAGGAGTTACCCACGAGCCTAAAAACATTATACCAGGAATATATGTTACAGCCAATGCCATAGAAAGCGTAACGAGCAGAACTACATATATAATTCCAGAACAGTTTTTCATAATCTTATTTTTTCTTCTTAGGGTTGGCAGGAAACCATCCCTTCTCCACTCTTTTTTTCTGCTCGAACACCTCACCTATGCTCCAGAAAGAGGAGAATGCCATCACACCAAGCAGAATTGACAGCGTGAGATCATTCACCAGCAACGAAGCTACGCCCGAGACAATACCAAGCAACAGAAAGAGCCACCAGCTCTTTACGCCGATATAATATTCCGCCTTTATCACAAGCGGATGGAACAGCCCTATAACCAAGAATGTGGCTACACCTATAATAATTCCGGAGAAATTCAATTCCATACCATAAAGATTGCCCTATTCAAAACAACATACATTCAATGCAGGTTCTGCGTGTGCAGAACCTGCATTGAATCATAAATAAGATATTACCATTTCACGAACTTGTGTGTGCGCACAGAGCCTTCGTGCTTGATGACAAGAAGATACGATCCCTGTGGCTGACCAGCGAGTGACACAGCGACATTGTCACCGCAAACGGCAGCTCTTCCCACCTTCATACCGCCAAGATCATATACAGCCACACCGTTTACATCGGAAATACCTGTACAGATCACAGCCTGGGTAGCCTTGTCATATTCAACCTTGCAGGCATTCGCACCAACCTCCGCAACACCGGTTTCTTTGCCGTTTATTGTGCTTATGCGCATCTTGTGCGATACTTTCTGGTTGTATATACAATGGTACTGGCTTTCGGTACCTGGGCCACAGCTTCCGTTACCCAAACCACGCTGCATATAATCGAATGTAGCATATACCACATCGTCCTTCTTGAGATCCCAAGGGTGAAGCTCAGGTGTAAGGTACTGACGTTGGTCGTAGTGAGAGAGTGAGAACGAAATCTGACCTTCTGTTTCTATCTTGATGGTATTGCCATTTTCAGGATTCCACATCTTAAGATCGCGCAATGCCATGCGGTTACCGTGTGACTGAGGATGAGGATACATCTCGAACATATCATCTATCGTTGTTGTATAACGGCCAAGGAATGAGCCTGTCTGACGGTCGATATAGTTCTCCCAAGGACCCTTTGCATAATATTCAACATTCTCGTAACCTGCTGGGAACAGCATGTCGATACCTATACGGCGCAAACCACTCGCATTTGGTGAGTAGTCGATTTTCATATCGACAATACCGTTTGCGTATACGGTATATGTAACTGTATATGGACACTTGCTATGCTGCACATTAACAGTCACGTTACATGTCTTGTCATCGCCAGAGAGAGCACTGCTCACTGTAGCAGAGTTTATACTTGCCTGATTGTCACCGAATTTATGTTCGCCATAAGGGCTTTCGTTTTCAATCCAGCGTATATTGCTATACACAGGATAATTACCCTGTTCAACAACCTTCACGCCATTGGCAACCCACTCGGTAACAAAACCATTGGAATTGACAGCAAATGTTATGTTGCTGTTGCTTACCTTGCAGCCGCTGTTCTTGTCCACTGTCAGCACTTCGGCATCAGGTGCAACATATCCCAATGCAGAGCGCTCCTGAAGCACGAACTGCTCCATAGCCATAGGATAACCGGCCTCGCACCAATCCTCGGCATCTTTCTTGAGAAGTTCCACGTTCAAAGCATACTCTTTGCCAACCTCGAATTCTGTTGTAATATCCAAACTAACGGCAACTGTAGCACCTGGAGCTACAGAAGGTACAGCAACTGTTTTCTCCTCAACGACAACACCGTTGCAAAGAACAGTGTATCGTAAATCGAACAGGTTCGCCAGATTCACAAAATTGTATTTGTTCTTAAGCGTCACCTTGCCGTTGGCGTATGTAAACTTCACGTTCTGATAAACCTTCTTAACCTCGGTGAGCTTGGCTGTCCATGCACGGTCAGCTGTAATGATACCGTTGTTGCAGAAGTTGCCCTGATGAGGACCCGGGTAGTCGTATCCTGTTGTATATACAGGGAAACCGTTCTTAATCAACTGACCATTCTTTATTGCCTGAGGATCGTATATTGACTGATCTACCCAGTCCCATATACAACCGCCGATACCATAGTTGCTGCCCTCGATTATATCCCAGTAATCCTGCAGGTTACCTACAGCATTACCCATGGCATGTGCATATTCACACAGGAAGAAAGGTTCACCGCCAATGCTGCTGTTACAATGGTTGCGTGTGTATGAAAGGTCGGGGTACATCTTGGAATCCATATCGGTATTCTTTGCAGAATTCACATTCGAGTAACCCTCGTAGTGTACAGGACGTGAATCGAGGACTTTTGTTGCAGCGTATGTTGCATCAAAGTTCACACCTATACCCGACTCGTTACCGAGTGACCAGAATACAACAGAAGGGTGATTACGGTCACGGATTACCATACGTACGGTACGATCGACGTACTGAGCCTGCCAAGATGGATCGCTTGAGATGCTGTTGTCCTTCTTGTCGGTCCAGCTCTTGTGGCACTCCACATCGGCCTCGTCCATCACATATAGG
Source organism: Bacteroidaceae bacterium (assembly GCA_017555585.1). GTDB lineage: Bacteria > Bacteroidota > Bacteroidia > Bacteroidales > Bacteroidaceae > HGM04593. Next base: position 27,951 of record JAFZGA010000016.1, read on the forward strand.
CCATAGTAATCGAACATCGCATACATCTTGGCAGCACGTGGATAGTGACTTGTACGTACCAGGTTCACATTGGCCTGCTTCATCAGCTCAATATCCTTGAGCATAGTTGCAATATCCATTGTACGGCCATAGAGAGGATGAGTATCCTGTGTGTTCACACCTTTGAAATATACACGCTGGCCATTGATGAGCACAACACCGTTCTTTATCTCGATATGACGGAAACCATACTTTGTAGAGAACACCATTTCCTCGTTGCCCGAAGCATCTTTCTGACGGACAACCACTGTATATAGATTTGGCGTTTCGGTAGTCCATGGCAAAAGAGATGCAAGAGCATCAAAAGCCACGTTTTTCTTCACACCGCTGATATTTGCAGCCAATTCCACCGTCACATTTTTTGTAGCCACGACATTACCATCAGGAGAAACAAGTTCTACCTCGATATTCTTTTCCACGACAACATCATCACGGTTGTCAATCTCCAATGCAACATTCATTGAGCCGCCATCAAATGCAGAGTTGAGTTCTGCTGTGATATAGTGGTCGCGGACAAAAGCCTTTGGTGTAGCATAGAGATATACATCGCGGTGCAGACCGCTCATGTGGAACATATCCTGACCTTCGAGATACGAAGCATCGCTCCAACGGAACACCTGTACACAGATATTGTTCTCGCCTGTACGCACATATGAGCTGAGGTCGAACTCGTGATCGTTGTTACCGCCCTGTGTATAGCCTACATACTCGCCGTTGACCCACACGTATGCAGCACTGTATAGACCGTCGAAATGCAGGAACACATTCTTTTCATCCCAGCCCTGAGGCAAATTGAATGTACGGCGATAAGAACCTACCGGGTTGTCACCGACACCATCAACTTTATTCTTTACATAAGGAGGATTGTTCAAGAAAGCATACTCCACATTCACATACAGCGGAAGGTCATAGCCCTTCATTTCCCAGCACGATGGAACATCAATGTTGTCCCAAGCAGAGACATCGGCATCATTGCCCCAGAAATCATCTTCGCCCGGACGTACTGACGGCTCGGGAACGAGGTTGAATTTCCATGTACCGTTGAGCGACAGATAATCGGCCTTTTCAGGAGTAAGCCATGCCTTATTGTAGTTTACATCAGATTTCATGGCTGTTGTTGAGGTGTAAGGAATATATGTGGCGTGAGCTGTCTCCTTATTTTCCTCATACACATATTGGTCCTCCCAATAATTACCCTTTGGACCTGCAGCAGCGGTAAAGAAGAACTTGCTGTTCTCACCATCTTTGTCAGTGGAAGCAATTAGCTTGCTGCCGTTGACACTGATATAGAACTTTGTTCCTTTATATGCACCTGTCAAATAGAAGTAGTTGTCACCTGCATCCTCCAGAATTACGTTCTGGTTCTCATTATTGATATCGGTGGTATAGACAAGCGGTGTCCTGTCACCGTTAAGGAACATATCCATTGACAGGTTACTACTGTTTGAAGTCAACACCAAACCTGTTTTACCGTTAGAAGCTCTCCATGTCTGTGTGTCGTCACCTGCCACATAGGGTTTCACGTCAATGAGAGCCGCAGGTTCAGCACCGGCAGGGACAGTGAGCACGTTCTTTGTCGCAACACTGCTTATCACATAGCTCTTGCCTGCATAAACCTTGGCTTGGGAGAACTGCTTGCCTGTATTATGGAAAAAGTAGAGAATGTCCTCTGCGTCATATTCGGTCAACATCATTGGATAGCCGTCATCGGACAACGCCAAGTACTGGTATGGGTTCGATGAATTTGCCATACGGTTATAACCATCACCAGGAGCAACAATCTTGAAACGCTGGTTCACGTTATTAGGCTGATAATCCCATTGTACAGGATAGCCTACACCCGGAGCCATATCAAGCGCCTTTCCCGATGTAGGATTTACAAACGAGAAAACACCATCTGTTTCTGTTGGATACATGGCCCATTCCTGACCGGCACTTGCAGTGTTGCCGTCGGCAAAGACTATGCGTGCGTCGTTATTTACATTGTCACCATTGGAGAGGAACTTTCCGTTGGCTACATTCTCAATACGGTATACCGTTACATTGTCTACCGTTGGTTTCAGTTCATCAGCGACAAGCTGCTGTACCGGAAGAAGCAATGCAAGCATTGCAATGAAGAAAAGAGATGTTTTTTTCATATGGTTTTATATTAAGTTATTGTTCTTCGCATATGCCAATGACAAAACCGGAAAATTTTTCGTCAATAACAAAAGTAGCATAAAATAATTAATTTAAACAACTTCTTACTTGTTGTTTTCACATTGTTCCTATATTTTTGCATAAAATGACAAACTACACAATATGAATTTTATGAAAAGAATCATGCAGGCTGCGATAATGGCATTACTGTTTGTCGCACCATCGGCCGTAAAGGCACAATATGTTCCTACCCAGGAAAATCTGCAATCGAGACAGGAGTTTGCCGACAGCAAGTTCGGTATCTTCATCCATTGGGGTATATACAGCATGTTCGCACAGGGCGAGTGGTACTTACAGAACTACCCTATTGACAAGAATGAATATGCAAAGGCGGCTGATGCATTCTACCCGCACCGTTTCGACGCAAAGGCATGGGTTGCTGCTATCAAGGACGCAGGTGCAAAATACATCTGCTTCACAAGCCGTCACCACGACAGCTTCTCAATGTGGGACACCGAGCAGAGCGATTATAACATTGTAGATGCCACACCGTTCGGACGTGATGTAATCAAAGAGCTTGCCGAGGAGTGTCACAAACAGGGAATAAGACTGCACTTCTATTATTCACACATCGATTGGGCACGCGACGAATACCCCTTGGGACGCACAGGAACAAAAGTTATAGGACGCGACAAGACAAAAGCCGACTGGCCTGCATACTACGACTTCATGAACAAACAACTCACTGAGCTTCTTACAAACTACGGTGAGATTGGTGCTATATGGTTCGACGGCAAATGGGACCGCGACCAGGACAGCATACCATTCAATTGGCAACTTGACGAGCAGTATTCATTGATACACCGCTTGCAACCGGCATGCCTCATAGGTAACAACCACCACGAGACACCGTTCCCAGGCGAGGATATTCAGATTTTTGAGCGTGACCTGCCGGGCGAGAACAAAGCAGGACTCAGCGGGCAGGACGTAAGCCGACTGCCATTGGAGACATGCCAGACAATGAACGGCATGTGGGGTTACAAACTTGTTGACCAAAACTACAAGAGCACTGAGACACTGCTGAGACTGCTTGTAAGCACATCGGGCAAGGGCGCAAACCTGCTGTTGAATGTAGGCCCACAGCCCAACGGCGAGATACCGGCAACAGCCCTTGAACGAATGAAGGAGATGGGCGAATGGCTACGTGCCAATGGCGAGACTGTATATGCCACAACAGCCGGTGACATTCCTGCACAGCCATGGGGTGTAACCACACGCAAAGGCAACCGCTTGTTCGTACATATCTTCGACTGCAAAGAGAAAGAGTTGTTCTTACCACTCGATTGCAAAGTAAAGAAAGCATTCACATACAGCGACAAACAGCCTGTCAAGTTCCTAAAGAGCAAAGAGGGCGTAAAACTGATGTTCAACGAAGTACCCGAAGGCATCGACTACATCGTAGAACTTATCACTAAGTAAAGAAGATGGCAATACTTGAAATTTGCGCAGGAAGCGTAGAGAGTGCTGTTGCTGCACGCGACGGCGGAGCACAACGCATTGAACTGTGCGCTGCACTGGAGGTGGGCGGAGTAACACCATCGGCCGGACTTATTGCCGAGGCACGAAAAGTCGAAGGACTGACACTCAATGTGATAATACGTCCACGTGGAGGCGATTTCCTTTACAACGAGTACGAGGTTGCCTGCATGGAAGAGGATATACGCACATGTAAACGATTGGGAGTTGACGGCGTTGTCATTGGCGCACTCACCGCCGATGGCGATATCGATACAGTCACATGTAAAAGACTGATTGATACTGCAGACGGCATGAGCGTAACCTTTCATCGCGCATTCGACATGTGTCGCGATCCACAAAAGGCACTGGAAGAGCTCATCACACTTGGCTGCAACAGAGTGCTGACATCAGGACAGGCTCCTACAGCCGAAGCCGGCATTGAACTGCTGGGTAAACTTGTTAAACAGGCAAATGGCCGCATAATAATAATGCCGGGTTGCGGTGTAAACAGCAAAAATGCAGCCAAAACACTAAAAGCCACAGGAGCAAACGAAATACACGCATCGGCACGCAAAAGCGTGGGCAGCGGCATGCTGTTCCGCAACAGTAGCGTGAGCATGGGCAACAGCGACAGCGATGAATATGCACGCAAGGAGACCGATGTAAACGAAGTAAGAGCAATAGTAAACAGCATATTATGAAAGCACTTAAAGAACGCATTCTACAAGATGGACGTTGCCTCGAAGGAGGTGTTTTGAAAGTCGACAACTTCATAAACCATCAGATTGACGCAACACTGATGATGGAGATAGCCAAAGAGTTTGTAAGACGCTTTGAAGGCACTGCGATAGACAAGGTCATCACCGTAGAAGCCAGTGGCATAGCACCGGCAATAATGGTTGCAAACCTGCTTGGCGTCCCAATGCTCTTTGCAAAAAAAAAGGTGCCGAGCACCATGAACGGAATACTCAAGAGCGAAGTGTTCTCGTTCACCAAGAGCCGTTCATACAACATATGTATCAGCGACGAGTTCCTGAAAAAAGGCGAAAAATGCCTTTTTATAGACGACTTCCTTGCCAATGGCAATGCCGCTTTGGGAATGATAGACCTTGCAACACAAGCCGGAGCAGAGATTGTGGGAATGGGATTTGTAATTGAGAAGGCATTCCAAAATGGTGGAGAACTGCTTCGCAACAAAGGAATACATGTTGAGTCGCTTGCAATAATAGAGAGCATCGAGAATTGCAGAATAAAACTTAAATAATAACAATCATAGTGACATAAACAGAGCGAGCTCCATATGGAGCTCGCTCTGTTTATTTGCGCATCGGCTGTATTTTGTCTTATTCGCTCAATTGCTTGATTACCTTCACCAGCTGTTCGCCAAGGCCTATTGAATAACCTTGTGACATGAACACCACGCGGTTGAAGGTGTCGGCAACAAGAATTATCGGGCGGTTAGGATTCTCGAGTTTCATATTGGCAACAATCTCGTTATAGATATTGTCGTTGATATCGGTACCCCATACCACTGTCGACGGCAATTCGGGGAAATCGTTCACAAAGCGTTCTGCCTCGTTAGTATCGCGGAACAGCAATACCATCTTCTGCTCCCACTTCTCAAATTCGTCCTTGTATGGCATGACATCGCGCAGGAAGTGGTTGGTAGGTTCACTGCCCGGTGCAACAAGTGCGATGATGTAATAACCACGGCCAGTAGCTGAAAGCAATGAGCGTTCGCGCTGTTCAGCTGTGTCATAGAACAGATTCTCGCTATTGAAGTCACCTATCACCTGCAATCTTTCATTGCTCTCGCGCAATACATACTGCAGCCTATTCTCCTTACCCTCCTCTACTGTAAAGAATGTCAGGTGCGCCAACACACCGCCATCGGCCATGCGTGTGCCTGTCATCATAAAGTAGTCGCCTGTATCGAGGGCGCTACCGTCTTTCAGCAGCGATTCCCAAGTGGCATTCTCAGGGTAGTTCAGCAGTTGCAGACGGCCGTCTACAATCTTTGATATCGAGAAGTGTGAATAGTACTTGGGATTATCGATGAACGCAGATGGGACAAACGATGCCTTGACCTGACCCTGTGGAGCATTGTTGCTCTCCAATGCCTCGAAGTTGACATCGGTCCAGTTGCCGTCCTTCAGATACTGTGTCTTGTTGGTAACCTCGTCGACACGCGCCGGAATTCCCATAGCACGTGCTGCCGATACAAAGAATATATCACGCGAATGGGTATCGGCTACACGCATTTCCCACACGCCTTTAGGCGACATGCATAGCGACAAAGGATTCCAAGTGCCGTCGACCTTGATGTTGTTACGGCACCACTCTATCCACAATTCAGGATCAGCCTTGTACTTTTCGGCCTCAGCAGCAGGAATGACGCTCTTGAAGAAAGAGCGGTATGGAGTTATCATCTCATTGCTCACACGTGGATTGACAACATAATTGTAGAACCATTCTGCATTGTTGTTGCTTTCGAGAGCCTCAACGATATGATCGTTCAAGACATCAATGGAGACGTCACGACGATCCTTTTCCGATATGCAGAACAGCAGTCTCATTGCCTTTTCCCTACCATCGGCAGGGCAAGCACGCAGGAAGTCGACCATAGTTGCATGATTGCCGCGTGACTGCTTGAGCAATGTTGCCACTGCAGCGGTATCCAGTCCGAGTTCCGCAGCAAGCTCTGCAGCGTATGCATCGGTCGGGAATGTTGCTACATATGCATTGCGGATGGAATCCTCACATGCAAAGCGACGTGCATTCTCCGCAGACTGTTCAGGAGTTACGGCTGGGATTGTATTACGTTCCTTAGGTGGTGTAATGTTCATCTCAAGTGTTGCTGTATAACCAGGTTCCTTATCAAGAACAACAGCAACATCACTATCCTTTCCGGCTGTAAATTTTGCAAAACCGAACTTGCCATCTTTCGAAGCCCATACAACCATGTCGCCATGACCGCATGTGATTGATGTCTCGCCGTTTTCATTACTTTCCTTGGTTGCGGCAGAATAGAACTCGGCATAGTTGTATATCTTGAATTCCACTGTTGCCTTTACGGGATTACCCTCCTTATCAACGACCTTTACACCGGTTGTGACCACAGGAGCATAGTTTGCAGTGACGTTGATTTCGGTATAGCATGGAGTTACACTCAACACCTCCTCGGGACCATCGTAACCACCGAACACATTGGTGTGCATGAGCATACCGCGTGATGCAGGGGCGTTGAACCATGCAAGATCGAGCACCGGCTCAGGCTCACATGCACCAAGGAAATGCCACTTGCCATCAACCCATGCCTCAACCCATGCGTGGTTGTTGTCGGTATGCGCCCAACGTGGAGTATACACCTGACGTGCAGGAATACCCATTGCACGCAGTGCAGCGACAGTGAATGTCGATTCCTCGCCACAACGGCCGTATGCTGTACGCACAGTTGCAAGAGGTGAGCTTGTACGTATGTCACTTGGAGTATATGTTACCTTTTCGTGACACCAATGGTTGATTTCAAGCACAGCGTCGTGCATCGAAAGATTACGGACGCGATCTTTCAACTCGTTGTAGAACACGGCACGGCTCGTGTCCATATTCTCGTTGTTCACGCGCACAGGCACTACAAAATGGAGGAATTCCCTGACGGGAACTGTTTTTCCCCAGGGCATTTCGGCACGTGCCTTAAGTGCATAATCGACATTCTGCAAATGGTATTCGGCAGGATAATCTGCAATGTCGGGCAACGGCATATAGGCATACATGAACTGCATTGCCTGGAGACGCAGACCGTCCAACTCCCCAAAGATATCGAAATAGTTTCCACCTACAAGATTGCGACGTTGCTCGAAAGCATTTGCAATTTTGCCGTTTTCATCGAAATTTTCGTTGCTGGAACAGGCATTGAACATAGTCATTGCCAACATTACCGCCAAAAAGGTTCTTATATGTTTTTTCATAACGATTGATGTTTTTCATTTACCGGGCATAAAGATATAAAGTTTAGTTCAATATTTCACTGTAAGTGAAGAAAATCGAACATCAAACAGAGTCCATATTCCCAAATTAACCATAAAACGACAATAAAAAGCGTCAAATCAAAACATGGGTAAAATAGATTTTGTATATTCGCGACATATTTGGTTTATAAAGTGAAAGAAAACAGCATACCGACAAAGAATTTACTGCGATGGCTATGGCATAACTCAAAGGATGCCAAAGGACAGGCCATTGCCAACATTGTCATAGGAGTGTCAGACGTAGCATGTCAGTTGCTATGGGTACTTGCATGCAAACACGCGATAGACATTGCCACAGGTGCTGCCGAAGGCTCATTGATGACCACCGGCATAATAATAGCCACGCTGATGACAACAGAAATAGCATTGCGTGCCGTAAGCCGCTGGATACATGCCGTCATAGGCAACAAGATACGCAACAAGTTGCGCCTCAAGATTTTTGCAAGACTGATGAAATGTGACTGGCTGCACCTTTACAAACGCCACACAGGTGACCTTGTAAACCGCTTGGAGGGTGATGTAAGCAGCATAACGACACTTATAACCGAGACTATTCCCTCAACGATAGTAGTGTTCGTACAGTTGATTGCTTCATTCGGTCTGCTGTTCTGCATGAGCAGGGAACTTGCAGTGTCAGTTGTTGTAGTCCTGCCGATATGCCTTATAGCAAGCCGTTTCTACATACGTAGAATGCGCAAATACAATCGCGAAGTACGTAACAGCGACAGCAACATACAATCGGTGCTACAGGAGAGTCTCCAGCACAAGGAGGTAATCAAGGCTATGGAGCAGAACAGTTCCACAGAACAGCGTCTTGAAGCGTTGCAGGGCAAACTGCACGAGCAGATTTCGCGTCGTACACGATTCTCTCTCGGATCGTTCACGCTTATCCAGGCGGGATTTGCCGCAGGCTATCTCATAGCTTTCATATGGGGAACAGCCGGCTTGCGTGACGCTGTCATAACATACGGAACAATGGCGGCTTACCTGCAGCTTGTAGGACTCATACAACGTCCTACCATGAACCTTAGCCAATACATTCCCGGCATAGCCTCATCGCTCACCGCTGCAGAAAGACTTTATGAGCTTGAAGATATTCCGCTTGAACAGCAAGGGGCAAATATCATGCTTGACAAAACTGCCGGAGTGCGTTTCAGGAATGTAACATTCTCGTACGAAGAGGGTAGCCGCAAGATCCTGAACGGTTTCAGCTACGATTTTCCACCAGAAAGCATTACAGCCATAGTAGGTGAAACAGGAGCCGGCAAAACGACTCTGCTGAGACTGCTAATTGCGCTCACAACGCCACGAGAGGGAGAAATTAAACTGTACAACAGTAACGAAAGATACACCGTATCGACATTGACAAGGGGAAATATCGTATACATTCCACAGGGCAACAGCCTCATCAGCGGAACAATCAGGGAGAATCTTCTCATGGGCAATCCTGACGCAACTGAAGAGGATATGAGAGAGGCCCTGCACACAGCATGCGCCGATTATGTACTTGAGTTGCCCGACGGTCTTGACAGCCCCATAACAGAGAGCGGCGGCGGTATCAGCGAGGGACAGGCACAACGCATTTCAGTAGCCCGTTCACTGTTGCGTCCAGGAAGTATTATGATTTTTGATGAAGCCACATCGGCACTCGATGAGGATACAGAGCAGGAGATGCTGAAAAGACTTACTGAGAAGAAGATAGGCAAGACACTCATTTTTGTCACCCACCGTCCTGCGGTCATAAAGCACTGCACCCAAACGCTTGAAATCAAGAGGACAAAAGCATAAAAATACACCAAAAAGACGCCTTCGGGTGTCTTTTATATTATAAAAAAACACAGCAACGACAATAAAGCATGAAAAAATGCGTTTTGTAATAGCATAAATGAGTTAATACTATGATAGAATACCTAAGAGGCGAGATAGCCGAATTGACACCGGCAACAGCAATAATCGAGTGCTGCGGTGTAGGCTACGAGACAAGCATTACATTGAACACATACAGCGCTCTGCAGGGCAAAAAAGATACAAAGCTATATATTTACGAAGTTATCCGCGAGGACGCACACCAGCTGTTCGGATTCAGCAACAAGAGTGAACGCGAACTTTTCCTGTTGCTCATATCGGTTTCAGGAATAGGCGGCAACACTGCACGCACCATCTTGTCGGCATTCACTGTCAACGAGTTGTGCGAAGCCATAATCACAGGCAATGAGGCTGCAATTAAGAGCGTAAAGGGCATTGGCCTCAAGACAGCACAGAGAATCATCATCGACCTGAAAGACAAGATAAAGGGTATCGGCAGCGACTTTGCAGGCAACACTGTTGCACCTGCTACAATCAACAACGATGTCATCGACGGTGCAACTTCGGCACTAATAATGTTGGGTTTCCCGGCTGCTGCCACAAACAAGGTTGTCCAGTCTATCGTAAAGAGCGAGCCGCAAGCTACTATCGAGCAGGTGATAAAGCTTGCCCTAAAGCAACTCTAAAACAGGCAGACACAGACGATGACAAAACGCACACTCACAATATTGGCACTTCTTTTCGCATGTATGAACATACTTGCGCAGGAGAACGTACGCAGTGAGCTGATGCGCCATTCGGTAAGAAGACAACACAAAGCCGAGCAGATACAGGACACCGTGCAGGCACGTTACCCGGTCTCCAAGACTACGCCACAGAATCTCGAAGAGACACAGCGCCGTTCCCTCGACCTCGACACTCCCGACAACATCGTTACCGACACCATATACAACGAGAAAGACAGCACATACACCATTGCCACACGTTTGAAAGATGGTGCATTGCTCGGCACTCCACTGCTGCTGTCGCCCGAAGAGTATGCCAAATGGCATGAACGCAAATCCATGCAGAGTTTCTTCAGGAAGAAGAACACCGAGGAGTGGGAAAACTCAAGCAAAAAGGGCAAGTTCGATTTCACCGACATGCATTTTGACCTTGGCCCTGCCGAGAAGATTTTCGGTCCGGGTGGAGTACGCATCAAGACACAGGGTAATGCAGAGCTCAAGATCGGATATTCGATACAGAGCATAGACAACCCATCCTTGCCGTCACGTAGCCGCAGGACAAACAGTTTCGACTTTGACGAGAAGATAAACCTGAACCTGCGAGGCAGCGTCGGTGACAAGATGAACATGGACTTCAACTACAACACCGAATCGACATTCAGCTACGATGCAAAGAAAATAGGACTGAAATACGACGGCAAGGAAGACGAGATAATAAAGCTTCTTGAAGCCGGAAACGTATCGTTCCCTACAAATTCTAACCTTATCAGAGGTGCCTCGTCACTATTCGGTATCCGCGCCGACCTGCAGTTCGGCAAACTGTTATTGCAGACCGTAATTTCACAAAAGAATTCCAACACAAATGTCGTGAGTTCAAAAGGCGGCACACAGCTCACCACATACGAGATAGAGATTACCGAATACGACGAGAACAAGCACTTCTTCCTCGCCCACTATTTCCGCGACAGCTATGACCGCGCCATGTCGCAGTTGCCAACAATCCTTTCGGGAATAAACATCAACCGCATCGAGGTGTGGATTACCAACAAGACCAACGACTACAGCAATCCGCGAAATATCATAGCGTTCACCGATATTGCCGAGAGCAACCATATAAGCAACGACCAGTGGAGCGCACAGAGCAGGAACGGTATACCTTCGAACAATGCCAACAACCTGTATTCGCAAATGACGACCACATATTCAGCGATACGCGACTTTGACCAGGTAAACAACACCATAGGCAATATCAACGGTTTTAACGGCGGTCTCGACTATGAAAAGTTGTCAAACGCACGCCTGCTCTCATCAAACGAATATACCCTGAACAAGGAACTGGGTTTCATCTCGCTCAAGACTGCACTTAGAGCCGATGAGGTCCTAGCCGTTGCATACGAGTTCACATACGGCGGACAGACATATCAAGTAGGTGAGTTCTCGAACGATGTAAACGAGTCAAAATCGACACTCTTTGTAAAGTTGCTGAAACCTAACGCATGCTCGCCAAAGAACGGTTGCTGGGACCTGATGATGAAGAACGTATACTCATTGGGTACACGCAATCTCAAGAACAACGAATTCAAACTTGATGTATACTACGCAAGCGACAGTTTGGGTACAAACATCACATACCTCCCCGAGAACGGTTTGAAGGGAAAGACTCTGTTGCAACTGCTCGGTCTCGACCGTTTAGACAGCAACAACAGCAAGGAAAACCCCAATGGAATATTCGATTTCGTCCAGGGATATACCGTTGACGCCTCATCGGGGCGCATATTCTTCCCGTCGGTAGAGCCGTTCGGCAAATACCTGGCACAGAAGATAGACAATGAATACATTGCCGAGAAATATGTATTCAACGAGTTGTATGACTCGACAAAGACCGTTGCCAAACAGATTGCAGAGAAAGACAAGTTCTATCTCATTGGAGAATACACCGGTTCATCGGCCAATGTCATAGAGACCGGTTCTACAAATATTCCACGAGGTTCGGTGGTAGTTACAGCCGGAGGTGTCACACTCACCGAGAACAGCGACTATCAAGTGGATTATTCGTCGGGAACGGTAACAATCCTGAACCAGAGTATCATAGATGCCGGAACAGACGTTCAGGTGTCGCTGGAGAGCAATACTCTATTCAATATGCAGCGCAAGACCGTACTTGGATTGAACTGGAAATATGATTTCTCCGATGATTTCAAATTCGGCGGTACGCTCATGTCGCTATCGGAAAAGCCTCTTACCTCCAAGGTTGATATGGGTTCAGAGCCACTACAGAACTTTCTGTGGGGCTTCAACCTTTCATGGAAAAAACAGAGCCAATGGCTGACAAACATCATCGACAAGCTACCTCTTATCAGTTGTACCGAGCCGTCATCGATTAGTTTGTCGGCTGAATTTGCACGGCTCGAGGCAGGAACATCAAAGCACGTACAGAGCGAAGCTTCATACATCGACGACTTTGAATCAACCGAGAACGGAATTGACCTGAAGTCACCGTCACAATGGATGCTGTCGTCACTCCCTACAGGATTGCCATACAGCAATCTTGTAAATGATGTACGCACAGGATACGACCGCGCGCGCATAAGCTGGTATTCGATTGATCCCCTATTTACCCGCCGTAGTTCTTCACTGACACCGGCACACATAAAGAGCGACCTGGAACAGCTATCGAACCATTATGTACGCGAGGTGTATGAACGCGAGTTGTACCCCAATAAGGAGTCGACCTACGGTGAATCATCGACAATGTCACTGTTCGATGTAACATACTATCCGAACGAGCGCGGTCCATACAACCTGGATACAGATATGGACTACAACGGTAAGCTGAACAACCCCGAAAAGCGTTGGGGCGGCATCACACGCCAGCTCACCACAACCGATTTCGAGAGTGCCAACATACAGTACCTTGAATTCTGGTTGCTCGACCCGTTCATATACGAGCAGACAGGAATGGGGGGTGAGTTATATTTCAATCTCGGTGAAATTTCGGAGGATATTCTAAAGGACGGCAAGAAATTCTTTGAGAACGGATTGCCGGCTACAGGCAACACATACGGATATGAGGAGACCGTATGGGGACGCATACCTACGACAACAAGCCTTGTGTATGCCTTCGACAACAATTCAGGCAGCCGTGAACAGCAGGATGCCGGCCTCAACGGATTGAGCAGTGCCGATGAAGCAGAATACCCCACATACAGGAACTATCTTGAAATGCTCAAAGGGCGGGTACGACAGGAGGTTTACGACAGTATTGCAGCAGACCCGGCCGGTGACAACTACCACTATTTCCGTGGCGGTGACTATGATGCTGTCGAGAAAAGCATCATTGAACGATACAAATTCTTTAACAACACCGAAGGGAACTCACCTGCCACATCGGACCAGGCATTCAGCAGTGCGGCAAAGTCCACTCCCGACATCGAGGACACAAACCAGGACTTTACCATGGACGAATATGAGAATTACTTCCAATACAGGATTTCGCTCCGTCCCGAGGAGATGGTTGTAGGTAGGAACTATATAACCGACAAACGCATCGTAACAACCAAACTACGCAACGGTAACACAGAGAGCGTGAACTGGTACAAGTTCCGTATTCCTATCGATGAATATGAGAAGGTCGTCGGTTCAATACGCGACTTCACATCCATACGATTCATCAGAATGTACATGACATCGTTTGCAAAGCCAATCACATTGCGTTTTGCGACCATGCAGCTTGTACGCGGAACATGGCGTCCATATCAGCAGGCCATAGCCTCAAAGAACAACTCCTCGCCTACCATCACAGGAGAGTTCACGACATCGGCTGTAAGCATCGAGGAGCACGGTGACAGAAAACCTGTAAACTACGTTCTTCCTCCGGGAGTAACCCGAATACTCGACCCGAGCCAGCCACAGCTGCGACAGGACAACGAGCAGGCTCTTTCGCTGAACATCAGTAACCTCGCCGGCAAGGAGTCACGTGCCGTATACAAAAAGAGCAACCTCGATATACGCCAGTACGAGCGCATACAGATGTATATACACGCCGAAGCACCCGAAGTGGACGCTACACAGTTGAAAAACAACGACATTTCACTGTTTGTACGACTCGGATCGGACTACAAGAGCAATTACTACGAATATGAGATACCGTTGACGCTGACACCTCATGGATCGTACGACAGCAACAGCACTGTTGCTGCAACAGCCGTGTGGCCACAGGAGAACATGATCGATATCCCGTTGAGCAAGCTGACAGAGGTAAAGACACGCCGTAACACCCTGCGAAACAGCAATGCAGACGGTGTTACAAACACCACCATATACAGCGAATATGATGATGAGACACCAAAGAACAGGATAAGTGTGGTTGGTAGTCCTTCGCTTGGACAGATCAAGGTGATGATGATTGGTGTACGCAACAACAGCGCAAATAGCAAGTCGGCAATCATATGGGTCAACGAAATGCGCCTGCTCGGCTTCAACAACAAGAGCGGTTGGGCTGCACAGGGTAACCTCAACCTGAAACTGTCGGATATAGGTTCATTTGCAGCACAAGGCAAGATAGAAACAGCCGGATTCGGTGGTCTGGAAGAAAAACTGTCGGCGCGCAGTACCGACAACTACTACAAATACTCGTTGACAGGAACAATGAATGCAGGACGACTCTTCCCCGAATCGTTCAAGATATCAATTCCTGCATACTATTCATTCACCGAGGAGGTGACATCACCGCTATACAGCCCGTTCGATACCGACTTGTTGCTGGATGAGATGCTCGACACATACACAGGTGCAAGCAGAGACTCGTTGAAGAACCTTGCCGAAGTACACTCCATAAGCCGTAACTTCAGTATAAGCAATGCCAAGATAAACATCAGTAGCAAGAAACCGATGCCATATGATCCGGCAAACATCAGTTTCAGCTACTCGCGTTCAAGCACCGACAACAGCGGAAGTACAATCAGCTGGGAGAACAAACTCGATTGGAAAGCATCGTTGGCATACAGCTATTCAAGCCCAATAAAGACTATTAAACCATTCGAAAAGATAAAGAGCAAGTCGAAGTGGGTGAAGATTCTCAAGGAGTGGGGAGTAAACCCATTGCCTCAGTCACTGGCATTAAGCACCGACATGACACGTAGCTACCACGAGATACAGCGACGTGACCTTGATGCCTTGGCAAGCAACGGCGAAATTCCGTTGACATTCTCGCAACAGTTCTATTGGAACCGTGCGATGTCAATCAAATGGGACCCGACTACAAACCTGAAGATGAGCGTGAGTACCGGTACGAATGCCGAGGTGGAAGAGCCGTTCCTGCCGGTAAACAAGGCGATGTATCCTAATGAATACGCTATATGGAAGGACTCGGTAAAGCGTAGCATGCAAGAGTTCGGTACACCGCTCGGATACCAGCAGAGCTTCAATGCGTCATACACATTGCCGTTGAACAAGATGCCTATATTCGAGTGGCTGACAGCCGATGTCAGCTATGCTGCAACATACAACTGGCAGAGAGGAAATACCATATCAGGCATAAACTTCGGAAACAACATATCAAACAAGCGCAACATAGCTTTCAAGAGCACATTGAACCTCGAGAAGCTTTACAATATCGTACCTTATCTTGAAGAGACAAACAAACGTTTTGCAAGCAACAAGAGCAAGGCAAAGGCACGCAAGACAAAGCCCAAGAAGGTGAAGCCGTTCGTGAAAGAGATAACATTGCTCAACGACAGCACATTGACATTGGCACATAACCTCAAGAGCAAGAAACTGGAAATAACAGCCCGCAACAAGAAAGGCGAAAAGTACAAGCTCAAATACAAGGTCGTAGACGAGAACAAGATTCTTATCAAGAACAAGGACAGTATAAGCGTAAAGGTCACCATCTTGCCAAAAGCAAAAGGCGACGGAGAGCGCAGTGCCTTTGCCAAGGCAATGCAGTATCCGGTACGTGCCCTAATGCTCGTGCGCAACATTTCGGTAAACTACACCAATGCATACGCCATGAACCTGCCGGGCTTCTTGCCAAGCACAGGTGATATTTTCGGACAGAACAAGATTGGTGGAGTATATGCTCCGGGACTGGACTTTGCCTTTGGACTTACCAACGACAGTTTCCTTGAAAAGGCACACCGCAACAGCTGGCTGCTGCGTAGCGACAGCATTGCTTCGGAAGCTTCCTCTACAGCGACAGAGGACCTGCAGCTGAAGATGACACTTGAACCAATGAGGGATTTCAAGATTGACCTCAATGCCAGCTGGACACGCAACAAGAGCAAGAACGTACAGTTCATGTATGCAGGCATGCCATTCAACGAAGCGGGCGGCATGACCATGACAACTATAACCATAGGCAATTCATTCGGTGGCGGAAATGCAAGCAACGGATACAAGTCGGCTGTTTTTGACAACTTTGTAAACAACATTGAGGCTTACCGCCTAAAGAGCGAAGAGTTGTACAAAGGTACAAAGTACCCTGCATCGAGTTCGCTTGCCGGACAGCCATACGACGCTACGAACGGCGGAGTAAACAAATATTCTGCCGACGTGATGATACCTGCATTCCTTGACACATATACAGGAATGAAAGACTGCGGCATATTCCCACAGATGTTCCGACTGCTACCAAACTGGAAGATCAAATATTCAGGATTGTCAAAACTGGAGTTCCTTAAGAAATATTTCAAGAGTGTAAACATCGAGCATGGATACAAGAGCGTATACGCTGTGGGTTCTTACAGCACATACGCCACATACATGGAGTATTCAAATGGTATAGGATTTGTGAATAACACCACTACCGGCATGCCTGTTCCAAGCGGACGATACAATGTTGGAGCTGTATCGGTAAACGAAAGTTTCTCGCCGCTCATAGGACTCGACGTGACAACCAACTACAACCTCACACTCGGCGGTAAATTCATAAAGTCAAGAACACTTAACATGAGTGTCACTGCCATACAGCTTGTGGAAACAAGCTCTGAGGAGATTGCATTCAACGTGGGTTACAAGATTGTAAACATCAAGTTCCTGAACGGCGGCAAGAAGGCAAGCAAAGACAAGAACAAGAGCCAGGGCAACGATATAAACATTCGTGCCGACTTCTCGTTCAAGAACAGCTCGTCGATATGTCGAAGCATCGACAAGGGAACTACACAGGCTACAAGCGGAAACAAATCGTTCAACTACTCGGTAACGGCAGACTATGCATACAGCAAGATGCTGACATTCAGCATTTACTTCGATAGACAGAAGGCTATACCGTTAATTTCAACCAACTCATACCCTACTGCAACAACCGACTTTGGTGTAAGCATGAAGTTCTCGTTGACAAGATAATATTCAACATAGATATATCTCCAAACAGACAACTTCTATACATTTAGGGGATACATTCTAATATGATATGTTCTCGTTGTTACAATCTGACCTGTATCTTCATACATGCAGAAAGACATATTATCATAATACAGAAACAGGGTGACCGCGGTCACCCTGTTTCTGTATTATGATAAAGAGAACTCCTTATTATAATCATCGTTTTTTGAAGTATTGTTTCAACAGACCTTCTATCCTATCATCATCTTCTGTATAATAATGGTCAGGAAGACTTAAAACCAATTCTTTATTTGTCAATTTTTCAATAATGAAATCTTCACCAAAATATCCCCAGCTGTCATACAAAGACAATTTATTGTCCTTCAAGACATACATGTAAGCATCAACATCAGCATCATCGTATTCACCATCGTCATCATATTCTGTGATAAGAATAGCACTGTTGCTTACGTTTAAATACTTTATTACAAAATCAAAATCATCTTCTACAGTACTCAAGACTTCTCCTGTTGATTTATCGCAAAATTCCAATCGCGACAATTCCCATTCTCCAAGGAGTTTATTCTCATTTACACTGTCTGTTTCCTCACAGGAACAAAGCATTGTCATAATCAGGCACAATGCAAAAGAAATTTTCTTCATAATATTAAATCTTGTATTTGTGAATTTAAAGTACCTCAGTCGGGAATCGAACCCGAATCTAAGTCTTAGGAGGACCTTATTCTATCCATTGAACTACTAAGGCATTTTTTGATTGCTGTTGCTAATCGGGTGCGAAGATAGTGAAATTATTCACAATCGTCAAATGCTCCTTTTGCTTTTTATTGTAAAAACACAAAAACTGTTATATTGTTTTAAAGTTTAGGGGGCAATGTATTGCTTTATCAATTAATGTACTATATTCGCAACAGAACAGGAAAAACGCATAAATATAGATGAGAATCACTATTACTTTTTTACTACTTGCAATGGTGCAGATTGTCTCTTCGCAAAATTACAGGACACTCTGCAACGACGGAATCAAACACATTGCAGACGGAAGATACATGGATGCTACAGAATGTTTCCACAAAGCGACAAAATTGAGCAGCAACGATTCGGAAAGGACATACGCTTACGCTAATCTCGCCTACTCGCAACAGATGTGTGGAGAGCTCCACAAGGCTCTGGCGAGCTATGACATGGCTATAGGCGACGACAAGGAGAAAATAGCCCTGATGCTTCAGCGCGCCAACATCCTCATGCAACTGGACAGCCTTGAAAGGGCTCTCGACGACTACAACAATATTCTGAGTAAGGAGCCCAGCAATTCCGGTGCTTTGTTTTTCAGGGCCAACATATATTCTGACATGAATGAGTTCGACAAAGCCAAAGAGGATTATCTGAAACTGCTCACGCTTGAACCACAAAACAACAATGTCAAATTAGGGCTTGCCATGCTCTATAAGAATGAGGGGAAGTACAACGAGAGCATGATTCTGCTGAACATTCTCATAGAGAGTGTCCCTGACAGGGCTGAATTCTACATAGCACGAAGCAGTGTGGAAAGAATTATGGGACAGACGGAACTTGCACTGATGGATGTGGAAAAGGCCATTGAGCTGGAACCTGAAAACAGCAACCATTACACTCTGCAAAGTATTCTGTTAGAAAGGTTAGGCAAGAAGGAGGCTGCAAAGCAGAGCCGTTTCAAGGCCGCTAAATACAAGAACAGATAAATGCCCTACGAATTTGTCTCTCCAAAATGTTTCTCTTGGGGAGACATTTTTTTCATTGATATCATGAATTATTTTTACAAAAGTATAGCAGAATTACACTCTTAATACTATATTTGTGCTACTTGCAAACAAACATTGAAAAACCAATCATGACGGAAAAGACAACACAACCCTATAATATCAAGGAAAAGCAGGAGAAAAATGCCGCCTACCGATCCTTGATACGCGCTGAGCTCGCTGATGAGCTGTATGACAAGATACTTAACATCATTGTCGTTGAAAAGAGATACCGCAACAAGGATTTCTCGGCAAAGGAGCTGGCAAAAGAGTTGAGCACAAATACAAGATACATATCAGCTGTGATAAACTCACGCTTCAACACCAATTTCTCCTGCCTGGTCAACGAATACCGCATAAAAGAGGCAATGCATCGCATGACCGACAAGAGATATGCCGACATGACCATTGAGGAGATAGGCAATCTAGTAGGCTTTGCCAACCGCCAATCGTTCTATGCGTCGTTCTACCGTATCATGAGAGAGACACCAAACGATTACAGAAAAAGACACACCAACAGCAGATAACACTCCACATACTCATTTCGGCAGCACACCCGACGGAATTCGGGCATGTCCGAAAACATTGAGGGAGTAGAATATATAAACAATTAGATGTAATATGATTGACGAGAAAGTCAGAGAAATAAAGAAGGAACTTCGTTTGGCCATGAACGGTGTCGTTTCATCAATACAGCGCAATCATGGTTTGAACTACAAGATAAATTTCGGCGTTGAGATTCCACGTCTCAAAGGAATTGCCACAAGATTCGAGAAAGACGAAGAGCTTGCCAAGAGACTGTGGCTGGACAATATCAGGGAATGCAAGCTGCTTGCCATATTCCTGCTACCCGAAGAGGCATATCCCACTATTGCTGAAAAATGGATTGAGGAGACTCCGTTCACCGAAATTGCCGACCATTTGACAATGGTGGTGCTGAGCAGATTACCCGATGCAGCAACCAAGGCTATAGAGTGGATACAGAATAGCGAAGGTATGTTCCGTTATTGTGGATACATGACATTGACACATCTGTTCAGAAGAGGTATTGGACTTGACAAAGAGCAGGAAGAGTGCTATCTTGCAGAAGCAAGGAGAATTGAGGAGGTCGAGGAGAGGAAAACAGTAATTATGGCTGCATACAACTCTTTGGGACACTACGGTGACAGCGAGGAATAGCCACAAAAACCACTATTTGCAAGTTGTATAAAGATTTTATAGAAATTTAAACGGATTTCTGTTCTATAATATACAAAAAAGAGGTAACTTTGTAAAGTGAACTGGACTTCACTATTACGAGAATAGGCCACATCCGTTGTAAAGAAGTTCCACCCGTTTCACTATCTTCAAAGGATATGGAGAACAATAAAACTTTAGAAACTGTAAACAGGATATTTACAGAATATTTAAAGGAAAACAAATGCCGGCGTACTCCGGAACGGTATGCCATACTGAATGCGATATATTCAATGAACGGCAACTTCGAGATAATCGATTTGCTGAAGTTGCTTGAAGAAAAGGAGAAGTTCAGGGTTAGCCGCGCAACTGTTTACAACACAATTACGTTACTTATAAACGCCAACCTTGTGATACACCACCAGTTCGGTACTGTATCAAAGTATGAACGGTGTTATGGAAACGAAAAGGCGCATATGATATGTACCAATTGTGGAAAAATAACCGAGATAAACAATATAAACATTAAAGATAACATAACCGCGAATATCAAAAAATTTCATTTAACCCATTATTCGTTGTACATTTACGGAATTTGCAACAAATGCAATCAGGCAATAAAGAGACGTAAGACACGAATGAGTAAAAAGACAGGACAATGAAACAGAATATAGATGTATTGTTAGGCCTCCAATGGGGCGACGAGGGAAAAGGTAAAGTTGTTGACGTACTTACACCTAACTATGACGTGGTAGCACGTTTCCAGGGTGGACCTAATGCAGGACACACTCTTGAGTTCGAGGGCAAGAAGTTCGTGCTCCGCTCAATTCCTTCGGGTATATTCCAGGGAAACAAGACAAACATCATCGGTAACGGTGTTGTTCTTGACCCTGCACTCTTCAAAGGCGAGGCTGAGGACCTTGTAAAGGCAGGCTACGACCTCACAAAGAACCTGTTCATCTCAAAGAAGGCTCACCTTATCATGCCTACACACCGTGTGCTCGACGCTGCATACGAAGCGGCAAAGGGTGACGCAAAGGTTGGTACAACAGGTAAGGGTATCGGCCCTACATATACCGACAAGATCAGCCGTAACGGCTTGCGCGTAGGTGATATCCTCGAGAATTTCGACAAGAAATATGCACAGGCAAAGGCACGCCATGAGCAGATGCTCAAGGACATGAACTTCAGCTATGACATCACCGAAATGGAAAAGACATGGCTCGAGGGTATCGAGTATCTGAAGAACTTCCGCCTCATCGACAGCGAGCAGCTCATCAACGACCTCATGAACGAAGGCAAATCAATCCTTTGCGAGGGTGCACAGGGCAGTTTGCTCGACATAGACTTCGGTAGCTATCCTTTCGTTACATCATCGAACACCGTTTGTGCCGGCGCATGTACAGGACTCGGTGTTGCTCCGAACCGCATAGGTAATGTGTACGGTATCACAAAGGCATACTGCACACGCGTAGGTTCAGGACCATTCCCTACAGAGTTGTTCGACGAGACCGGCGCAGAGATGCGTGACAGAGGACACGAATATGGTGCAGTCACAGGCCGTGAACGCCGTTGTGGTTGGATTGACCTTGTAGCACTCAAATATACAATTATGATCAACGGTGTGACACACCTCATATTGATGAAGAGCGACGTGCTCGACACTTTCCCTACAATCAAGGCTTGTATCGCATACAAAAAGAATGGCGAAACTTTGTCGCACATGCCATACGACATTGAGGGTGTAGAGCCGGTATACACCGAGATCAAAGGCTGGCAGACCGACCTTACCAAGCTGAGAAGCGAAGAGGAGTTGCCTGTAGAGTTCAAGGAGTACATCAAGTTCCTCGAGAAGGAATTGGGCGTACCAGTGAAGTACTTGTCCATTGGCCCCGACCGCGACCAGACAATCACACGTTCAATCTAAGACGTTAAAGATACAGCATGTAGGGGCAGGGTCAGCCTGCCCTTACTTATAAAATTTAATCTTAATTAATTATCTATGTTTCTTACAGCAGCATACACAACAGTCGGCTACGACTTCACATACATATTCCTGTTCCTGGGTATTGCCATTGTAAGCTACATTGTTCAGGCAAACCTTAAAAGGAAGTTCGAGCAATACTCAAAGATGCCCATCGGCATGACAGGACGCGACATCGCCATCAAGATGTTGCACGATAACGGCATATACGATGTCAAAGTCACATCTACACCCGGTATGCTTACCGACCACTACAACCCTGCCACAAAGACCGTAAATCTGAGCGAAGGGGTATATAATTCGGCAAGCATTGCAGCCGCAGCCGTTGCAGCACACGAGTGCGGACACGCATTGCAACATGCAATGGCTTACGCACCTCTGAAGATGAGGTCGGCACTTGTGCCTATAGTACAGTTCTCGTCAAGCATAATGTCGTGGGTATTGCTTATAGGTATCATAACCATACAAAGCATGCCACAGCTTTTGTTGGCAGGAATCATACTTTTTGCAACCACCACGCTGTTCAGCTTTATCACCTTACCTGTTGAGATTGACGCAAGCCGCAGAGCTTTGACATGGTTGCAGATAACAGGAATAACAAATTCACAGAACCACAAATATGCAACTGCAGCTTTGCGCTCGGCTGCATACACATACGTTGTTGCGGCACTGTCGTCATTGGCAACACTGCTATACTATGTAATGATTTACTTAAACAGACGCGATTAATAAAATGGCAGCAAAACCATCTATACCAAAGGGAACACGTGACTTCTCACCCGTTGAGATGTCCAAGAGAAACTATATATTCGATACCATACGCGAAGCATTTCACCTGTTCGGATTCCAGCAGATTGAGACACCTGCTATGGAAAACCTATCTACATTGATGGGCAAATATGGCGAAGAGGGCGACAAGCTCCTGTTCAAGATTCAGAACTCCGGCGACTACTTCAAAGAATTGACAGACGAAGAGCTGTTGAGCCGCAACGCAGCAAAACTTGCATCAAAATTCTGCGAGAAGGGACTGAGATATGACTTGACCGTGCCTTTCGCACGCTATGTGGTGATGCACCGCGAGGAACTTGTGTTCCCATTCAAGCGTTACCAGATACAGCCTGTATGGCGCGCCGACCGTCCACAGAAAGGACGTTACCGCGAATTCTATCAGTGCGATGCCGACATCATAGGCAACAACTCATTGATTAATGAAGTTGAACTTATACAACTTATTGACCATGTGTTCGGCAAGTTGAACATACGCGTGGCGATAAAACTGAACAACCGCAAGGTGCTTGCCGGAATAGCCGACGTAATTGGTGAGCCCGACAAGATCATCGACATCACAGTTGCAATAGATAAGATTGACAAGATTGGTCTTGACGGTGTCATTGCCGAACTGAAGAGCAAAGGCATAAGCGATGAATCAATAGAAAAGCTATTGCCTATACTTAAAGCACAGGGCAACAACGACGAAAAGATGCAGATTCTTGCCGAGACACTCAAGGAGAATGCCATAGGTGAGAAAGGTGTTGAGGAATTGAGATTCATACTTGACACATTCAAGAAGATTAACCTTAACAGCACACTCGACCTTGACTTGACCCTTGCACGCGGATTGAACTACTACACAGGAGCAATTCTCGAGGTGAAGGCACTCGACGTTGCAATAGGCAGCATCACCGGTGGCGGACGATACGACAACCTAACCGGCGTATTCGGCATGGAGGGCGTTTCGGGTGTTGGTATCTCGTTCGGTGCCGACCGCATATACGACGTAATGAATCAGCTCGACCTTTACCCCAAAGAGTCAATCCACACCACAAAGGTTATGTTCGTAAACTTTGGCGACAGAGAGGCATTGCACTCATTGAAGATTATCAGTGAACTTCGCAAGGCAGGTATCTCGGCTGAACTTTTCCCAAGCAGCGACAAGATGAAAAAACAGATGGGATATGCCAACAGCCACAGCATACCGTTTGTTGCAATCATCGGCGAGCAGGAGATGACCGACGGTACCATTGCACTGAAGAACATGACTACCGGCGAACAAAGAACAGTTACAGCCCAAGAGTTGAAAGAGATTCTTGCATAAAGCAATACATCCATAATAAAGAAAGCGACAGGTTGTTTTGACACCTGTCGCTTTCTTTATATTTCCACTATCTCATCAAACATCTCTCTCCACCCCATCTCTTTGGCATGACCTATTTTAAGTCCATAGAACCTTGTACCCTGACGGCGGTACTCTGCAAGACGCTTGCGTTGAGCGATGCCGCACATGGGTATTATGAAATCCGTACACCACAGCACATCGGCCGACGCGTACTCACCCTTGGCGAGCAAAGAGAACACCTCATCCATCATTTTCACGGCATTGGTGTCACCTGCCGACTTTTGCCTGAAGAAATCGAGCAGTGCAGTACGGTTGCACTTTACATCAATTGGCTGTGCAGCTACAGAAAAGGAGACTAAAAAGAGGTTGCGCCGTTGACGTTCGGCAATGAGCAACAGTTTCATCATCAACGAGTTCACCACAAGTTCCGGCTGGCCACTCATGCTGCCCGAGCGATCCACACACACAATCATGGGACCTTTGAGCCTTGCCGGTCTGCGGTTCAGGTTCCTCGCAGGCTTCAGCATCTCACTCTTGTGGCGAAAACTCTGCAGGCTGTTGGTTGCATATCTGTACAGAAAGACATCGTACAGCACGTCATCACCACACAGTGCACACTCGAAAGGCAACATTGAACGTATGTCCTGTCCAAGCCTCACTCCAAGGATATCACTCTTTGAGGCATGCTCCAGCTTCATTCCGCCGCCATACGCTACAGACATGCGTTCCGTGCCGTCATCATCGGCAATGCGGCCCATAAGGTTTGCAATGCGCTCAAGCTGCGGATATCTTTTCTGCACCTTGACAACGCGCAGATATTGCTCAAAGACAAGAGTATTCCACTGCCCTCCCATCATACCCCATGCTTGGAAGAACATCTCCTTTTCAACATCATTCCTTTTAAGATACTCGGGAATTGATTCAAGATTCTGTTTTAGAGTTCTGCTGTTACGTTCACGTATCTCATCAACATCGTGCCGTTGCTGCTCCTGCCTACGGCGGTCAAAGGCCTTGCTCCAGTCTTCGATCATCTTTTTCCAGACCTCATCATCGGCAAGCCCGCCCTCGTTACCGAACTTCTCCCTATAGTAACGCTCGTCAAAACCAAACTGCCGGAATTCGTCACTTATCTCGGAGAGCAGCCGTCTCCATCCGTCGCGTTTCTTACGTTCGCTCCACAAGAGTGCATTCTTCATACCCTGCAGCTGCCCTTGCGCACATGAGTTCCTGAACTTCTCGCGTGTGACAATCTGTTTAATGAATGCAAGCATATTATCATAGAACACACGTGCCTTAACATCATCACTCAACACACTGTATATGACAAATGGGTCACTCATCACCTCATAAAGATAATTCTCGAGAAGGTCTGTGAGGTGTTGGCCGCTCCTGTCGGGCAGGATACCGGTCTTCACAAAAGCATCAAGAATATTGACATAGTGCCACCCTTCGGCATAATTTTCACTTATATCAGCCATAGAGCAACTCACTTATATCCGCCCTTGTCAGGGCAATCTGTTTCATTATTCCACTTGCAACAGTACGCATATGCTCCACATCGGCAGGAGCTATGAAGATATTGTCGGCAAGAGAGCTGTTCATACCGTTCAACGCCGTTGCTATCTGCTCAACTTCGGTCTCATAGTCATACCCATCGGCATCAAAGAGATTGCCCTGTCTGCTATTCAGTGCCGCCATTTCACTTGCCGTATAACGCTCCAGTTCGCAGCGTACGCCGTTGACATACAGGAATTCGCGGTCACGCATTAGCCTAACCTTCTCGCCTTCATTGTAGCTTGTAGCGCCAAAAGCCCTGATGCGTTGCTTGACTGTGTCGGTAGAATCCGTGTACAAATGCCCTGACGCGGAAGTACGCTCCGTAATATGCGGCAGACGGTGAAAATCGGAAGCGAAGATATACGTGTTACCTGTGTTGTAGGTACTTAGCCTGTAGTAGAAATCGTCGAAGAGGATGAGGTTGGCATCCTCGGGGCGCGGCTGCATCTTTGACTCTGCCAATGCCGCCGCAGCACGTTTCAGTCGCACAGTCTTTTCAACACGTTGCTGCAACAGGGCATGGCGTCTGTTCACAGCTGCAAACAATGAATCAATTACCGCCTCACGTACTACCCCACACTCGGAGGGCTCATTCCACAGACAATATGCCAGCACTGCAACATCCGACAGGTTGGCCACACTACGCCCATGCACAAAAGCCGATGCCCTCAACAGGTTCACGGCCTTTTTCCAACGGCGGTCACTCACATATATGCTGTAGACAGCCCCGCTCTCCTTGTCCGTGATGTTCCTCAAACGCTCACGTATGTAAAGGATACTCTCCTTGACGCTGTCGTCTACACCAACCGCAGCAATCTCCTTTCGCCAACTGTCATATTCGGCAGCGGTTATCTGCAACGGCTCCAGTTTTGTCAGGCTGTGCACCTCATCAGTATCAAAAATCATTGAAAAGAAGGCATTATTGTCCTTTACGCCATGCGATACGTAACGCACAAGGAACCTGTCCCACAGGGCATCGAGCCCCTCGCCCTCGGCAGGCAGCTCATTACTTGCCGCCACCAACAGCTTTAAAGGCAGTTCCACCTCGCTGTTTCCATTACGGAAAACCTTCTCATTCAGGGCTGTAAGCAGCGTGTTATGGATAGCAGGCCCCGCTTTCCATATCTCGTCTAGAAAGACGACATCGGCGGTTGGCAGATACCCGTCAATGACACGTTCATAGGTATCATTCTCCTTAAGTTTGCTTATGCTCACAGGACCAAAGATATCGTCGGGTGTACTGAAACGTGACATAAGGTACTCAAAAGAGCGCGCACCGGCAAAGGCATCCTTCAGCCTGCGCGCAACCATACTCTTTGCCACTCCCGGAGGGCCAAGAAGAATCATACTCTCGCCTGCCAATGCAGCCAAAATTCCCAAACGCAGCTCGGTCTCCTTCTCATACACACCACGGCCTATCTCGCCAAGCAATTCCAATATTCTATCCTTAATACCCATTTTTACATTCATATTTGCGCGAAGATAGCAAATAGTTGCACAAAATCAAACGGCACAAAGATGCGGAGCCTACAAAAAACACCTCTTATATAAAAATAAGCAGAATTTATTTTGTCAACAATTCGGTTTACACTATTTTTGCATATAGTATGCCTGCGTGATAGCACTCCACAGACATAAAAAACAGAATTTCACAAAATTAAATTATTTATACTATGGATGTTATTAAAAGTTTGATTGAGCGCGCTCAACAGAACAAGCAGCGCATCGTTCTCCCCGAAGGTACAGAGGAGCGTACACTCAAGGCTGCCGACAAAGCTATCGCTGACGGCATTGCAGAGGTTATTCTTATTGCGAACCGCGAAGAGGTTCTCGCTCTTGCTGAAAAGAACGATCTTACCAACATTGAGAAGGCTACTATCATCGACCCTAACAACAACCCTGATGCAGAGAAGTATGCAAACTTGCTTTTCGAATTGCGTAAGTCAAAGGGTATGACAATGGAGGATGCACAGAAACTCGTATGCAACCCATTGTATCTCGGTTGCCTTATCATCAAGAATGGCGATGCTGACGGCCAGGTAGCAGGTGCTCTCAACACAACAGGTAATGTACTCCGCCCTGCATTGCAGATTATCAAGACTACTCCGGGTATCTCTTGTGTTAGCGGCGCCATGATGCTTATCACAAATGCAAAGGAGTATGGCGAGGATGGTGTTCTTTTTGTTGCTGACGTTGCCGTTACTCCACAGCCTGATGCAAACCAGCTTTCACAGATTGCTGTATGTACTGCACAGACAGCAAAGGCTATCGGTGGTTTTGAGGAGCCACGCGTTGCCATGTTGAGTTTCTCTACAAAGGGGTCTGCAAAGCACGAAATGGTAGACAAGGTGACAGAGGCTACAAAGCTTGCTCACGAGCTTGACCCAGAGTTGTCACTCGACGGCGAATTGCAGGCTGACGCAGCACTTGTTCCATTCGTAGGACAGAGCAAGGCTCCAGGTTCAAAGGTTGCAGGTAAGGCTAATGTACTAGTATTCCCTGACCTTGGCGCAGGTAACATCGGTTACAAGCTCGTTCAGCGTTTGGGTAATGCAGAGGCTATCGGTCCAGTACTCCAGGGTATCGCTCGTCCTGTGAACGACCTTTCACGCGGTTGTTCTGTAGAGGATGTTTATATGATGATTGCAATCACTGCAAACCAGGCTATTGCTGCAAAGAAATAATTAAACAACAAATAAACACAAATATACGATATGATAATATTAGTATTGAACTGTGGTAGTTCATCAATCAAATATCAGTTGATTGACATTGAGGCAAAGAACGTTCTTGCAAAGGGTGGTATTGAAAAGATTGGTCTTGAAGGCTCATTCATCAAGTTCAACCTCCCAAACGGTGAGAAGGAGACAATCTTCGCATCTATTCCAGAGCACACAATTGGTGTACGCTTGATTTTTGATATCCTTACAAGCGAAAAATTCGGTGCCGTAAATTCTATTGACGAAATTGACGCTGTAGGTCACCGTATGGTACATGGTGGTGAGAAGTTCAGCGCATCGACACTGCTGACCGACGAGGTTCTTGAGGTATTCGAGGCTTGCAACGACCTTGCACCACTCCACAACCCGGCAAACCTAAAGGGTGTAAATGCCGTTAAGGAGGTTGCTCCCGATATGCCACAGGTTGGTGTATTCGACACAGCATTCCACCAGACAATGCCTGACTACGCATATATGTATGCTCTCCCATACGAGCTTTATGAGAACTACGGCGTACGTCGCTACGGTTTCCACGGAACATCACACCGTTATATCACAAAGCGTGCACTCGAGATGCTCAACATGCCTGCAGAGGGCAGCAAGATCATTACTTGCCACATTGGTAACGGTGCTTCTATCGCTGCAGTAAAGGATGGCAAGAGCGTTGACACATCAATGGGTATGACTCCGCTTGCCGGTCTCATGATGGGTACCCGCAGTGGCGATGTTGACCCAGGTGCTTTCCCATATATCATGGACAAGACAGGACTTGACATGCAGGGTGTAATCGACATGCTCAACAAGAAGTCGGGTGTTGCAGGTATCACAGGCATTTCATCGGATATGCGCGAGGTGAAGGCTGCTGCCGACGAGGGCAACAAGCGCGCCCAGCTTTCAAACACAATGAACTTCTACCGCATCAAGAAGTACATCGGCGCATATGCTGCTGCCATGGGCGGTGTTGACGTAATCATCTTCGCAGGTGGTGTAGGTGAAAACCAGCAGGATTGCCGCGAGGCTGCACTCGAAGGTCTTGAATTCCTCGGCGTCAAGCTCGACAAGGAGGTAAACAACAAGATGCGTGGTGAAGAGGCTGTACTTTCTACTCCTGATTCAAAAGTCAAGGTATTACTTGTTCCAACAGACGAGGAGATGATGATCGCCAGCGACACATACGAGATTGTAAAAGGATTGAAATAATTATCCATTATAAATCCAAAAGAAAGGCTTCACTAAAAGTGAAGCCTTTCTTTATGGAATGAAGTTGTATTTTACTGAACCGAAGCCTCTGTAGCATTCTCCTGCGAGCGCTGTTGGCTCTTGATAAGGAAATCGAGCGAACGCTGCGCCTCATCGCGCATGGAACGTGCCTCCTCAACCATTTTCAACAGATTGGAAAGTTCAATGACACGTTTGATTGCCTTTGCATCATCGTCACGCAACATATATTCATATTTTCCCTGTTCACCAGAGATGTTCACCTTGACCGGATCTGTTGCCGAAGCTATGAAATCCATCACGCCATCATCGGCACCATAACGATAATCACGACGCTCATTATACACACCAAGATACCAATACGATCTCGAAGAAAATGGATTTTCACAGATTACGAAGCTCTCTCCCGAAGAGACCTTCAATGTCTTGTGGGAAATCTTTGCACCACGATAGTATGATGCAAGATAGGCATCACCGTTCTCCTTGACACTTGCACGAAGGAAGCTGTTGAACGGATTCAGTGCTATAGCCTGTGAAGGAACTGTATAATAGCCCATATCCTGATACTGTGCGTCCTTGTTGAATGTGAATCCTGTAACAAGAGAATCACGACGCTCCACAAGCATGTCGTACATTCCTGTAAAATATTCTACATCGCGCTGCTTCTCCTTGAGCATAACCTCACGACGCAATATTTCGGCCTCACGACGTGTCTTGTAAGCCTTAGGATATGTCATTGAGATACTGTCAATAAGTATTCTTGCACTATTGTACTCATCGGCGGCATACAGTTCCTGTGCTTCGGCAAGCAAGAGACGTGCCGGTTCTTCAATGGATTTTTCACATGAAAAAAGAGTAAATGTTGCCGTCAACAGCAAAAGCAGATGTAGTTTTTTCATTGCATTAATGTTTTTCATCAGGCATGACAGTTATTGGACATGCATTGCAAAAATACATTATTTATCAATACTCGTCAAAAAAGGCAGACTATTTTTAATATTACATCGATAAATGAACTGTTTTTAATCAACGGCTTTTCATAATCACACGAAAATAAGTATCTTTACAGACGAAACAGCAGATTAGAACAACTTATGTATAAACCCACCCGAGAAGAACTTTGCAACTTTCTCGACACACCTATATTCCGTAAGATTTCGGAAACAGCCGACAGCTTAGGCATGGAGTGCTATGTTGTCGGAGGCTATGTACGTGACATATTCCTGCAACGCCCATCGACAGACATTGATGTTGTTGTCGTTGGCAAAGGAATTGAAATGGCACGTGCTTTCAGTAAAAGGCTCGGACGAGGAGCACACCTTTCGGTGTTCGCGAACTACGGCACAGCACAGGTAAAATACCACGAACACGAGATAGAGTTCGTAGGCGCACGCAAGGAGAGCTACAGCCACGACTCACGCAATCCCATAGTCGAGGACGGCACACTCGAAGATGACCAGAACCGTCGCGACTTCACTATAAATGCAATGGCAATATGCCTGAACAAGGAGCGGTTCGGCGAACTCGTTGACCCGTTTGACGGTATGCTCGACCTTGAGGACCGCATAATCAGCACTCCACTTGAACCGGGAATAACATTCAGCGACGACCCGCTACGCATGATGCGTTGCGTACGTTTCGCTACACAGCTCAACTTCTACATCGAGGACGAGACATTCGAGGCTCTTTGCGAGAATAAGGAAAGAATAAGAATAATCTCGCGAGAGAGAATAAACGACGAACTGAACAAGATAATGATGTCACCAGTGCCATCAAAAGGTTTTATTGAGCTTGACCGTTGCGGATTACTTGAGATAATATTTCCACAACTCACAGCAATGCAAGGTATTGAGACTAAAAACGGGTACAGCCACAAGGAGATGTTCTACCACACCCTTGAGGTACTCGACAACGTTGCCCAAAAGACCGATAACCTATGGCTACGTTGGGCGGCACTGTTGCATGACATCGGTAAGCCAAAGACAAAACGTTGGGACCCTGTAATGAAATGGACATTCCATAACCATAACATAGTCGGTGAGAAGATGGTGAACAGACTGTTCCGCGACTACAAGATGCCACAGAATGAAAAAATGAAATATGTGGCAAAGCTGGTATCGCTGCACATGCGCCCCATAGCCATTGCCGATGATGAAGTCACCGACTCTGCTGTACGACGTTTGCTGTTTGACGCAGGTGACGACATTGACGACCTGATGATACTATGCGAAGCCGATATAACATCAAAGAACGAGACACGCAAGAAGCAGTTCCTTAACAACTTCCAGATTGTACGTCAGAAGCTCAAGGATATAGAGGAGAAAGACCGAGTGCGTAACTTCCAGCCACCGGTGAACGGAGAGGAGATAATGCGTATATTCGGTCTGGAACCATGCGCGGCTGTAGGACAACTGAAGAGCGCAGTAAAAGATGCTATACTTGACGGAGTCATACCAAATGAATATGAGGCGGCATTGGCGCACATAATGAAGCTTGCCGAAAAAATGGGATTGACAATTAAGGAAAAATAAATATGAAAAGAGTACTTTTTTTAACGGCAATAATACTGTCATTGCAAACAGTAGCAGCGCAGGATATATCGTACAAAGAATATATGGAACGCGTGCTGAAGGACAACATTGCCTTGACAGCCAAAAGCCTTGACCTTGACATTGCCGACGCAACAGCAGAAAGCTCAAAGGTGTTCAACGACCCTACCCTCGCTGTCTCATACACAAACAACGAGGACTGGAGCAAAGGATTGGGACAAGGCATAGAGGTAGAACTTGGCAAGACATTCACTTTCGGTGTACGTCGTGAGCGCATGAACATGGCAGACAGCGAGCGCAAGCAAGCCATTGCACTATTGGAGGAGTACATGCGTAATTTCCGTGCCGAAGCCACAATTGCCTACCTTGAACATCTGCGTGCCGGAATGATACACGACGAAGCTGTCGAAGTATATAACGGTTTAAGCGAAGTTGCCACAAACGACAGCATCAGATTCATCAAAGGCGACATTGCCGAGAGCGATTGGCTGGAGAGTCGCATGGCACAGGGTGTGGCACGCAATGCCGTACTTGAAGCCGAAGCCGAGCTATGCAACACAGCCATAACTATGGGCTACTATATGAACAGCCTCTGCGGAGCCGAGAATCTGAGAGGAACAGGTACACTTGAAATCAGCGGTCAGCCGGCACCAATCCAGGAGTACATAGACAATGCGCTTGAAAGACGACCGGACATCATTGTAGCACTTGAACGTGCCGACATGGCAAAGGCTAAGGCAAGGTTCAACAAGGCACAGCGCCGTCCTGAGCTCGACGTGAACATAGGCGCGACATACAATATCTCAAACCCGGACTTCACGACCCTAAAAGCCGGTATTGCCGTTCCATTGAAGTTTTCAAGCCTGAACAAAGGAGCAAGAATAGCTGATGAGACAGCAACATACCAGGCAGAGATTGAGGTGAGCGAAGCACGTCTGCTGGTTGAGACCGAGGTAATGCAAGCATACCGCAGTTTCGGATTCATATCAAAACAGGCCGAGACATTCTCATCGGAAATGCTCAACGACATGCGCAAGGTGGTAGAGAACAAGAGAAAGGCATACGAACTTGGAGAGATACCATTCCTCGACTACCTGATTGTACAACGCAATGAGAACGAGATGCGCCATCAGTACATCAACGCCCTTTTCAACAAAGCCGTTGCATGGGTTGAACTGCAACGTTCCACAGGACTTGATTTGCAGTACGGCACAAAAGTAATCAAGGAATAAAAAAAGAGGTCGTCAGACCTCTTTACTTTCACCTTCGACAAAATGTCGATGTTCTATAGTGTTGGCATCAACAACAACATAATCGAATTTTGAGATCCAGTCACCAAGGAATACTACTCGTGAATTGTCACCCAATGGAACGTCCGTACCAAGGTGACGGTGACCGAAGATAAAGCAATCGACCGATGGATGCTGTGCAAGATATTTTTTTGCAAACTTCATGCAATCTTCCTTTTCCTCACCCATATATGGGGCATTGCCTTCAACCTTATGCTTTATCATACTATGATGTGCCCATTTGTGTCCGAACCACACGCTCCATCGTGGGTGAACCATTGAAAGCATACGTTGCAAAAAACGGTTGTGGAACATTGCACGCAGTAGACGGAACCCCTTCTCGGTTGAGAATTCATCACCATGAGCCAAAAAGACCTCTTTCCCATATAGCTCTACAAGACATGGCTCACGATGTATTACCATTCCGCACTCTTTTTCAAAATAGTCGAGACACCACAAATCGTGGTTTCCTGTAAAGAAGTGCACCTCAATTCCGCTGTCTGTCAATTCAGAGACCTTGCCAAGAAAACGTGTAAAGCCTTTCGGTACCACATTCTTGAACTCATACCAGAAATCGAACATGTCACCGAGCATATACACTGCCGCCGCATCTTTCTTAACCTTGTCGAAAAACGACACAAGACGGCGTTCATGCGTGCGACGGTGCTCTATAGCCCAAGAGCCCAAATGTGCATCGGAGAGGATATATATCTTTTTCATAGCAACTGACAGCAATAAAAGGGTTCATTTTAGAGCAGACCCAATTCGAGCTTTGCCTCTTCGGTCATAAGGTCATGACTCCATTCTGGTTCAAAGACAAGATTGAGAGCCAAGCTCTTCACTCCATCTATCGACTCCACCTTCATACGTACATCTTCCATCATGAAATCAGCCGCAGGACAGTTTGGAGCAGTAAGCGTCATGTCGATCTCAACTGCATAGTCCTCCTTTACCTCGATACGGTATATAAGACCCAGGTCGTATATATTAACAGGTATTTCTGGGTCATACACTGTCTTTAGCATCTCAACAATCTTCTGTTCAAGCTCAATCTTTTCCATAACAGTTTCTATTATATTCCTTCGTCGTTATAGCTGTAGTATCTGTCACCGGCAACTATAATATGGTCAAGAAATCTTATATTCATAACCCTGCAAGCTTCGCGAAGGTTTTTGGTCAATTCATTATCTTCCCTACTAGGATTGGGGTTTCCCGACGGGTGATTGTGACATAAAGCCATTGCTGTGGCACGTTTAACAAGTGCTTCGCGCATAACAAGACGTATATCCACCGTTGTAGCAGTCAACCCACCACTGCCGATGAGAGTGCTGTCAATAACTCCGTTCTTGTTGTTGAGCAGAAGGACATGGCACTGTTCGACGTTCTGGTCACATAGCTTATGATGAAAGTAATTAAATAGATCCAGCGATGACTTTATATACTTTGTACGTGTAATGTCATCACCCTCCCTACGTTTCCACAACTCACATGCAGCTACAATAGTCAAGGCCTTTGCCGGTCCTATTCCTTTGAAAAGACAAAGATCGTCTACAGTCAATCGCGACAACCTTGCTATGCTGTCGTTACATGAAGCAAGCACCTTACGCATAAGCTCAACAGCTGACTCGTCAGGTGTTCCCGAACCAATCAGTATCGCCATCAGCTCGGAGTTGCTGAGTGTTGAGATGCCGTTCTTGATAGCTTTCTCGCGTGGACGCTCGTCCAAAGGCCACTCTTTGATGGTGCGTTTTGGCTTGCTCTCTTCCATTTCAGCCTCTGTTGTATATTTTTGTCAGGCCCTCTTTGGTTTCCAACGGACGACGCAGAATCATCTTGAACCAGAATGCCTTCAAGAATCCGGTTCCATAACCTGTTATCTGCACAACAGCAGCAACGACCGACAACATAGCCACTTTCAGGCTTCTGTTCTTAAGCAAAGAGTCGCTGAATATGAGCAACAGATATGCCAAAGGCAACATCAGCAGGCATGGATAAAAGAACGATGCGACCAACAGAGCAACACCCATCAACAACATCAACGCTGGTGCTGTATGCACCGCCTTGAGCGAGCCGGGATGTATCAGCTGCAACCATATTCTTGCCTGGCCGAAGTTATTTACCTGCTTGAAGAAACGGCGCATATCAATTCGGCGTTTGTGATACACAAACACCTCACGTATAAGACGTATCTTGAAACCTGCATTACGTATTCTTATACTCAGATCGATATCTTCACCCATCATATCCTTGAAATCACCTACAGCATCGTAGACCTTTTTCGAAAGACCCATATTGAAAGTGCGTGGACAGAACTTCTCCATTACAGCCTTACCGCCACGTATTCCGCCTGTTGTCCAGAAAGATGTCATTGCATGGCTCACAGCCTTCTGCATGTCAGAGAATGATTCATCGGCTGCGTCAGGACCTCCGAAGCAGTCACAATAATCGGTTTTCATTGCCTCTTCAAGCCTTTCGAAATAGAAAGGAGGCAATATGACATCGGAATCGAAGAAAAGAAGATAATCGCCGTTAGCACGTTGCATGCCATAGTTTCGGGTATCACTACGGCCTGAATTATCTTTGTAATAGTAGTGGATATCAAACAAAGAACGGTAGTGACCAAGCAAATGGTCACACCGTTCTTTCGATCCATCTTCTATAATCACCAGCTCAAATGGCTTTACCGTCTGAGCAGCCAGACTGTCGAGCAATTCCTTTACCTCGCCGGGTCTGTTGTATACCGGAACAATTATAGAGTATAACAAGTCTTTGTCAAATTATGCTTTTACACGACCAACGTATGAGCCGTCACGTGTATCAACCTCAACAAGCTCACCTTCGTTGATAAATAGAGGTACGCGGATCTCTGCACCAGTCTCCAAAGTAGCTGGTTTTGTAGTGTTGGTTGCTGTATCACCCTTAAGACCTGGCTCTGTGTATGTTACAGCCAAAACAACCTTAACAGGCATATCAGCAAAAAGGATAGTCTCTGTTGAAGCATCTGTTACAACCTCAAGGTTCATACCCTCCTTCATGAAAGCAACACCGTTGATCTGGTCACCAGAGATGTTTACCTGCTCGAATGTCTCCTGATTCATGAAAACATATTCGTTGCCCTCCTGATAGAGGTACTGATAAGGACGACGCTCTACACGAACATCCTCAAGTTTCTCACCGATATTGAAACGGCGCTCCAATACATAGCCGTCAACAACATCTTTAAGCTTTGTACGCATGAAAGTGTT
The DNA here is from genome assembly GCA_017555585.1 of Bacteroidaceae bacterium. GTDB lineage: Bacteria > Bacteroidota > Bacteroidia > Bacteroidales > Bacteroidaceae > HGM04593. Next base: position 65,179 of record JAFZGA010000016.1, read on the forward strand.
ACCCTTACCAGGCTTTACATGCAAGAAATCTATACAAAAATACAACTTGCCATCCATACGGATTGCAGTACCGATTTTAATGTCTTGAGCGTTAATCATAATATTATTTGTTTTTTGTTAAAATTGTCTATTTCAAAGCGAACGACGAACGTCTTTTCGTAAACATCGTGCAAATATACGAAATATAACGCAAATATCGGCACAAACGAGCGAAATATATATAGTCAAAGTCAATATTTTAGAACAAAAGATTACAAAGCGTTACTATTTTTAAATTTTATATATAATTAATTATTAACATTTTTAATGAGCCTGATTTTTAATTATCTTTGCAGATTGAAACGCACAAAAAGAAAAAACATTACAGAATATGAATAAAAAACTAAAATGGAGCCTTGTCGCGGCTCTTGTGATTGCAGTTGGTATATGGGGCAGTTTCAAACTTATGCCACACCAAAATGAAGAGTTGGCCAAAGCAGAAGGAAAGCCCAAGGGCGGTAAAAAGGTCCTAAGCGTAAATGCACAAATAATCAAGCCACATCTCTTGACCGACGAGATTCCTGTTGTCGGCAGTCTCGTTCCTGACGAAGAGGTACAGCTCTCATTCGAAAGTTCAGGTAAAATCACCGATATTTTCTTCGAAGAGGGAAGTTTTGTCGAAAAAGGAACACTGCTTGCAAAAATCAACGACTCACAGTTGCAGGCACAGTTAAAGAGCCTTGAGGCAAAAATACCTCTTGCCGAAGAGAGAGTTTACCGCCAAAGTGCCCTTTTGCAGAAGGACGCTGTCAGCAAAGAGGCTCTTGAAATTGTAAAGACCGAGCTTGCCACACTCAATGCCGACATTGAAAAGATAAAGGCACAAATAGAGATGACCGAACTTCGCGCACCGTTCGACGGCATAATAGGATTGCGCCAAGTGAGTGTGGGAGCATACGCTTCGACAAGCACTGTCATCGCCAAACTGACATCCCTGACACCGATAAAGATAGAATTCTCTGTTGCCGAACGCCATGCAACAGATGTAAAAAAGGGTACAAATCTCGAATTCCGCGTTGACGGCAATCTGAACACATTCAAGGCACAGGTATATGCAACTGAAGCCTCTCTTGAATCAGAGACACGTTCATTACTTGTCCGTGCTAAATATGCAAACAGTAAAGGCGAACTAATGCCGGGACAGTATGCCGACATACGCTTGAAGCAGAAGGAGATTGCCGATGCAATAGCAATACCATCAGAGGCCATTGTACCTGAGATGGGCAATAACAAGGTCTTTGTATACCGTAACGGAAGCGCAGATCCCGTCGATGTCGAGATAGGAATACGCACCGAGAGCGAAGTGCAGATTCTCGATGGCCTACAGGTAGGAGACACCATTCTCACATCGGGAACATTGCAGCTGCGCAAAGGTTCTGCAGTAAAGATTGCCATTTTGGAATAACCGTTAAAACAGCAAGATAGATGAATATATCAGAATTGAGTATACGCAGGCCTGTACTTGCGACTGTACTCACCATCATAATATTACTTTTTGGTTTCATCGGTTACAACACCCTCGGTGTACGAGAATACCCTTCGGTTGACAACCCGATCATATCGGTTACTTGCAGCTATGCCGGAGCAAACGCCGATGTTATTGAGAACCAGATTACAGAGCCTCTCGAGCAGAATATCAACGGTATCCCGGGAATACGTTCGCTCTCGAGTATCAGCCAACAGGGACAGAGCCGTATCACTGTAGAATTCGAGCTCTCCGTTGACCTTGAAACAGCGGCCAACGACGTGCGCGACAAAGTTTCACGCGCCCAACGCTATCTTCCACGCGACTGCGACCCCCCTACAGTATCCAAGGCCGACGCAGATGCAACACCTATCCTGATGGTAGCAATACAAAGCGACAAGCGTTCGCTTCTTGAACTTAGCGAGATTGCCGACCTTACCGTGAAGGAACAGTTGCAGACTATCCCAGACGTCAGTGGTGTACAGATTTGGGGTGAGAAGCGTTATTCAATGCGTATATGGTTAGACCCGATAAAGATGTCGGCATACGGTGTAACACCTGTCGACATCAAGAACGCCGTAACCAACGAGAATGTCGAATTGCCGTCAGGAAGTATCGAGGGTAATACAATGGAGCTCACCTTGCGTACAATGGGACAAATGCATACGGCAAAAGAGTTCAACAACATAATTCTCAAAGAGAACAACGGCAATGTTGTACGTGTAAGCGATGTCGGTTATGCAGAACTGGGACCCGCAGACATAAAGAGTTACATGAAGATGAACGGTGTCCCTATGGTGGGTGTCGTTGTCATACCGCAACCGGGTGCAAACCATATAGAGATTGCCGACGCTGTATATGAACGCATGGAGACCATGAAAAAGGACCTCCCTGACGATATCGATTACTCATATGGTTTCGATAGCACAAAGTTTATACGTGCATCAATCAATGAGGTAAAGAGTACTGTATATGAGGCATTCATACTTGTGATCATTATCATATTCCTGTTCTTGCGCGACTGGCGCGTAACACTTATTCCATGTATTGTTATCCCTGTTTCGCTTATCGGAGCATTCTTCGTGATGTATGTCGCAGGTTTCTCGATCAACGTGCTTACAATGCTTGCCGTAGTATTGTCTGTTGGTCTTGTGGTCGACGATGCAATTGTAATGACCGAAAACATATACATTCGTATAGAACAGGGTATGCGACCATTCAAGGCCGGTATAGAAGGTTCAAAGGAGATATTCTTTGCTGTAATCTCCACAACAGTGACACTTGTAGCCGTATTCTTGCCTATTGTATTCATGGAAGGAACCAGTGGACGACTGTTCAGGGAGTTCAGTTTTGTTGTAGCAGGTTCTGTTATTATTTCATCGTTCGCTGCGCTTACATTCACACCTATGCTCGCGACAAAAATTTTGAAGCGACGCAAAGAGCAGAAATGGTTCTACCGAAAGACCGAGCCATTCTTTGTCGGTCTCAACAATGTATATGAAAAATCGCTCAACGCCTTCCTGAAAAGAAAATGGATTGCCATACCTGTAACGGTTGCCACATTTGTACTCATCGGTTGGCTTTGGGGAGAGATACCGTCAGAGATGGCTCCGCTTGAGGACCGCTCACAGATAACCATCACTACAAGAGGTGCCGAAGGTGTCAGCTACGAATACATGCGCGACTACACCGAAGACATAACCATGCTTGTCGACTCAATTGTCCCTGATGCAGAATCTGTCACATCACGTGTGTCAAGCGGAAGCGGTAATATAAGAATTACCCTCAAAGACCTTGCCGAACGCGATTACTCACAGATGGAGGTGGCAAGCAAGCTCACCGAGGCACTCAGCACAAAGACAAAAGCACGTGCATTCGTACAGCAACAGTCATCATTCGGCGGACGACGCGGAAGCATGCCTGTACAATATGTAATACAAGCTGTCAGCCTCGAAAAGTTACAGAAGGTACTCCCTGAATTCCTCGAGAGAGTACATGACAACCCCACTTTCCGTATGGCCGATGTGGATTTGAAGTTCAGCAGCCCTGAGGTTCGTGTGAACATAAACCGCGACAAGGCAGGAACAATGGGTGCAAGCGTACGTGACATTGCCGAGACACTACAATACGGTCTTAGCGGACAGCGTATGGGCTATTTCTACATGAACGGAAAACAGTATGAAATTATCGGACAGGTCAACCGTGTACAACGCAACACTCCTACAAGTGTCAAGGCGATATATATACGCAGCGACCGTGGCGAGATGATTCCACTCGACAACCTGGTGGAGTTCGTTGAATCCGTAACACCACCGAAACTATACCACTACAACCGTTTCCTTTCGGCAACGATTTCGGCCGGACTTGCCGACGGCAAGACCATCGGTGACGGACTCGATGAAATGGACAAGATTGCCGATGAAGTTCTTGACGAGACATTCCGTACTGCCCTAACGGGTGATTCTAAGGAGTTCAGGGAGAGTTCGTCGAGCCTGATGTTCGCATTCATCCTGGCATTGGTGCTCATATACCTTATCCTTGCCGCACAGTTTGAGAGTTTCAAGGATCCTTTGATCATCATGCTCACTGTACCGCTTGCCATTGCCGGCGCGCTGATATTCATGAGTATCAATGACATTACAATGAACCTCTTCAGTCAGATCGGTATAATAATGCTCATTGGCCTTGTTGCCAAGAACGGTATTCTTATTGTGGAGTTCGCCAACCAGAAACAGGAGAACGGAGAGAATAAGATGGAAGCAATACGCAGTGCATCATTGCAGCGTCTTCGCCCAATCCTGATGACAAGTATCTCGACTGTGCTTGGATTGTTGCCATTGATATTCGCAACAGGCGAAGGAGCAAACCAGCGTATTGCAATGGGTACTGCCGTTGTCGGAGGAATGCTTTTCTCAACACTGCTCACAATGTACATAGTACCGGCAATATACAGCTACATTTCAACAGAACGCATTAAGAAAGAAGAGAAATGAAACGTCTGATATTATCAACATTAATCACAATCACCGCATTTGCAGCCAATGCACAGGAGCAGACATATACCTTGAGCAAATGCATTGAAATAGGTTTGGAAAACAACTATTCGTTGCGCATAACACGCAACGAGGAGCTGATAAGCAAGAACAATGCAACACTTGCAAATGCCGGCTACCTGCCTACACTTGATCTGAGCGCAGGATATGACGCGCAATTGAACAGCAACAATTCCGAATTAAGCGGAAATGGCGGTATACAAAAGACACGCAATGCCTTTGACCAGGCTATGAACGCAGGTGTCAACTTGAACTGGACCATATTCGATGGTTTCAACATCAGCACCAACTACAAACAGTTGAAGGAACTCGAACGCATGGGCGAGACCAGCACACGAATAGCAATAGAGGACTTCATTGCGGAAATAGCATCGGAATATTACAACTTCCTGCAACAGAGACTACGACTTGACAACTACTACAATGCCGTACTTCTGTCAAAAGAACGCTTGCGTATCGTGGAGGAGAGATACAACATAGGTAATTTCTCACGTCTCGACTACCAGCAGGCGAAAGTTGATTTCAATGCCGACAGTGCACAGTACATGAAACAGCAAGAGATTGTGATAACATCGCGTATTGCGCTGAACGAGATGATGGCAATAGATCAGGTATACACTCCTATTGAAACAGTGGAGAAGACAATTGCAGTAAATGACACGCTTGACTTTATCGACCTTTGGAACTGTACACTAAGCAACAATGCGACCTTGCTGCTTGCCGGACAGAACAACACGTTGGCTGAACTTGACTACAAGAAAGTGCTCTCGCGCAACTATCCTTACGTAAAGTTCAAGGCAGGATATGATTATGGTTTCAACCATTATGGCAACAACTCAGTCGTACGCCGCCATGCTTGGGGAGGAAATGCAGGGATAAGTGTAGGTTTCACTCTCTGGAACGGAAACCGACGACGAGAAATGCGCAATGCAAAGATTGAGATGGAGAATGTAAAGCTCATGCGTGACAAGCTCGAACTTTCATTAAAGGCCGATCTCGGAAACCTTTGGCAGGCATACCAGAACAACCTGCAGTTGCTGAATCTCGAAAAGACAAACGTAATTACAGCAAGAGAGAACCATGAGATAGCCAAAGACCGTTATATGCTCGGTGACCTTTCCGGTATAGAAATGCGCGAGGCACAGCAAAGCCTTCTCGAGGCCGAAGAGCGTCTGATATCGGTTGAATATGACACAAAACTCTGCGAAATTTCCCTAATGCAGATAAGTGGTAAAATCAGCGAATTGCTTAAATAAGATACATTAACCATTAAAATAAACCAATTGAAAAAGTTAATTGAAATAGCATTCTGCCTGATGATGCTCACAACACCATTGAGTGTGATGGCGCAGGCAACAGGAAGCATCGGCGGTAAGGTAATCGACGACGAGAACAATGAACCGCTTGGATTTGTGACCGTAGCTCTTCTCCCCGAAGGCAGCAGCACACCTATAGCAGGTTGCAGCACAGATGACGAAGGTGTTTTTGAATTGCCGAACATAAAAGCCGGCAAATACACATTAAAGTTCTCATATGTAGGCTATCTCAACGACAGCCGCAATGTAAGCGTAACAAATATAAGATGCAACGTTGGTACAGTCAAGCTCAAGAGCGACAGAAAACTGCTTAAGGAGGTTGTTGTAACAGAGCAACGCTCACAGATGAGCTTTGACATCGACAAGCGTGTGTTCACTGTAGACCAGAGCATTGCTACCACTGGTGGAACAGCTAGCGACGTGCTTGCCGACATACCATCGGTAGAGGTAGACACTGAAGGTACAGTATCACTGCGTGGCAGTGAAAGTGTCACTGTATGGATCAACGGAAAGGCCAGCGGACTCACAAGTGACAATCAGGGTGATATTCTGCAACAGTTGCCTGCCGGCTCTATAGAACGAATAGAGGTTATCACCAACCCTTCGGCAAAACACTCTCCTGAAGGTACAGCCGGAATAATCAACATTATTCTCAAACGTGACCGCAAGGCCGGTTATTATGGAAATGCACAGGCAGGAGCCGACACAAGAGGTGGATTCAATATCGGAGCAAATGCCAATTACAGCAGTGGACTTGTCGACGCATACATAGGTCTCAACTACCGCAATATGCGTTTCGAGAACAAAGGATATACCCAGACCAAGTATTTCGGGCCACAGAGCTATCTCAACCAGACAAGCACCGGCAGCCACAATCCTAACAACATATTTGCCCGTGCCGGTGTCACATGGCATATTACCAAGAACGATGATATCTTTGCCAATGTAATGGGAATGTATGGCGGAGGCAGACACAAGAGCAACATCAACGCCCAAAGTGGAAGCCTGGATGCTGACGGCAATCCTATGGAAGCTACCGAGCACAAGACACGCACCACAGAACAGAATGGAAAACCACGCATGTACAATGTCGAGATCGGATATACCCACCGTTGGAGTGACGACCATTACATAGACCTTTCGGTAGGACACCATTCATGGCAACAGAAACGTGAAGCAACATATCGTCAGGAAACAGTTTTCCCGACAACAGGAAACACAGTAAAAAGCTACCAGTTCCAGGACAACAAGAACAAAAGCGACAATACCGAGATAAAACTCGACTACTTTTACAAGATAAGCGACAACCACCGTATTGAAGCTGGATATAAAGGTGATTTTTCAAGCGACAACAGCCCGGTTACCACATACACTGATGAGGCACACAGCAAGATTGACACTAAATTATATAATGTATTCGACTACAAGCAACAGACTCATGCCCTGTACGGTACTTATTCAGGAAGATTGGGCAAATTCGGATATCAGTTGGGACTTCGCGGTGAATATTGGAACGTCAGCACACGTTCAACCGACTGGAACGACAAAGAGAACGGTACAACAAAGCCGTACAGCAAGAGCGATTTCCTCAAGCTTTTCCCGAGTGCATTCATAAGCTATGAAATCAGCGAAGGACATGAGATACAGGCTAACTACACACGTCGCCTACGCCGTCCATGGGGAGGACAGCTCAACAGTTTCATGAACATCAGCGACTCCACAAACATCTCATACGGTAATCCCGACTTGACACCGGAATACTCAAATGCTTATGAGCTGAACTACATCAAGAACTGGAAAAAGCACACACTTTCTTTAAGTGCATACTACCGCACAACCGATGATGTAATAGAACGCATAAGCTACAACGAGGGTAAGGTCATATACACAACCCATGAGAACGTTGCACAGACACAGTCGGCAGGTTTGGAAATAATAGGAAAAAACAAACTGTTCAAGTACCTTGACCTTACAACAAGCGTGAACCTCTTCTATTACAAACTCGATGCCTTCAAATACACTATCAACGGACACGAGATCACAGGAGAGGCCGATGAGAATTTCTCTTGGAATGCACGCATGACAGCAAGCGTTATATTGCCATGGAACATAACAATGCAGGTAACAGGCCGCTACAATGCACGCCGTATTGTAGCACAAGGATACCGGGAGCCGGATTATATGCTCGACATCGGCCTACGCAAGATGTTCAACCAGACCTGGAGCCTGAGCCTCAATGCACGTGACCTGCTCGACTCACGCAGCCGCCATTCGGTAACCATAAACGACAGTTTCGAGCGCAACAGCAAAAATTCACATGGAGGACGTACATTCGGTTTCACACTCACATACAACTTCGGTAACATGAAAGCGAAAATGCCAAAACGCAAACCGCAAGAAATGCCAAGCAACGGATATGGAGATATGGACGGAATGGGAGATATGTAAAAGCACAAAAGGTAGCGTAATGCTGCCTTTTGTGCTTTTTTTTTATATAAAATATTTCTTCTTTTCATAAATGTTTACGAAATTTGGCGACAACAAACAAACCATAATATGTCAAACACAGAAAACAAACAGGAAGTGGAACAGATTGTAGTCCGTTTTTCCGGTGATTCGGGTGACGGAATGCAGCTGGCAGGAAACATTTTCTCCACAATTTCGGCGACAGTAGGAAATGACATTTGTACATTCCCCGACTACCCTGCCGACATACGTGCACCACAAGGTGTACTCACAGGCGTCTCAGGATTCCAGGTACACATCGGAGCCGACAAGGTACTGACTCCCGGTGACCAGTGCGATATACTCATTGCAATGAATCCGGCAGCGTTGAAGACCCAGCATAAATATTGCAAACCGACAGGTGCCATAATCATTGACACGGACTCGTTTACAGAGAAAGACTTGCAAAAGGCAGAGTTCAAGACTGACGACCCTATTGCGGAACTCGGTATCACATGCGAAGTTGTGCCATGCCCGATAACATCACTATGCCAGGAGACGCTCAAGGAGAGCGGCCTTGACAACAAGAGCATAGTACGATGCAAGAACATGGTTGCACTTGGACTTGTATGCTGGATATACGACCGCGACCTTGCACTAGCCGAAAGCATGCTCAAAGCAAAATTCGCCAAGAAACCCGAAATAGCCGATGCCAACATCAAGGCTCTGCGTGCAGGATACGACATGGGACACAACACCCATACATCAATATCACATACATACCGCATCGAGAGCAAAGGAGAGAAAGCGAAAGGCCGTTATATGGATATCAACGGAAACAAAGCCACTGCATACGGTTTGATGGCTGCTGCCGAGAGAGCCGGAATGCGACTTTTTCTTGGTTCGTACCCTATTACACCGGCAACCGACATTCTGCATGAACTTGCCAAGCACAAGTCTATGGGTGTAATCACCATGCAGGCAGAGGATGAGATTGCAGGTTGCGCTTCGGCAGTGGGTGCTGCATACGCAGGTGCATTGGCATGTACATCGACTTCGGGTCCCGGTATATGCTTGAAGAGCGAGGCAATAAACCTTGCAGTAATAACCGAATTGCCTCTTGTCATAATCAATGTCCAGCGTGGTGGACCATCTACAGGACTACCTACCAAGAGCGAGCAGACCGACCTATTGCAGGCACTCTACGGACGCAACGGCGAAAGCCCCATTCCTGTAATAGCAGCGACATCACCTACCAACTGTTTCGATGCAGCATACAATGCATGTAAAATCGCACTCGAACACATGACACCGGTAATTCTGCTCACAGATGCATTCATTGCCAATGGCTCCGCAGCCTGGAAATTGCCCGACATAACACAATATCCGGCAATTGTTCCACCATATGTGACCCCCGAAATGCGAGAGGGATGGACTCCTTACAAGCGTAACCCGGAAAACGACGTTCGCTATTGGGCAGTTCCCGGCACACCGGGTTTCACTCACCGCATAGGCGGACTGGAAAAGAGCGCAACAACAGGAGCCATATGCAACGACCCTGCCAACCACCACAGCATGGTTGAGACACGAGCAAGAAAAGTAGAAAAGATTGCATTCGACATACCAGAACTCAAAGTAGAAGGTAAAGAGGAGGCCGACTTGCTCATTGTAGGATTCGGAGGCACATACGGACACCTGTGTGAAGCAATGCAACAGATGAACAATGAAGGCAAGAAGGTTGCATTGGCACACTTCCAGTACATCAACCCGTTGCCACGCAACACTGAAGAGGTGCTCCGCAAATACAAGAAGATTGTTGTTGCAGAACAGAATATGGGACAGTTCGCAGGTTATCTGCAGACTAAAATAGACGATATCAAGCTACGACGCTACAACGAAGTGAAAGGACAGCCATTCACAGTTGCAACACTTGTAGAGGAATTCACAAAAATAATGGAGGAATAAGAGATGAGCGAATATACAGCACAGGATTATAAGTTCGGACAACCACGTTGGTGTCCCGGTTGCGGTGACCATTCTTTCCTTGGAGCATTGCATAAGGCAATGAGTGAATTGGGTGTAGCTCCACACGACATTGCAGTAATTTCAGGTATAGGCTGTTCATCACGTCTGCCCTACTACATGAACACATACGGTTTCCATACCATACACGGACGTTCTGCGGCCATTGCAACAGGTGCAAAGGTTGCAAATCCCGACTTGACGGTGTGGCAGATATCAGGCGACGGCGATGGCCTTGCCATCGGCGGAAACCACTTCATCCATGCGGTACGACGTAATATAGACCTGAATATGATTCTGCTGAACAACCGAATATACGGATTGACAAAGGGACAGTACTCCCCCACATCTGCACGCGGATTTGTGAGCAAGTCATCACCATACGGTACAGTGGAAGACCCGTTCCGTCCGGCAGAACTATGCTTTGGCGCGCGTGGAAACTTCTTTGCACGTTGCGTAGCGACAGATATGCCGGCGACTGTGGCATGCCTCAAGGCTGCCGCCCAGCATAAAGGAGCATCAGTAACAGAAGTGTTGCAGAACTGTGTAATCTTCAACAACGGTACACACGAGAGCATATACACCAAAGAGGGACGTGCCAAGAATGCAATATACCTTGAACACGGCAAGCCGATGATATTCGGCGAAAACCGCGAGTTCGGCTTGATGCAGGAGGGTTTCGGACTTAAAGTGGTAAAAATAGGCGAGAACGGCGTTACTGAAAACGACATTCTTGTTCATGACGCACACTGCAAAGATACCACTTTGCATCTTAAACTAGCATTGATGGAAGGCCCAGACTTCCCGATAGCATTGGGTGTGATACGTGATGTTGAGGCCATAACATACAACGATGCAGTACATGCACAGATCGAAGAACTCAAGGAATGCAAAAAGTACCACACGTTCAGTGAACTGCTTGAAACAAACGAGACTTGGGAAATAAAATAGACTTGAGGTAATTATACGGACAAGAAAATTTTCCAAAACATAATTTACATAAAAAAACAGCCTGACAGGCTGTTTTTTTATGTAAATAGGACTATTGGTGATTTTTCCGAATCTTTTTTGTTAAATCATTAGAAAAAAACAAAAAAAAATGCATGGATAAAAAATATATATTATCTTTGGAACGGTGTATTGTAATTAATTATTAAATATTCAATAATTATGCAAAAAAACCATGTGAAAGCAATTTATAACTTAATTAAAACTAATATGAAACTACTAAAATCGGTTGCAAAGTCGCTTTTGATGGCAACAATCATGGGAGCCACATTTACCATGACAGCCACAAGTGCATTGGCGGCAACAGCAGTACAGCAACAGCAGTACGGCACAGCAAAGGGAACAGTTGTCGATGAGAACGGTGAGCCTGTATTCGGCGCCGTTGTTTTCGTAGTAGGAACAACAAACTCGACTTCGGTTGATTTTGACGGAAACTTCGAACTCGGCAATGTAAAAAAAGGTGAGCAGATCCGCGTAATGCTCATGGGTTATGCATGTGATGACCAGGTTTGGAACGGCAATGACCTCAAGTTTGTCATGAAGGAGGAAAGTACAGCCCTTGACGAAGTCGTTGTTACAGCGATGGGTATCATGCGTAAGGAAAAATCACTTACATATGCGACACAGCTTGTAAAGGCCGATGACCTTTTCAAAGCTCCAGATGCTAACCTCATCAACTCTCTTGAGGGTAAAGTATCCGGTATTACCATTACTCCAAGTGCCGGTGGTGCCGGTGGTGCATCAAAGATCACACTCCGTGGTAACAAGTCAATCATGGGTGAGAACGCACCGCTTATTGTTGTGGACGGTGTACCTATGACAAACAGCATCCGCGGACAGGTAAGCGACGCAGCAAATATCACATATTCAGGTTCTTCTGAGGGTAGTGACCCGCTTTCTATGATCAACCCCGACGATATCGAGTCAATGAACGTACTTAAGGGTGCAAATGCTGCTGCCCTCTACGGTTCACGTGCAGCGAATGGTGTCATCATGATTACCACAAAGAAGGGTAAGGAAGGTAAGATGGAGGTTGCATTCAACTCTGGTACAACATTCGACACCCCTCTTATGACTCCACGTTTGCAGAACTCATACGGAGGTTATGTAACAGACAGCTTCGGTGACGGTGCATTGAACTACAACAGCTGGGGTAACAAGCTCAGCGGTGAAGGCAAGCATGTATATGAGGTTGCCGGTGACAGATTGTACTTTACCGAGGGTAATGTAAACGCAGTACAATTGCGTAACTATGCAGCAAATGACATTGCAGAGTTCTACGGTACTGGTATCAACACTAATAACTCTATTTCGGTTTCCGGTGGTACAGAAAAGATACAGACATATGTTTCTTATTCTAACTCACATTCTATAGGTATGATTGAATCGAACCGTTACAACCGCAACACATTCGCTTTCCGTCAGAACTACAAATTATGGGATAGAATCACCTTGAACGTAAGTGTAAACTACAACCAGGCAAAGACACAGAACCGTGTCGGTGGTGGTACAGTAGGTAACCCTATCTACCATCTTTACACCACTCCACGTGACGTAGATATGAACTACTATAAGGAGAACTACAAAGCAGAGGGCGAGTGGTTGTCTTCAGGTACACTTACAACAGGCGAAGACGGCAAACCGTACTACACCGGTGGACAGACATACTATTTATACAATGAAGAAACCGGCTTGTACGAAAGAAAGTCTGACGGTTATGTTGTTCTCAAGGGCATGCAGCAGCAGTACGCATTCCAGGCTGCAGGATACAACAACCCATACTGGTTGACAAACATGGCAAACGGTGCAACCGAAGAAGACCGTTTCTCGGCATCGTTCAACGGTACAGTACAGATTATTGAAGGCTTGAACTTGCAGGCACGTGTATCTATTGACAACTCAAAATACCAGGACGAAGGTGGTACATACGGTTCTACATGGGGACCAGTCGATATGAACCGTTACGGTTCTTACTATTTGAACAAGAGCCGCACAAATGAGATTTATACCGACTATATGCTCTCTTATAATAAGGAGTTCGACAAGGATTGGTCAATGTCGGCATCTGCGGGTTATGTAGGTCACACCCTTAAGGGTGACGGCAGCAACACTTGGGTTGGCAGCGCAACAGTTGACATGGGAGCGGCAGGCCAGAACTTCATCAACCCAGGTGACCCACTACCGATTTCAAACGTCATCAACCGTTTTGACCCGACATCAGGCGGTGCTGGTATAACAACAAAGAGCAAGAGCAGTAATTGGGACCAGGCAGCACTTGCTACAGCACAGGTAGGTTGGAAGGATGTTCTTTTCGTTGACGCATCATACCGTCACGACTGGTACCGTCCATTCAAGCAGTTCTCATACCTTGGTACAAAAGAGAGTTACGGATACTTTGGTGTCGGTGCCAACGCTATCCTCAGCGACATGTTCAAGTTCCCAAAATGGTGGGATTATGCAAAATATCGTTTGAGCTACTCTGAGGTAGGTAACTCTATTCCTAACGTAGTGTATAACTCAACCGGTTCAAACAGCATCCTCGGTACAGTCAACACATCTTCACGTAACTTCTTTATTCCAGAACCAGAAAAGACAAAGTCTTTCGAGACCGGTATTGAGATGCAGTTCCTCCGTGATTGCCTCACTTTGGACCTCACATACTACAACTCAGCGATGCACAAGTCATACCTTGAGATTGCCGGTACAAACGGTAAGATGCAGCCTGTGAACAGCGGTATCATCCGTAACCAGGGTGTCGAGGTTACTGTAGGTTACGATTGGAAGATCAACAGAGACTGGCGTTGGCAGACAAACGTAAACTTCTCATACAACCACAACCGTATCGAGGAGACAAACAAGGATAAGAGTGGCCGAAGCAAGGACATGTCAACAACACTTGCAAGCGGTAAGGTACAGCTTCTTTACAGAAAGGGCGGATCTTATGGTGATATCTACATTACAGACTTCACACGCTACAACAACGACGTTTATAAATATACAGCATACGAAGGATACGTTGACGAAAACAACTATTTCGTTTACGGTGACGTAACCAAGTTCACAACAGACAAGACTGTGACAACAACTGTCCTAAACGAAAATGGCGAAATTGTAGAAGCTACTGTAAACACAGAACTTGTAAACAAGGCTGGCGACATCTATGTTACAAACGGTAAACCTTCACTTGGCGGTTATGCCGTAGTTACACAGGGTGGTAAAATAGCTATCCGCGAATCAAACAAGAAGTTCCAGAAATTTGCAGGTAACTTGAACAGCCCATACCAGTTGTCATGGTCTAACACATTCACATACAAGGACTTCTCTTTGTTCCTATTGATCAACGGCCGTATAGGCGGTAAGGTAATATCATTGACAGAAGGTTACCTCGACCGTTTTGGAGCATCAGAGCGTACAGGCGATGCACGTCTATATGCAGAGCAGAACAATATATACACTGAGGACGGACGTCATGGAATGTACCTTAACGGTGGACGCGACCTGGTTTCTGTTGAGGATTACTACACATTCGTTGGTTCTAGCTACGTAGGTGACTATATCTACGATGCAACAAACTTCCGTTTGCGTGAGTTGTCACTCGGTTACACATTCCGCAACCTGTTCGGTGAATATAAGAACTTGAACATTTCGTTTGTTTGCCGTAACTTGTTCTTCATCTACAAGAACTCACCCGTTGACCCAGACGTATCTTTGTCAACAGCAAACGGCTTGGGCGGTATTGATGTATTCAACTATCCATCAGCACGTACATTCGGTTTGAACATCAAGTTGAACCTATAATTCAAGTAACCTAATTCAACTAAAAAAATAACAGTTATGAAAAAATATATAATAATAGCAAGTTCTTTGTTCTTTGCATCATTTGCAATGCAATCTTGCCTGGATTTTGACGATCCAGGTACAGAACTTGGCGTAGGTTCGGTAATTTTGGATACCGACCGCCACGTAGGAAACGTTGACACAATCCCTTATTTGAACCAACCGACAGCAGAGGGAGTAGACAGTGCAATCACAGCTTTGCAGAACCATTTTGGACAGATTCTTACAGGACAGTACAATATGCGTGGCGGTAAAGAAGGAGGTACACCTGCCGAGCATGCATACCAGCGCCAATATTCACTTGGCCCGGACTTGTATGCACAGTACTTCACATTGCCTCACAAGGACTTCATGTACGGTAGCCATACATCAACTTACAATGTGTCGGCAGAGTTCAACAACAATGCTTTGGGCGCATATACAATGGCAAAGAACGCATTCATGCCACTTTTGCACCACCCGTTGGTTGACTCAATTCCTGAAATCAAGGCTATCACACTGCTCTACTACAGCGTAATTGCACAGGAGCAGGCCGATCTTTCAGGACCTTACACATACCTTGAGGACAAGCAGAACTCTGAGACTCCATACGAGTATAATGATGTAAAGACCATCTATTATGGAATAGTAGAGAACCTCGATACCATTATAAACTGCTTGAAGCACTACCCTTCACGACCAGAATGGTATAAAGGAAAGATCAAGCAGGTGCTTAACACATACACAGACACCAACCCTTGGGAAGACGGCAGTACACTTGAGTCGTATGTACGTCTGGCCAACTCTTTGAAGCTACGTATGGCTATGCACATTGTCAAGGTAGAACCTGAAACTGCAAAGAGATGGGCTGAGGAAGCTGTTGCCAGCGGTGTTATAGAGGACATATTCCAGCAGCATGGTATATACACTTCATCGGGTTTTGCTCACCCACTGATCGGAATCTGCGGTTGGGGTGACCTTTGCATCAGCGCATCATTAGAGAGTCTTCTCATGAGCTTGAACCACCCATACGCTCAATACCTGTTCCTCAAGAACAGCAATGACATCAAGAATGCAAGAACCAAAGAAATCACTCCTGCCGGAACAAGAATATGCGGTATCAGATCGGGTACACTCGTTGGTGACGGACAGCTTTATGCACAGAATGAGCGTCAGGCTTATTCAAAGTACGACACTCAGGAGCTTTCAAAGCAACAGCCACCTCTCTACTTTGTAAAATTGGCTGAGGTATATTTCCTACGTGCAGAAGGCGCGTTGCGTGGCTGGAACATGGGCGGAACAGCAGAGGACTTCTATAAACTCGGAATCCAGAAAGCATACTTCGAAGATCCTTCTAGAGAAGCTAGAAGCAAGTATGTACGTCTATTGGATGCATACATGGAGCAGGAGAATCCTGTTGAGTACGTAAGCGTAGACCCAATGGGTAATGGTCCGGACTGGCAGAGCGTAACAAAGATCGGTGTAAAATGGAACAATGCTGATGATCAGGAGACAAAACTCGAGAAGATCATTACACAGAAATACCTTGCTCTGTTCCCATTATCAACAGAGGCTTGGGCCGAGCTACGTCGTACAGGATACCCCAAATTGTTCCCTGTACTTAATACAGACGACGGAGACGGTTCTATTGCACAAGGCGACATGATACGCCGTATCCCATGGGTTCCAACAAGCCCAACAGACATTGAAATGGTTGAAAACAGCGGTATATCAGCATTGGGTGGTCCTGACGAGCAGGCTACACGCATATGGTGGGATATCGATGCTCCTAACTTCTAAATAGAAACAGACTATCAGTCACAAAATAAGCCAGACTTATGCCTGGCTTATTTTGTGACTGATAGCGTAAATCGCATTAGATAAATAATTTTAAAAAAAGCCATATAAATTTGAGATATTTACAAAGAATATTCTTACATTTGCTTTAGAGTTATACGCAAAATGGAATATTGTAATGACACTTTGTCATCACCTTATCTCATATACGTAAAATTTGACAAAGAGAATTATTTTTTTTATTATTATTTATTATTAACTAACCAAAATTTTAGATTTATGAAAAAGTTTTACTTTGCAGTATTTGCATTGGCCGCTACACTATTTGTATCGCCAGTGACTGCTCAAGACGAGGAAATCTATGATTTCTCCGGTTTTGATGTAAAGAAGATGCTTGATCTGTTCTATGCTGTAGACCAGCAGGGTCGCAAAGCACCTACAATGGAGGAATTTGAATCAATCGGTATTCAGGCTTCTGACATTGCTTTCGTACGTTCACACGTTAGAAAAGCTGAAATCATGAGCCGCGAGGACCGTATTCTCGGCCACACTTACGAAACCCGTAACTTGTTCATGAACATTCCTATGGACGTGGGTTCAGGTGGTGCATCAGGTTATCCTAATGACAAGTTTACAGCTGACGTTTACTCAATGTGGCAGTACACAAACCTTTTCGGTTCATGGAACCACGGATTTTTCCAGGCACCTGGTGCATGGGTTGACGCAGCTCACCGCAACGGTTCTAATATTATGAGTGGTATCGCATTCTTTGAGAGTTGGACTGGCGACGGAGATGCTGGATACAGTGCAATGATCACACAGAAGGTAAACGGTGAATTCAAGTATGTAAAGCCACTTATCCACTGTTTGATGTACTTTGGTGCTGACGGTATCAACTACAACTGGGAAGACAACAGCTATGCAAATGGTGACATCATTGCTTTCCACAAGGCGTTGTACAAATATGCAGCTGAACTCGGTTACACCGATTACAATAGTACCATCTACACAGCTATCTCAGGTTTGAACAGCAGTAACGTAAACTCTTTGTACGGTAATGCAGAAGGCCGCACACACGCTACTATGCTCAACTACTCAGGCGGTGACTTCTCATGGCAGATCGGTGAGTCAGTTCTTGCAGCAGAAGCAGCTATGGGTACAAACGAAAACCTCTACACCGGCGTATGGATTGCAGGTATGGACCGTCGTTGGACAGCACTCGATGGTGGTGACTATGATGCAGGTTGGGATGATGAACTCATTGCAGCAGCACACCGTTGCGGTATTTGCCTTTGGGGTGAGCACGGTCAGAGCCGTTTCATGAGCTACAACAGCGGTGATGGCCCATTCGACACACAGGGTAACTATCAGCGTCTGCTCGAGCGTGCATTCTCTGGTGGTAACCGTAACCCACTCGTTCGCCCGGCAGTAACCAGCTCAAACAGCGGTAAGATCAACTGGGAGGCAACAGCTACATATCCATTGCCATTGATGAACTTTGCAGGTATTGCAGAGTGGATTCCAGAGCGTTCAGCTATCCAGGGTGACTTGCACTTCCGCACACACTTCACACTTGGTAACGGTGACCGTTACTTCTACAAAGGTAAGATGGCTCACTCAAGCAGCTGGTACAACATGGGTGCACAGGACATCGTTCCAACATACCGTTGGTTGCTTCTCAAGTCTAACACAAATGACGTGAGCACAGACGTTGAGGTCAACTATACTCACCTTGATGCTTACACAGGTGGTTCATGTATTGAACTTACAGGTGCTGCTACAGCAAACGGTACAGATATCGTTCTTTACAAGACAAACCTTAAGGCCAATGCAAATGCATACGCTAAGTTGGCTGTAAAGACTTTGAAGGACGCTAAGGATTCTAACCTATACCTGATCGTCAAGAAGGCTGGTAGCGACAACTGGTTGGAGTATCCATACGGTGAAGTTGCCGGAAACGTTTGGGAAGAGAAGGTATTCGATCTCGCAGGTATTGCAAACGGTGATGTTATCGAGCGTATCGGTTTGCGCGTAAAGGGCAACAACAACGACTACCAGATGTATGTAGGTAAACTCGAGATCAACGACTATAGCGCAGCTGTAGCTCCTGCAACAATCAAGGACGTTATTGCAGAGGTAAAGAACGAATACAAGAACAAGATGACTGTAAAACTCCACTGGGACGTAAACGCAACAGCTGTTACACGTGCTGATTGGGGCTTGGTTTACAACGATGAAGCAAACATCGACCACTTCGAAATCCTCATGAAGATGGGTGAGGACGGTAAGGTTGCACAGGTAGGTACAACATCACAGTGGGCTACAATTGTTTCTAACATCACATTCGAAAGCGTAGAGGATGTACCTTTCATTGGTGTACGTGCCGTTTCTACAGACCTCAAGACATACTCTCCTATTGCATGGGTTGAGGTTCCACGTGGTGACCAGAACACACTTCCTGAGGAGGTTGTTGAAGATACATATGGTGTAAGTGCCATGGACCCAGCTTGCGAGGGTGCTGACATTGCTCGCCAACAGCGTTATGTTGAGTGGGTTAAGACAAGCGGTGCTACACAGGATCTTAACTATACAGCTAACGGCCCTGTTGCAGACGGTTCACAGTATGCAAAGGCTCTCGACCATGTCCTCAAGGTTAACCAAGGTCAGGAAATCGCAATGACAATCAAGGCTGCAGACTTCAGCGACGGTTTGAAATACTGCTTCGTCGGCGGTTGGATGGACTTGAATGCTAGTGGCGACTTTGACCACCCACTTCCTACAGAGCGTACATCAGAGGAAATTGCGGCAGGTAAGACTGACGTTGATCCAGAAGGCGAGCGCGTATTCTTCGCTGGTAAGATCCGTGCTGCAAGCCCTGAATTCCAACAGAATAGCGGTTTGACATTCAACTTCAAGATTCCTGAGGATGCAACTCCAGGTGATAGCCGTATGCGTATCGTATTCTCTGACGCTTGGTTTGCAGGTATGTTCAACCCAACAGGTTTGCACGCAAAGGGCTTCACACTTGACTTCAGCGTTGAAATCCTCGGTGACAACCCAGGTCGTGTAGCAGCTGATACCCGTGACCAGGGTGAGGCTGACGAGCCAATCTGTCTTGAAGGCGGTACAGAAGAGAACCCAACATCAGTAGAGGCTGTAGCAAACGCTATCTCTACAGCAGAGGGTGTTGAGGGTGCTATCGTATTCAACAATGTTGACAAGGCATGGGTTTACACCGTTGACGGCAAGTTCGTCAAGTATGTAAACAACAACCCTGCTGCTGTTGAAGCAGAACCAGGTGTTTACCTTGTCAAGATGCAGAACGGCAATGTAATCCGCTCTGCCAAGGTATTGGTAAAGTAATTAAGTAAATAAATACTTGATATTATAGGCAGTGCGCTCATAGGCGCACTGCTTTTTTTATTATCTTAGCGCAATAAAATACAAATACAATGCAAAAGATAGACACACGACACGGAATTCTTGCGTTATCCCCCATTATAGTTCTGTTGACCATATACCTTACAGGATCAATAATTGCCGGGGATTTTTACCGTATACCTATCGCTGTCGCATTCATGACCGCTTCGATTTATGCAATAGCAATAACACGTGGGACAACGCTTGACGAACGCATAGATAACTTTTCGAGAGGTGCCGCAAACCCTCGCATAATGTACATGATATGGATATTCGTGCTTGCAGGGGCATTTGCAGCCCTTGCCAAGGCAATGGGCGCTGTTGATGCTACGGTACAGCTAACGCTGAACCTCATACCAAGCAATTACCTGCCGGCAGGCATATTCATTGCGGCATGTTTCATTTCGCTCTCCATCGGCACCTCGGTGGGAACAATCGTTGCGCTGACACCCGTTGTCACAGCTCTTGCTACTGAAATGAATTGTGACACAGCATGGCTTGTAGCCATTGTTGTCGGCGGAGCATTCTTTGGCGATAACCTGTCATTCATTTCAGACACGACCATTGCTGCGACACAGACACAGGGTTGCTCGATGAGAAGCAAGTTCCGTACCAACATAAAGCTTGTAACACCTGCAGCCATAACAACCTTGTTGTTGTATGCATTCTGTGGCAACAGTATTGAGCACATCGACAGTACTGCTGTTACAATGAGTGATGTATTAAAATGTATTCCCTACCTCACTGTCATTGTATGCGCTTTGGCAGGAATGAACGTATTGGCTGTACTGATAACAGGAATTGTTATTGCAGGAGTGATGGGACTGATATTCGGCACTGTAGACGGAATCAGCATTTTTACGGAAATGGGCAGCGGAATTATGGGCATGACCGAGCTTATAATAGTTACAATGCTTGCAGGAGGATTATTGGAGATTGTACGTATAAACGGTGGCATTGACTACCTTATCCGCATTGTAACACTGCGTATGCGTTCAAGACGTGCTGCAGAACTTGCCATAACCGCACTGACAGCACTTGCCAACATATGCACCGCCAACAACACCATTGCAATACTCACTGTCGGTGACATATCACGTGACATATCAAAGAAATATGGTATACAGCCACGACGTGCTGCAAGCCTTATGGATACCACATCGTGTTTTGTACAGGGAGTAATCCCATATGGAGCCCAATTACTGATAGCCTCGGGCCTGGCAAAGGTCTCACCTTTAGAAATAATTCCTAACCTATACTACCCCATGCTTATTGGGGCGATTGTGTTAGGCTCGATACTTTTTAAAAGGAAACAGAGAGAATAAAAAATAAAAAAAGCGAGATTTTAAAATCTCGCTTTTAAAGTGCCTGTTACGCAGATTATCTACGCAAGCCGAGCTTAGCTACGATAGCACGGTAACGGTTGATGTCACGATCCTTAAGATAGTTAAGGAGCGAACGACGCTTACCTACCAACATTGTCAAAGCTCTCTGTGTGCTATAATCCTTACGGTTAGCCTTAAGGTGCTCCGTCAAGTGTGCAATACGGTATGAAAACAAAGCAATCTGGCTCTCAGCAGAACCAGTGTCAGTGCTAGACGTTCCGTATGTGCCAAAGATCTCTTTCTTTTTCTCTGAATCCAAATACATAATTTGAAGTTTTAAAAGGTTAAAAATATCTTTTGGCCGACAAATGAATGCGCTTGAACGCACTATGTTGCCAACGCGGGTGCAAAGATACAACCTTTTTTCTTATCAACAATCAAATTACGACATTTTTTTCAAAAACACCCGTTACTGTCACGCAAAAACAGGGTTATTTTCAAACAATTACGCACAAAGGAGTTAGAAACAGCCATTTTCTCGCTATTTTTGCGTAACTTTGCAGTCGCTTGCGACTGCTCTCCCGCAGAGTTGTTGCATTGGAATTTAAACAAAGGAAACAAAAGATTTATATGCAGAATATTCGTAACATCGCAATCATTGCGCACGTAGACCACGGAAAGACGACACTCGTTGACAAATTGATGTTGGCAGGTAACCTGCTCAAGGAACAGGATAATGACAAACTCACGCTTGACAACAATGAGTTGGAACGAGAGAGAGGTATAACAATCCTTTCAAAGAACGTATCCATACAATACAAGGATACAAAAATCAATATCATTGACACTCCGGGACACAGCGACTTTGGCGGCGAGGTTGAGCGCGTGCTGAACATGGCAGACGGATGTATTCTGCTTGTCGACGCCTTTGAAGGCCCAATGCCACAGACACGCTTCGTATTGCAGAAGGCATTGCAGATAGGTTTGAAACCTATTGTTGTAGTGAACAAGGTGGACAAGCCTAACTGCCGCCCAGAGGAGGTGTACGAAATGGTATTCGACCTCATGTTCTCGCTTGAGGCAACAGAGGAGCAACTTGATTTCCCGGTACTATACGGTAGTGCAAAGAACAACTGGATGAGCACAGACTGGCGCAATGAGACAAGCGATCTCACAGCCCTTCTTGATGCAATCCTTGAACACATACCTGCGCCCAAGAAGCTGGAAGGTACACCACAGATGCTCATCACATCGCTTGACTACTCTCCATATACAGGCCGTATCGCCGTTGGACGAGTGCACCGTGGAACACTAAACGAAGGTGCCAGCGTAACACTTGTAAACCGCAACGGTGAACAGAGCAAGATGAAAATCAAAGAGTTGCACACCTTCGAAGGACTAGGCCGCCGCAAAACTGAGAGCGTATCATCAGGTGATATATGCGCGATAGTAGGACTTGAGAAGTTCGAGATTGGTGATACCATCTGTGATTTCGAGAATCCCGAGGCATTGCCACCTATCGCCATAGACGAGCCAACCATGAGTATGTTGTTTACCATCAATGACTCGCCGTTCTTTGGCAAGGAAGGCAAATTCGTGACATCGAGACATATTCAGGACCGTCTTGACAAGGAGCTCGACAAGAACCTGGCACTACGCGTAAAGAAAGACCCGGAGGAAGACGCATGGACCGTATTCGGTCGCGGTGTATTGCATTTGTCGGTACTTATCGAAACCATGCGACGCGAAGGTTATGAGTTGCAGGTAGGACAGCCACAGGTTATCTACAAAGAGATTGACGGTACAAAGCACGAGCCTATCGAGGAGCTGACAATCAATGTTCCGACAGACTATTCAAGTAAGATCATTGATATGGTGACACGTCGCAAGGGTGAGATGTTGTCTATGGAGGCACAAGGTGACAGAGTAAACATTGAATTCAACATACCTTCACGTGGCATAATAGGATTGCGTACTAATGTGCTTACCGCTTCTGCCGGTGAGGCAATCATGGCACACCGCTTCAAGGAATACCAGCCATACAAAGGAGATATTGAACGCAGAACAAACGGTTCAATGGTTGCCATGGAGGGCGGAACTGCATTTGCATACGCCATAGACAAGTTGCAGGAACGTGGAAAATTCTTCATCAGTCCACAGGAGGATGTCTACACAGGCCAGGTTGTAGGTGAGCACATCCATGAGAATGACCTTGTCATAAACGTAACCAAGAGCAAGAAACTGACAAACATGCGTGCAAGCGGTTCGGACGACAAGGCAAGAATAATTCCACCTATCATTTTCTCACTCGAAGAGGCATTGGAGTACATCAAGGAAGACGAATATCTTGAGGTAACACCGAAATCAATGCGTATGAGAAAGATCATTCTCGACGAACTTGAACGCAAACGCGCCAACAAGCAATAAATGTCAAAACGCTTCATCATATATGCTTTATTGTTACTCCTTGTTACATGCTGCAACAAGGAGACAATTTCGCATTACACCATAAAGGGTAAAATAGAGAACAACACAAGCGATATTCTCTTGTTCGGCATTGACAACAGGTTCGAAAAAATCGATTCAATAAAGACTGATGACGAAGGCAACTTTACCTACACATTAAACACAGATACCGTCGTTCCGCTTGTAATGATAATGCCGGACGGCAGACAGTTCACGTTGTTTGCCGAGCCTAACATAAATGCAGAACTTGCATACGACAGCGCAATGACTGCATACAAGATCATTAATGGTGGCGCATTGCAGATGTTGCATGACAGCGTATCTCAAATTCTAGAAGCGTGCGACAACATCAATGAATGTACCGACTCCATTTATCGGTTTATAGAGAATTACCCGATAAGCGAAGTGAATATTGGTCTGATACGCAAATACATGCTCAACGTACCGGACCCGGACTATTCACAGGTAAAACATATGATATCAAGGCTTGGCGGCATCCTGCAGGACAACGAATATCTTGCCAGCACGAAAAAGGTAATTGACAGCAGAAGCGGAAATACACTACACAAGCAATTCCCGTCATTCACATACACCACAGCCGACAGTTGTAAAGAGATAACACTCAATACCTTCAACAAGAAGCACCTGCTTGTTACATTGTGGGCATCTTGGGACGAAGAGAGCCGCAGACAGATGAAGTTCCTGCATGAGATAGATACTACAATAAAGAGCAAGAACTTCGAGATACTGAACATAGCACTTGAACACGACACGGCGGCATGGAAAAGATGCCTGGAGAGTGACAGCATAACAGGCTATAATGTCTGCGAAGAGAAGGCATGGAACAGTGACCTTGCCGACAAGTTCAAAATAAAGTCTTTGCCATATTCCATTCTTGTAAATCCATACCAGCGCATCATAAAAGTTGATGTAGACCTGGAAAATGATTGCGCTGTCATCGATTCCATTGTCATCAAGCACGACAAGAGCATTGAGGAACGCGAGAAGCGCGAAAAGGAAAAAGAAAAAAAGAACAAGAAGAAAAACAAGAAGAAAGAGACGAAAAAAGATACAAACAAGAAAACCGATAAAGACACGAACAAGGTAGCCGACAAGGAGACCGGCAAAGAAAGCAACAAAAAGAGCGAGAACAACCTTAAATTAGAGAAAAAATCCTAACTGTCGACACCATGTTGGTCAAAGTACATGCAGCAGCCATCCAAGGCATAAACGCGACACCCGTCACTATTGAAGTAAACGCACTCAGAGGTATAAAATTCTACCTTGTGGGATTACCCGACAATGCTGTCAAAGAGAGCCAACAGCGTATAAACTCAGCACTGAACCACAACGGGCTTCGCTTCCCCTGCAAGCAGATAATTGTCAACATGGCACCGGCCGATATCAAAAAGGAGGGATCGGCATACGACTTGCCTATCGCTATCGGTATACTTGCCGCAGACGAGATTGTCAGTACCGACAAACTTGAACGTTATCTCATAATGGGCGAATTGGGGTTAGACGGAAAGCTGATGCCTATAAAAGGAGCACTTCCAATTACGCTCAAAGCAAAAGAACTCGGCTATAAAGGAATAATTCTACCAATCAGCAATGCTGCAGAAGCTGCTGTTGTAAACGACATACAGATACTTGGAGCAGACGACCTGATGCAGGTCATAAAGTTCCTGAACAACGAAGATGACATCATTCCTTTTGGAGTGGATATCGAAAAGGACTTTTATTCAAGACAGAGCAATTTCCCATTCGACTTCAGCGAAGTACGCGGACAAGAGAGCGTCAAACGCGCCTTTGAGGTGGCAGCAGCCGGTGGACATAACCTTATTATGATAGGTCCTCCCGGAAGCGGTAAATCGATGATGGCAAAGCGACTTCCGAGCATACTTCCACCATTGACTCTACAAGAGAGCCTTGAAACGACAAAGATACATTCAGTAAGCGGAATGATGCCCGACGGCACATCTCTAATTACGCAACGCCCATTCCGCAGCCCGCACCACACCATTTCATCGGTTGCGCTATGCGGTGGCGGAGCAAACCCAAAACCGGGCGAGATATCATTGGCACACAACGGTGTACTGTTCCTTGATGAACTTCCCGAATTCAGCCGCGATGTCCTTGAAGTAATGAGACAACCACTTGAAGACCGCAAGATCTGTGTTGCACGAGCAAATTACAAGGTAGAATACCCTGCCGGAGTAATGTTTGTAGCATCCATGAACCCGTGCCCATGCGGTTTTTACAATCATCCGACCAAGGCCTGCACATGCAGTCCATCGGCAATCCAGCGTTATCTCAACAAGATCAGTGGGCCCCTACTCGACCGCATAGACCTGCAGATAGAGATAGTCCCCGTTCCATTCGAAGAGATATCGAATACAGCTCCGGGCGAGCCAAGTGCGGCAATACGCGAGCGCGTTATAGCTGCACGCAAGATACAGGAAGAACGTTTCAAAGAAGAAGATGGCATATACTGCAACGCACAGATGACACCGAAGCTGATTGTAAAATATGCAACCATTGACGAGACAAGCCTCGCCATGCTAAAGAATGCAATGACACGTCTTAATCTCTCGGCACGTGCATACGACCGAATACTCAAGGTTGCCCGCACC
>JAFZGA010000002.1 GCA_017555585.1 Bacteroidaceae bacterium
CAGATTCAAAGAAGTTAAATCTGCGAGTAAGCGAGCAAAATCAAATTTATTTGAATTTTGAAGCGAGCAGAAGCAGATTCAAAGAAGTTAAATCTGCGAGTAAGCGAGCAAAATCAAATTTATTTGAATTTTGAAGCGAGCGGAATACGTAAAACACGGTTTTACCTATAACAATGAATATTACGGCATTCTTATTGTACCCTCTTCCCAGATAACCGTATCGCCGTCTGTCCTGAAAAAAGAATAGGAGTATTCATCCGAATTCCCCTGTGTAACGGAATCTACAGCGTAATGCAAAGAGAACGAATCGTGCGGCATTGTTACATACTCAATGCTGAAAGAGTGTTGTGGCTTTCTCCTTGCAGGTGCAGTGTACCACAAGGGATTGTTTCCAATACACGACATAACAAGCAACACTATAAACAATATATAAAAAAGACGGGCCATTATCTGTATGTATAACAGAAAAACAACCCGTCTTATATAAATGTTTTAAAAAACACTAAAATTCTTCTATATTTTCAAAATGCTCCCATATACGTGCAAAGCCGTATTCACCGACAAGACCGGCAGGAACACGCAACATGGCTTTGGCATATACTGCAGCATCGGCAATCTCTCCCGAACACATCGGAGCAGCCTCGCATAGCACACGCAGCTCATTTAACGAACTACAGCCACGGAAGGCCTGGTCACCCACGCTGACTACAGCCTGTGGAACAACAATCTGTTCCAAGGAAGTGCAATTATAGAAAGCACCGTAACCTATACTCAAAACTCCATCATGCAATTTGACACTCTGCAACGAAGCACAGTTGGCAACGACTCCTTGATCGAACATATTCACGCCTTTAGGCAATTCAAATTCCACCAAAGACGAACAACCCCAGAAAGCACCTTTCTTGACAGAAGCAACCGATGCCGGCAATGCAATGCTCTTCAACGAAGAACAGTCGCGAAAAGCCCATCCCTCGACAGACAAAAGACCATCAGGCAATGAGATTTCAGCAAGCGCAGTACAACCGCAGAAAGCATATTCGCCGACGCTCTCAACCATACCGCCCATCGATACCTTTTCGAGAGCCTTGCAACCATCAAAAAGCGATGGCTCGACATTTATCAGATTGTCGGACAAGAATGCACGCTTCAGTGCCATACATCCGGCAAAAGCACTCTTGCCGATAACAATGACATCAGTAGGCAGAACAAACTCTTCGAGTGCCGTACATCCCTTGAAAGCCGACATACCAATCACATGCAAGGCAAGCGGAAATGTTACTTTCGCAAGCATGGTACAGCCTTCGAAAGCACTTATACCGATACTTTCGACATTAGCACCAAGCACAACAGAATGCAACATTACACACTCAGCAAAAGCCTCATCAAGAATATCGGTAACGGCATATTCTGTTCCATTATATTCTACGGCATCGGGAATCACAATGTCACCGCTATAAGGAACAAGTGACTTAGTTACCGTTGCACACTTTTTGCTATCGTCAAACAGATATGTAAGTTTATCTATATTTGCAATCATAGTTCAAAAAATCAAGGTATCAACAAAGAGCTGTCGCCATAACTGAGGAAACGGAAATCATGCGACAAGGCATAGTCATAAATCTTGCGCCAATCACCTTTCAGGAAGGCAGATACGAGTAGCAGCAATGTACTCTTAGGCTGATGGAAGTTGGTTACAATTGCCTTGACAATACGGTACTCATATCCTGGAGCAATCATTATCTGTGTATGCGAATGAAGCCTGTCAAAGCTATTACGCTCAAGCCAATCGACAAGAGCCTGCAATGCCTCAACAGCCGACAGAGTGTGTTCCCTATTATAAGGAGTCCACTGCCCCACATGCAGATCATCCATTTCGGTTTCAGGATTCTCCGCTACCAGTTCGCCAAGGAAATAGAGACTTTCGAGTGTACGCACCGACGTCGTACCAACAGCAACCACACGACCTTGTGAAGCAATCAGCTTTTCAAGCAGTTCCTTGCGCACCTCAATATACTCCTCGTGCATCTCATGGTCGGCAATAAGTTCGCTCTTTACAGGTTTGAATGTACCTGCACCAACATGCAGAGTCACCTCTTCGCGCTCCACGCCATTTGCCGAGAGAGCATCAAGAACCTCGGGAGTAAAGTGCAGACCGGCAGTCGGTGCCGCTACAGAACCTTTGATCTTTGAATAAACGGTCTGATATGTACTCTTGTCGCTCTCCTCGGTCTTGCGGTTGAGATATGGAGGAATAGGCAGTTCACCGGCAGCATCAAGCAACTCTGCAAAAGTGACATTTCCGTCCCAGAAGAAACGTACCTTGTTGACAGACGCAGCTTCACCGATACGTTCAACAGACAATGTTACATCCTTGCCACCAACATTGATTACCTGCGACAGCACACCGCTTTTCCAACGGTTAGAGTTACCCACCAAGCAACGCCACACGCACTCGCTTGTCTGCTGGAATATGAGCAGATAGTCATTGGGTGTTTCGGGTTCAAGACAGAATACCTCTATCTGTGCCCCCGTCTCCTTACGGAAGCGCATACGCGCCTGAATGACCTTGGTATTGTTGAACACCATCAGGGCATCACCAGGAATGTATGAAGGAAGATTGGAAAATACACTCTCACTAATATTTCCCTTGTCATATATCAGCAGTTTAGATGTATCGCGCTTGGCCAAAGGATATTTTGCAATCCTCTCATCGGGCAACGGATAGTCATATTCCGCTATTGCTATATCTTGAATGTTTTTCATCAATAAATTAGTTAAAGGTAAATGAGGATTTTCACAACAAGCATAACGATGCAATTCGCCTTTTGGTAAATTTTAGCACATACGGTCTCGATAATCCTCGTACTTATAGACCTTATAAACCTCAAGTTCACCATCGGTATGCAACAGCGCGATGCTCGGATGCGATATACCGTTGAACATATTTGTCTTTACGGTTGTATAGTGTATCATATCTTCGAACACAATTTTGTCGCCAACTTTCAACGGTTCTTTGAATTTCCAGCTACCCATGTAGTCACCACTCAAACAGCTGTTACCTCCAAGACGATATATGTTCTCGCAGAATGGCGCACCCTTCACAGCATCAGCATCCAATGATTCAGCTCCTGTTACAACAGGCTGATACGGCATTTCCAGACAGTCGGGCATGTGGCATGTAAAACTCACATTCAGTATTGCGGTACGTATGCCGCGACTCTCTACAATATCCACTACTTCCGATACAAGTGAGCCTGTCTGCCAAGCAAAGGCTGATCCCGGTTCAAGTATAATCTGAAGATTCGGATAACGGCTACGCAAACCTTTAAGCAGACCAATAAGATGGTCCACATCATAATCCTTGCGTGTCATCAGGTGGCCACCACCAAGATTGAGCCATTTGATTTTAGGCAACCATTTGCCGAACTTTTCTTCAATGTGTACAAGTGTATTTTCAAGTGCATAAGAACTCGACTCGCAATGACAATGGCAATGGAATCCCTCAATACCGGCAGGCAAAGTTTCAGGCAACAGGTCGGCAGTTACTCCAAAGCGGCTACCTGGTGCACATGGATTATAAAGTTCTGTCTCAATCTCGGAATATTCGGGATTGATACGTATTCCACACGAAATGGCATGCTCAGCAGTTAAAGTACGCTCATAAAAACGCTCATACTGAGAGAGAGAATTAAAAGAAATATGACTGCAACAACGCATCATCTCACCGAACTCCTCATCAGTATAGGCAGGAGAGAATGCATGTGCACGGCTACCGAATTCCTCAAAAGCCAAACGTGCCTCATGAATGGAACTTGCAGTAACCGAATTGATATATTCGCGGAATATCGGAAAACTCTTCCACAAGGCAAAAGCCTTGAAAGCAAGAATAATCTCCACACCGGCTTCACGCGCAACACCACTAATAAGTTCCAGGTTCCTGCGTAACAGTGCCTCTTCCATCACATAACATGGCGATGGGACTTTGTTTATCATATTTTTTTCCATTATCCTATAATTTTTAATTTAGCAAATTTAAGCAATAAAGTCTTTACTCCGGCATTCTGGAAGCGTATAGTAGCCTTGGCATTCTCACCAATACCCTCAGTAGCCTGTACCTCGCCCATACCAAAGCGGTCGTGCTGTACAATCATTCCCACGCTCAATGCCGCATGATTGCTCTTGGGAGCATAGAAATCGCGTTGTACGTCGCTCATTCTGCGCAAATTGGCAGGTTTTTCAATAAAAGCCGATGCTGATATAACACGTTTAGCCGGTATCTCTTCCACACGCGGTGAAGGCTGCGCTGTACGCTGTTCTGAAGCAAACGATGATGAACGTTGCGAATATCCTGTATTGGTGCGTCCGAACATACCACCGGAGCGGAATGTAGCACCTTGCTGCTGTGGACGCTGAGCCTGCACTCCACCCTGCATGGCAAGATATCGTGTATCAATCTCTTTGATAAATCGGCTCGGTTCGCAGAATCCGAACTGTCCGTAACGATAACGACTCTTTGCAAATGACAGCACACAATGGTCCTTAGCACGTGTTATTGCCACATAGAAAAGACGGCGTTCCTCTTCCATCTCGCGCAATGAACTCTGCGCACACTGGTTTGGAAAAAGTTCCTCCTCAAGACCAACAATGAACACAGCAGGAAACTCCAAGCCTTTTGCCGAGTGTATCGTCATCAATGTGATGCGGTCTGGATTCTCCTCGTCATCAGAGTCAAGGTCGGACATCAATGACACCTCGGACAAGAAATCGACAAGCCTTGCATTTACATTGCCTTCCTGCATACGTATATCCACAAAATCGGCTATACCGTTTATAAGTTCTTCGATATTTTCCTGCCTTGCCTTGCCCTCGACAGTGTTGTCACGCGCCATCTCGGCACTTATTCCGCTCTTCTGCAGAACAGCCCTTGCAACTTCAAGCGCATTCTTATCGGTAGCCATAACAGCAAAACTGTCGACCATTCCAACAAAAGCCTGCAATTTGGCCATTGTACCTTTAGAGATGTCAAGTGCCGTTGCAAACGGATTGGCTATAGCATCCCAAAGACTCACACCATTCTCCATGGCGTACTCCTTGATTTTCTGTATTGTCTTGTCACCTATTCCGCGAGCAGGATAATTTATTATTCGCTTGAAAGCCTCCTCATCATCCTTGTTGCATATAAGGCGGAAATAGGCAATTATATCCTTTATTTCCTTGCGCTGATAGAACGACAATCCACCGAATATACGGTACGGGAAAGAACGCTTGCGGAAAGCCTCCTCGAATATACGCGATTGGGCGTTGGTGCGATACAGTATTGCAAAATCGCTGAAAGCAAGCCCTTCACGACGACGTAATTCGGTTATTTTGTTTGCAACAATCTCACCCTCCTCAAAGTCAGAATATGCCGAATATAGAGCCAATGGCTCACCATCGCCACGCTCTGAATATACGGTTTTCTTTATCTGTTCGCTGTTACGTTCAATAAGGCTGTTGGCTGCATTGACAATCATCTTTGTTGAACGGTAGTTCTGCTCGAGTTTGAAAATCCTTGCACCGTGGTAACGCTCCGTAAAACCAAGAATATTACCTATGTTTGCTCCACGGAACGAATATATGCTCTGCGCATCATCACCAACTACACATATTGCGCGACGTGCTTCCGTGAGCTGCCACACAATGCAGCCCTGGACGTAGTTGGTATCCTGAAACTCATCGACAAGAACATATCTGAAACGCGCCACATACTGTTCAAGCACCTCAGGATGCTCTTTAAAGAGACGGTAGGTGTTTACAAGCAAATCGTCAAAATCCATAGCATTTGCCAGACGGCAACGCTCATCGTATCTTTTATATACCTCGTAAGTCGACGGAATACGTGCACGCACATCATCGCCACGCAATCCAGCGTTGTTCTCATAATCACGTGGGGAGACAAGCGCACTCTTTGCACCGGAAATACGTTCCGCCACGACGTTGGGCTTATAAATCTTCTCATCAAGCCCCATCTCCTTGATTATACTTTTAACAAGGCTACGCGAATCGCTCTGGTCATATATTGTAAACTGCGGAGTAAAGCCAAGCAGGTGAGCCTCACGACGCAATATTTTCGAAAAGACAGAGTGGAATGTACCCATCCACAACATAGACGCAGCTCGCTCACCCACCTTTGTAGCAATACGTTCCTTCATCTCCCCTGCCGCCTTATTTGTAAAGGTCAGCGCAAGTATCGACCAAGGTTCATAACCATTCTCGAGCAGATAGGCTATCTTGTATGTGAGCACACGTGTCTTTCCCGAACCGGCACCTGCAATGACAAGCGATGGTCCGTCACAATAGCGCACAGCGTCAAGCTGAGCCGGGTTCAATTCATATTCGTAATCAATCATTTTCTCTCTTTTACAAGATACACAATCACAGGCAAGTGGTCGCTGTAACCATTCAGCCATACACCGCCTGCATGTGTACGTTTAGTATCCCCTTTATAACGTCCTTCGTGGTGGAACATATAGTCACGTGAAAAAATCTCGGCTCTGTCAAACTTCAACGCATGGCGTTTTTTACCCAAAAGGTTTCCGCTAACAATAATCTGGTCAAAAAGATTCCATTTACCTCTGTATTTAAGCGTACCTTGACCGTCCTCACGCAAAATATTCCACCACGGATTGTACAGGTCGTAGGAACTCTTTACTTCCTTCCTTGTACGCACGGCACCAAGAGATGTTGCCAAACTCACATCATCGGGATCGTCATTCATGTCACCAATAACGAGAACCTTCGAACCCGGCATTACTGCCATCAAAGAATCCTTGAGCTGACGAACCTGTACACCGGCACGCTCGCGTACAGGGGATTTCGCAAAGCGTGATGGCCAATGGTTTACAATAATATGTATAGTTTCGCCACCCATCTCACCTGTCACAATAAGAAAACCACGTGTTTTGTATGTTGTATCGTTATCGGCTGTAATATAAGGTGCAAGTTTGCTACTTGACGGCTTGAACAGTTTGGGGTTATACAACAACGCGCAATCTATACCGCGCCGGTCAGGACCTTCCAGGTGTATAAAATCCCAACCACGGGCAACAAGTGTCTCGTGTTCAACAAGGTCCTTCAACACATTGCTGTTCTCAATCTCTGAAACACCGACGGCTGCCAAGCCTTCGGGCAATATATCGGTACTCATCTCATTGAGTACCCTTGCCATATTATTCAGTTTGTTGGTGTACTTTAATGTACCCCATTTATTTTTTCCGTCAGGAAGGAATTCATAATCGTTCTTTCCGTCATCATGTATGGTATCGAAAAGATTCTCTAGGTTATAGAATCCTACAGCGTAACGCTCAAATTTCCTGTCCTGTGCTTTTGTCTGCACAAGAAAAGACAAGAAAACTGAAAACAGAAACAGCAATGCCGTTTTTTTCATTTTAGCGGTGTTTATAAAACGATTTATGCAAAATTCTTATGGAACTCAACAACAGCCTCTATTCCTTTACGGAAAATATCGAGATTGAAATTCTCGTTAGGTGAATGGATTGCATTGCTTTCAAGACCGAATCCCATAAGTATTGTCTTTATTCCGAGTATCTTTTCAAAGTCACTGATGATAGGAATACTACCACCGCGACGTACAGCAAGAGGTTTCTTGCCGAAAGCTTTCTCAAAGCCGGCTTCGGCTGCCTTATATGCAGGCAATGTTATAGGGCACACGTACCCCTGGCCGCCATGCATAGGAGTAATCTTAACCCTCACGCTGTCAGGGGCAAGAGAAGCAAAGTAATCGACAAACATCCTTGAAATCTTCTCGTGGTCCTGATGCGCCACAAGACGGCATGACAGCTTTGCATATGCCTTCGAAGGCAATACTGTCTTACTGCCCTCGCCTGTATAGCCACCCCATATACCGCACACATCGAATGCAGGACGACAACTATTGCGTTCCAATGTGGAATATCCTTTTTCGCCACGAAGAGCATCAACATCAATTGCCGCTTTATATTTCTCTTCATCAAAAGGAATTGATGCAAGCATGTCGCGTTCCTCTCTTGAAAGTTCTTCAACGTCGTCATAGAAGCCAGGAATTGTTATACGTCCGTCTGCATCGGTCATCTTCGCTATCATTTCGCAAAGCACTGTGATAGGATTAGCGACTGCACCGCCGAAGTGTCCCGAATGGAGATCACGGTTAGGACCGGTAACCTCAACTTCCCAATAGGCAAGACCACGCAAACCGGTTGTCAGAGAAGGCAATTCCGCACCAAGCATACTAGTATCGCTGACAAGAATTATATCGGCCTTGAGCAGTTCCTTGTTCTCCTTAAGGAAAGCATTCAGGCTTGGAGAACCGATTTCCTCCTCACCCTCAAATATAAACTTCACATTATGTTTAAGCAAACCGTTCTTCACAACATATTCAAAAGCCTTGGCCTGGATCATAGCCTGTCCCTTGTCGTCATCGGCTCCACGAGCCCACATACGGCCGTCTTTCACCACAAGTTCAAAAGGATCGGTATTCCAAAGCTCAAGAGGCTCTGCCGGCATAACATCGTAATGTGAATAGACAAGCACTGTTGGTGCCGACTTGTCGACTATCTTTTCGGCATACACCAGAGGGTTGCCAGTAGAAGGCATAATCTCAGCCTTGTCGACACCGGCTTCGAGCAACAGTTCCTTCCAGCGATTGGCACACGCCTCTATATCCTGTTTATGTTCAGCTTTGGCACTGACACTCGGTATACGTATCAACGAAGCCAACTCGTCAAGGAAACGCTGTTCATTATCTTGTATATATTTTTTTACTTCCATGATTTATTTGATTTTATTCGTTTATGATTTGCGAAGATAAGAAAAATATTCGGGAAAACTAAAGAGCTTTCCAAAAATTAGAGCGACACGTTTTTGACAAAACAGAAAGAAATATCAGTTTTTGACAAAAGTCCTTAAAACCGCAAAAAATCAGTACGTTTGTACTATTTTTGTCACAAAATGATTCTATGGATATCACAGCCACTATAAAAAAAGGAGAATGTACAAGACTTTGGAAAGAGGTCTTCGGAGACAGCGATGAATTCATTTCATCATTCATGGAGCATTTTTACACCGAAGAGAACATGCTGTACATTACTGAAAACGGAAAGATTTCATCGATGTTGCATATTATTCCTTTTGAACATAACGGTGTAAAGGTTGCATACATGTATGCGGTGGCAACCGATTATCATTCACGTGGTAAAGGATATGCAAAAAAGCTGATACGTCAAGCAATTGAAAAAGCTGAGAAAGATGGATACAAGGCAATATTCACACTTCCAGCCAATGAGGGATTGTTTGGATTCTATTCACAATTCGGCTTCAAGGGGAAATATCCTGTAGAATTCAAAACGCTGCATGATTTTGATTTCGGAACGGGAGAGAAAGAAAAAGACCTTGCCATGATATTGTCACTCGACAACAATTATACCATGCAGAGTACGGGAACTCTACATGTTAAAAAAATATAAAAACAGATCTCTTCATTAAATTTTTTCTCTTTGGTTTCTATATTATACAAAAACGCAAAACGAAAATGGAAACTAAAGAAGCAACAAAGAAAACGCCAAAGAGTTCAAAGAAACAGCTAAGCCTCATCGATGCCATAGAAACTGTTATTGAGAAGAGCGAGGATTCAAAACTGGGCAAGGAATTATTCAAAGAGGCAAAACGTGAAATAAAGTTTCTTGCCGATAGTTATGGCATAAGCGAAACGCAGGCAGTGCTGTTCTGCGTGGCAATGGAGAAAGGGCCACGACGCATTGATTTCGATGACCTTGCACGTTATCTTAACATAAACAATGTGCGTATGCTGCAATATGCAGATGACATAAACGCACTTATACGTCGCCGTCTTATTCGTTATCGTGATGCTAAAGACGAGGAACAATTCGATATTTATCCGCCTGTTGTCAAGGCTCTAAAGCACAACGAGGTATACACTCTTTCACCAAAAACCGGGCTTACATGCGAGGAATTGTTCGAGCAGTTGAACGCCCTTTTTTCCGACCTCTACGAGGATGCTATCATCGGCGACGAAGCAGTGCTTGAGAGTGCAAAACTGCTTGAAGAGAACAAACAGGTGGAATTCTCGAAACAGATACACGCATTGAAACTTACCAAAAAAGAGCAGGCATTAGTGGTGTTTTTCTGTCACCTGCTCGTAAACAAGGAAGATGACGACATACGCATAGGCCAACTCGAGGACCTTATATGCAACAAGAGTGAGTTTCAGAGGATAAAGCGTGAGTTTCGCACAGGCGAACATATACTTTTCAAGCAGCAGCTTATAGAGCACGGCTGTGTCGATGGCATTGCCGACAACAACCGCTACAAACTAACCAATAGTGCCAAACGTACTCTGCTTGCTGAGCTCGGTGTGAACACCACCGATGAGAATATCGCCAACCTGCTACAACCACAGCAGCTCACTGCCAAAGAATTGTTCTATCCCACAGCCATAAGCAATAAGATTGACGAACTTACAAAGTTCTTTACACAGGAACATTATCTGCAGGTGCGCGAGCGAATGAGTGCTCGTGGCTTCCGCGGCGGTTTTGCCTGCCTTTTCTATGGTGGTCCCGGAACGGGAAAGACCGAAACTGTTTATCAGCTTGCACGTCGCACCGGTCGTGAGATAATGGTTGTGGATGTTCCGCAGATAAAGAGCAAATGGGTTGGCGACAGCGAGAAGAACATCAAGGCACTCTTCGACCGCTACCGCGAGCTTGTAAAACGCAGGGAGCTTGCACCCATCCTGCTCTTCAACGAGGCCGACGCTATCATCAGCACCCGCAAGAGCGGCGCACAGAACGCCGTTGACAAGATGGAGAACGCCATACAGAACATCATTCTGCAAGAGATGGAGACACTCGACGGAATAATGATAGCCACCACCAACCTGCAGGAGAACCTTGACAACGCCTTTGAACGCCGTTTCCTTTACAAGATAAAATTCGAGAAACCCGATGCCGCCGTTCGTTCAAAAATTTGGCAGCAGATGATACCCGAACTGAGCGAGAACGACGCCACCACCCTTGCCGCAGCCCACGACCTGAGCGGCGGACAGATTGAGAACGTGGCACGCAAGCACTCTATCAATGTAGTGCTGCACGGCGAGCAGGAGAACCCGTTGCAATCGTTGCTTGCCGAATGTGCTGCCGAGCATTTGAACAACAAGGAGCAGCATAGGAGAATCGGATTTTAACCCCATCCAGCCATTAATGGGTAGAGAAGTGAAGACTTTAATATTTTTAAACAAAACGATGGTGTTTCTTTTAAAGAAGATAAACATATCTTTGTGAGAAGAAAAAAAAATAAGCGATTACTACAAGTTGTGGTTGCCCAAAGAGCTTCACCAATATATAGTATAGTAGAGATGTAAAAAGAGTGCTTAAGAATAACATTTAAAATAAAGCTGACACCTGAAACTTCAGATGTCAGCTTTATTATATTGAATATACGCCAATTGGTTGCTTGGTTATAATGCACGCTCTTGATTTAACAAAAATTAACCTTTTGTATATTATTGTGTTTCAATGTGCTGAAAAATATTTTTACAGAAATAACCCCTTGACTTTGAAATTTTTTCCTTTTGTTTCTATATTATATATACTTCATTCGGCAAACAACAAACGAGAATATATAAAACAAACCTATAAAACCCATTTACTATGTTAAGATTAGAAGACCCACTACCACCACAAACCATGAAAGATTTTCTGGACTGTTTTTACCCTGATCTTTTGGATGAAGCTGAAAGCTATTGTGACATATTGACTGAATTGCAGAACACTTTAATCGAACTGTTGCCACTGTCGAAAAAACTGTTTCCAAGCGACATCAAGCAACTTGACTGTGTTGAAGCACAGGCAAACCTTATGGTTTACATCTACCACTATTCGTTGTTTTCATTTGCAGACAAGGCATACACTATTCTCAATGCACAATGCACAGCGTTGGCAAAGGCGCTTGACGCAAATGACGAGGAGAAAGGTGTAGAGAACTTGGGAAAGACATTGGAGGCATTGGGCAATATTCCATTCGATACACTGCTCGACCATAGTGCAGTAGGATTGCTGAGACTTGACATATTCAAAGAGTACCTGCGCGAGAGGCTCGATTTCAATGTGATTCCCGTACTCAAAGCCAATGGTGAACTCCGTGGCAATTGGAGCTTCCGCGACATTACAGGTGCAATGGTAAGGAATGGATTGTCGTATGGACAGTTGCTTACCGACTGCATCAATGCCCCACTCCCTGACAGCACAACCATCGGTAAGGTTGTGGATGACGAAACATTGTTGCGTATTTATTAAAGTACAATTTTATGATAAATGCAAAAGAAAAGGAGTTTCTTGAGTCAATCAAGAAATATATGAAACAGCACGGGTTGACATCCTACAACATTGGAATCATAGATTCGTACATAGGTAAAATAAAGATTACTCCAAAGGGGTGGCTACGGTTGCTTGTCCCAATAAAGGGATATTACTATGACGATTTCGAGGTTTATAAGATAATGCACCTGGATGACGAGCTCTACTTTATAGTGAAGAAAAAACATCAGACCTATGAAGTCCCATACAAAAAAGAGTTTTTCCGTTACACTTGGGACGAACTGGTCAAGATGGTCGAAAGCACAAAGTGGAGCATCAGAACCCACAGCTTTGGCGGAAAAGAAAACAGAGGTTGGAGAACCAACAAACTGAAATGTATCAAAAACAGCCTGAAATGTTACGATGCACACGAAGAGATAAAGGAAAAACTGAGTGAGAGCCAGATTAGAATCCTGTGCAAGAAAGTTGATGATGAAACAAGTTTTTTGGAAAAGGCTGTAGATAAGATATTCTTAGGATATTGAACAGGAGTGATTTAATAATAAAGAGTCAATATGGAAAACATTGAAGACGATATCAGATGCTTTACATCTACCTGAAGAACTGGAGCTTTACCGTAATGGTAATTACCGTGCTCGATGTAATCATTCCCCTACTTTTAAATCCATATATTAACTGCACCAGCCTGCAATAATACAAAAGAAAAAGCAATAAATAATTGTAAAACTATGTACTGTCCAAACTGTAAACAGGAATTCAACAGTAAGTTCTGTCCGGATTGCGGAACAAAACTTATTGAAAAGGCACAAAGAGTATGCCCAAACTGTAACATTGAGGTAGAGAGCAAGTTCTGCCCCGAATGTGGAGCAAAAATTGTTGAAATGCCAAAGCCGGTTACCCCCACTTGTAGCACAGAAACAGCAGACTGCAAGAACGAAGAAGCCGAGAGCCTTTACCAAGCAGCCCAAGAGTACTACTACGGCAGTAACGGCAAGGAAGAGAACTTCAAAGAGGCTGTGAAGCTGTACAGCAAAGCAGCAGCAATGGGACACGCCAAGTCACAGTACAGCCTTGGATACTGTTTATATTACGGCAAAGGCATAGAAGAGAACGAGGACCAAGCCGCCATATTCTTCGGCATAGCTGCCAAGCAGAGATATATGTATGCACAATATATGCTTGGTATGTGTTACTATGCCGGTAGAGGTGTTGAGGAGGATGAAGAAAAAGCCGAAGAATGGTTTTTGAAAGCAGCTGAACAGGGACACAGCGAAGCCCAGTTTGAACTTGGCAGGCTCTATTACCTTGCCGATAGCAATGAAGAGGCCGTAAAGTGGTATCGCAAGGCTGCCGAGCAGGGACACGCCGAGGCACAATACCAGATGGGCTTTTTCTACGATTGCGGTATTGGAATTCGGAGCGACAAGGACGAAGCACTCAAATGGTACAGCAAGGCTGCAGAACAAGGCTATGCCGATGCTATTGAAGAACTGAAAAAGTTGGAATAAAGAACCTACACTTTCCAGCTGCCAAGTATAAAATAAACCACAAAAAAAACACAACAATGGCAATACGAATCAGAAGTTTTAAGGATTGTGCATTATTTACATTTGAGAAGAATGGGATTGAAACAATACAGGAAGTAGAAATAAAGAATGAGGATGAACTGCACGATGCAGTTAAAAATGCCGACCGCAACACATTGGTTGCAGTGGAGATATGGTGTCAGGAAATAACAAGCATTGGGCAAACTACATTTCAGGCACTGCCACAGTTGAGAAGCATAGATCTACCGTCATCGGTAAAGGAGATATACCCCAACGCTTTCCGTAACTGTCACAATTTGCAGGAGGTGAACTTGCGTGGTGATGTACAGAGGATTGAAGTGCGGTTCGGCTGTTACGCAAAACAGACTTTAGACAAACCGTTCAATGGACTTGCCGGATTATTGCAGACGGGAGCGGCAGCCTCAATAGACCCGGATGACAGTTGGAGCCATTGGGATTGAAACACAATACAGATTGATAAGATATTATCGTAAACACGAGCGAATTCGCTCGTGTTTTTGTTAAAAGAGCTTAAACAAACGGCTCTATTTTGAATTTTCTCCCTTTTGTTTCTATATTGTATATAGTTTGAAAAAGTTAAGAAAAATGAGTTATGGAAAAACGCAGATTGTACTTTGATATGGACGGGGTGCTGGTCGATTTTCAGTCGGGCATTGACAAACTGAGCGACGAGGTAAAAAAGGAATATGAAGGCAACCTCGACAATGTGCCGGGCATATTCGGGCTTATGGAGCCAAAGAAAGGTGGCATTGAAGCCGTACACAAACTAAAAGAGCATTACGATGTATATATTCTCTCCACAGCTCCTTGGAAAAACCCTTCGGCGTGGGCAGACAAGGTTGAGTGGGTTACCAGGCACTTGAACGACGTTTTCCACAAACGCATAGTAATGACACACTGCAAGGGCCTGTTGAGCCATGGCGACAGGGATTTCCTCATTGACGACCGCACGGCAAACGGTGCAAGCGAGTTCGGAGAGAACCTTATCCTCTTCGGCTCGGAGCGTTATCCCGATTGGGAAAGCGTGTTTGCCAAGCTGTTGCCGGCAGAGAACAGTAAATGATAAGGTTATCATAATTATTATAATTACCATCTTTTCTTCTTGAATTTCTGCACAAATGTTTCTATATTAGCAATGAAATATAACAAATCGCAATTATTATGGGAGTTTTTTGGGATTTAGGTTTGAACGCAAGCAATGACAGCGATGCTGAAAAAATAAAGAAGTACGCTAAGGAGTTGAACAATGAATACAAGTTTCCAATGGCAGATGAGTGTAAATGGGGAGGGTTGTGTTTTTGTGACCTTGGGGTCAATTATGGAACTACACGCCCCGACAATGCCCAGAAGTTCGAGGAACTTGCTGAAAAAGTGGTAGCACACTTCCCTGAAATGAAACTGCACTTCTATGTCACTGGTGATGGTGCAGAATACGAATGGGATAAGATTTCAAAAAACGGCGTGCTCGTTGATTATGAGCCTTGGTGTATGAACATACACTGTGATGGAGAACATTTCAAGGAGTTGCTTTCCTACATTGATTACATAGCACTGCAAGGATTCGAGGTTTCACATAACGAAGCGGAATGTTCATTTGATTGGAAGTATGACCGCATAAGTGAGGAGGATAAATGCAACAGCGTTTTACAGCACATAAGCAAACAGTTGCCACAGGTTGAACTTATATGCTACAAGAACGAATGGAAAAACGGTGCGCCCGAAATAAGCGAATACTGCATAATGATGAATGGTGAAGGCGAATGGGAAGAGGCAGATATCACTATGATGAACATTGGAGAATGCTGCATAGAAGGCCAAGGCATTCTCGAAGGCAAAGCCACAATCTTTGATATCATAAAGGATGCAGGAGCATGTTTTGCACAAATACTCGAAGAGGTGAGAAAGGATTATCGCTATTATTATCTCATAGAAACCATTATGAGTAATACCGAATCCCCCATATACTTTATGAAATATTTCAAACCTGAGGACAAGGAGTGGTTGATGCAGGAAGATGAGTGTTACATCACCATTTTCAATGCGATCCTTTTATGGGGAAAGTTCTACCGTTTCCATACTTGGAAAGAGAAATTCGTTGACGAAGATACCGAAGAAGAGGTTATGATTACACGCACGGAAATTAGCAACACTCCACTGTTCGATATGAATGCCGACGAAGATAAGAAACTGTTTAAAAGACTCTACAACCAGGATTATAGCAAATGTTGCGACAATAGAAACAGAAATATTATAGAACTATTGGAATACACAGATATTGACTACACCATAATTCTGCACAAGATGCTCGACGGTAGAGAATACTCCGTCACCCATGGCGACATAGACGATGAGATAAAATGGATGTGCGAGAAACTTGGCGACATATACCGTTGGGGCTGTGAACGCTTTGGCCGTTTCATCGACAAACAGAAAGCAAAGAAGTATTATGAGATTGCACAGATAACCGATGACAACCCGCTCGATGACGAAAAGCAATACGTAGAATATGTAGAAACGCCCACAAGTTTCAAATACACCATAAAGGGTGATGCCGGCGAATTGAAAGCAATGATAGAAAGACATGCCACAATGTCTTTGGATAATGAATTTGGATTTTATGCTCCCATACAAGAAATTATGCACAAGCTTGTGGGCACAGAGCCCAACCAGCCCAAATATTTGGGAAATGTACTTTATATATCAGAGGAGAACGGCAACCTGATTGTAGAAGGCGAAGCAAACGAACCCGATATGTTAGGATATGCAATATTAAAGAAATATCCTACTCTGAAGATAAGTGTTGAAGAATAAGCCTTGAAAAGAAACACACAAATTATATAGAAACAATATAGCAGTTGACCCAAACATATAAAATTTCGCATTTGTGTCATATCGAACGAATGTGAGATATCTCATACATTGTTTTAGAGATCCCTCGTCGCTTCGCTCGCTCGGGATGACACAGTCCAAGGATGGTGGGTCAACATCTATATTATTACCAATTATATATATGACAAAAAGCGACCTATATATACACGGCAGTAGCCTGCAGCTGAATGCGATTAAAAAGAGTGTCGTTACCATAGCACAGCACGCAGGCTGTAACACAGCTGACGAGAGTTGCATGAACGTTCCGTTGGGACTTGTAATGCAGGTGCTTATAGGCGATGCATCGCACCGGGGGCTGCTTATTGGCATGAACACTGAGGACCCGCAGTGCGTGGTGCTGCGCGTAGAGTGCGACGATATTGTGGATGTATATGAAGCCTTGCAGCAATGCTTCGCCAGCACAGAAATTGAAGTAGATGAGGATGTCGAGGATATTCCCTGGCCTTTTGAATAATAAACGATAACAATAATATCATAGAAAGAGGAGAATGCATTAAGCACCTGCTGCGAACACAGCCCCACCACATTAAAAGACTTTGCAGGTAGCCGGCGTGGGTAAGGTTCGGTGTCGAATCCTGCATAGGCCGTCATGGCCATTCCTGGCCTATTCAGGCTCCTTGAACGTAGTTCAAAGAATTTTCTCCTCTTTCTTTTTTATATACTCTATGTCGATACTGCACAGAATAGCACAAAAAGAGACATGGGAAGCATTCTATGAATGCAAACTGAACGATGCTCATCTGTCGCTTACCGAAAGCCTTGAGCTAAAGCGTTTCATCGAAAAGGAACTGTACCGCCCGACAGTTGACAGAGTGCTTGCCGGTGGCTCTTTTTCTGTGCCGGTGAAGAAAGAGATAAGCAAGATTGGCAAGCAGAAGAAACGTGTTGTCTATACATTCAAGAGGAATGAAAATCTAATATTAAAATTACTGACTCACCTGCTTGTCAGGGAGTACGACTATCTGTTCTCGCCCAACCTCTA
Organism: Bacteroidaceae bacterium; assembly: GCA_017555585.1. Classification (GTDB taxonomy): domain Bacteria; phylum Bacteroidota; class Bacteroidia; order Bacteroidales; family Bacteroidaceae; genus HGM04593. Next base: position 17,808 of record JAFZGA010000002.1, read on the forward strand.
CTCGTTCAGGGTAAACAGCGGTGTAAAAAAGGCTATAAGAAAAATTACTCGTACACACGGCATCGATAACTATTATTCCTACAAGATTGATATAAGCAACTATTTCAATTCAATAGACATAGAGCATATGCTCGATATCCTGAAGGATGTATTCGCTAACGACAAGGAGTTGTATGCTTTCTCACAGGAGCTGTTGTGCAACCCCTATGTAAAGACCGGCAAAAACATCATAGAAGAGAAAAAGGGAGTGATGGCAGGAACACCAATCGCTGTGTTCTTCTCGAACCTGTACCTAACGGAGCTTGACAGATGTTTCGACAACCGTGACGATATCATCTACTGCCGTTACTCGGACGACATCATTGTTTTTGCCAGGAATAGAGAAACACTTGAAGAGGCAAAGGCGATAATATTCAAACATATTCACAATAAGGGACTGACTGTGAACAGAGAAAAGGAGGTTACTACCTTGCCGGGCGAGGAATGGACATTCCTGGGGTTCAGCTATCATAATGGGATAATTGATGTAAGCCATATTTCAAAAGAGAAGTTGAAAGGCAAGATGCGTCGCAAGGCACGTACACTAATACGCTGGAAGAACCGTAAAGGCAAGGAGGATAACATGGCTGTGAGGGCATTCATAAAGCGGTTCAACAAAAAGCTTTACGACAGTGACGATCCAAACGAAACAAACTGGAGCCGTTGGTATTTTCCGTTGATAAACACCGACAAGAGTCTTAAGGAGCTGGATGCGTATATGCAGGAGTGTCTGCGATATACCGCAAGCGAAACCCATACAAAGGCACGCTTCAACTACCGTTATGCGCAGATGAAGGCTCTCGGTTATCGTAGTCTTGTAAACGAATGGTACAAATGGATAAAAAACGAAGCGAAACCTTGAATGCTTTTTCGATTTTTTTAATAAGAAATCACTCTTTTAGCAAAAGAATATAAAACAGATAAAAGAACCACAAATAACACTACAAAGTTATGACTAAATTAAAGACGCCAACATTTATTCCTGAAATTTTTGAGCATATTTTGGGAGACAGTTTTCACGAAATAAAAGAATGGTTGGAAAACGGGGAACATTGTTATTTAGGAAAAGATGCACATTTAGAGAATTGCAACTGTGAAAAAAGCGAGGATATCAAAGGTTTTGATGTCCCAGTGTTGATTCAAAACGATGAAGTCAAGAAGAAAAAATTGATGATAATAGTTGGAGAATCGCCTTTAAGAAACGGTACTGAAAAAGGGCTTCTTGTGGATTTTCCTTTTGCCGTCGATTATAAAAATGAACCACCCCAGTGCGCCGTGTACAAAAAACTTTTCAATGAACTTCTCAAAGATTATGACTTGTACATTACCGACATCATAAAGGTGTGGAAAAAGAATGAGAAACTAACAGTAGGAGAGAACGACAGAGATATACTCGACGAAGAACTTGAAATATTGCGTGGTATGTATGATGATATACATATTCTATTAATGGGAAGCAATGCTAAAAAATGGGATATTGATTACGATAATTGCATTGAAATTCCTCATATGAGTCGACAGAACTGGAATACTTGGAGAATAAAGATATACGAAGACGTTTTTAGAAAATTGATAAACGATGGTAAAATAACTAAAGAGGATATTGAAGATCTTCTTGTTAAGGATACCAACGAACTGGAGTTTTGCTCAATGAAAGCAGACACTGTTGCAAATACAGCATTCGAAATGATATCGTCAGAATTAGAAAAAAGATTAAGTAACACTACTGTGACAGTAGTGAAGACAACTATATTATTATGAGAACCACACTTTCAAAATGGAAAACACAGTTTGTTCAAGATACAGAGTTGTAGGCATAAAAGAAGCCATTTATCGCTTGAAAGATGCTATTGAAAACAGCAACGGCAATGTAGGCAATGTGTTGCAGAACCTTGGCTTAGCCACCTGTGATTTTGGTGACAACGGGCTGTTGAGCGAAATACAATGGCGTGTATTGGATGTTACTGATTTTGACGACATAAACGAATGTGAACTGGTATTTGAAGAGACCAGCCCTTTGAAGCACGGCAACATTATTGACCGTTTGGTGTGTGATGAGGATATATTTGATGATAAGATTATCCGCGTAATCCGTAGTAAAAAAAAGGAACTCAAAACCAATGATGAGACATCGACGCCGCGCAGAATAAGGATACTCAAAGGAACGATATGGGTAGGTCATGCAATATATGACAGGAATCTTGCTGACGAAGCTGAGAATTCAATCATAAACCCTACAGGAGAGAGACGTATGCCTTTAACCGAAGTACGAGAATATACAAAATTGGATGATGCCGATTACGAGAAACTTATCAAGCGTCTAGAACAGGGCGACGGAACAGTATTTGACGGTGAGGAGCATTCGCACATATATGAAAGCGAAAGAGAAATCATGCATAAGTTCTACGGCATTGGCCGCCCGGCAATGACACACAAGGAGATTGCAGCAGAGGAAGAAGTAACCCATTGCTTTGTTAAGCAAAAAATAGAAGCTGTATTACGCCAACTCAAGTACGTTGTGGTAAAAAAAGAAAAAGAGGAAAACTTTGAATATGATGACTATATTTTGAAACTGATTCCTGAGTCAGCGGATTCTCTGCCCGAGAATTTGGAACTGAGCTGTTTGACAGACCGTGAAAGAGAAATACTGCAGATGTATAAAGGCATAGGCTGCCAAGCCATGACATTGGAAGAGATTGCCGAAAAATTCGCTCTTACCCCCAACCGTGTGAGACAAATAATTGAAAAGGCAAACCGTCGTTTAAGCAATGCCAAATCCATGAATTGCTTTGCAGGAAGAAAATACATTAAAGAGACACTCAAATAAGCCTGTAGCCTTTATTCGACATCAATTCTAACAGAATTATGACACATGGCTATTTTTACGACCCGATACACAAGGTTAGGCAACATATAGCATACGGATTTATTTGGCAACAATGCCCAACAGATAAAGAAAAAGAGTCCGTATGAAACGGTGTGAAGACAGCAGGGATCAACCAGCTGAAACAATGTCGAGCAGTTCGTTTGTAATTGCCTGCTGACGGCATTTGTTGTACTCAAGAGTCAGTTCACCGACAAGATCATCGGCATTATCTGTTGCAACCTGCATTGCTACCATTCGGGCAGCATGTTCAGCTACGGCAGAATCAAGCAATGCTGCATATAGCCGTAAAGTTATGACATTGGGGATAAGGCTCCTCAAGAGATCTTCTTTGCCCGGTTCCACAATATAGTCTATCGAATGGTCAATACTTTCCGATGCCATTGCAGTTATATCTACAGGCAACAACACTTCTCTTTGCGGAATAAGTTTGCCGGCTGAGACGAAATGTGTGTATACAAGTTCTATTCTGTCGATATCTCCCGACAGAAAGCGTTGCATAAGTTCTTTTGCAACAGTTGATGCATCATCATACAATGGTTTTCCGGCCTGTTGCATAAGAACATCTATTGTAGGAACTCCATGTTTCTTGAATGTTTCCTGCATTTTCTTGCCGACTGGCATAATCTCCACTTCAACACCTGACGAAGTGTACTCCGAAACAGTATCTTTTGCCAAGCGGATGATATTGGAATTGAATGCTCCACAAAAAGTAGTATCGGAGGCGACAGGTATAACCACGACTTTCTTTACCTCACGAGAGATTGTATATCCACAGTTAACAGGTGTATTGCCAAGAAAAGAGGATAATATGGAATTGAGTTTCTGCTCATAGGGACGCAAATTTTCTATTGCGCCTTGCGTTCTACGCAACTTGGCAGCGGCAACAAGCTTCATGGCAGAAGTTATCTTCTGCGTACTTTTTACCGAGTGAATACGTTGTTTTATCTCTTTGAGGTTCATAATTGTCATTTAAGCGTTACGGCAATCTCGCGAGCGGAATCTTCGATAATCTTTGCCACATCATCGTTTATGATGCCTGCAGACAGAACATCGAGTACATTCTCCCTATAACGCGAACGCATCTGCTCCAGGAATATTTTCTCGAATTCCTTGATGCGCTCAAGAGGTACATCATGCAACAGGTTGTTTATACCGCAATACAATACTGCAACCTGCTCACCTACAGGCATAGGCGAATACTGTGGCTGTACAAGCAAGTTATTGGTGCGACGGCCACGCTCAATAACCATCATTGTGACAGGGTCGACATCGCTGCCGAATTTAGCAAAAGCCTCCAATTCCCTATACTGAGCCTGATCTATTTTCAGCGTACCGGCAACCTTCTTCATCGCTTTTATCTGTGCATTGCCTCCGACACGAGACACTGAAATACCGACGTTTACAGCAGGACGGAAACCCTTGTTGAAAAGATCACTCTCAAGATATATCTGACCATCAGTTATGGATATCACATTGGTAGGAATATACGCAGAGACATCTCCTGCTTGTGTTTCTATAATAGGAAGTGCAGTCAATGAACCGCCACCTTTGACCTTTCCTACAAGGCTTGGCGGAAGGTCGTTCATCCTTTCAGCAACGTCATGCTGGTTTATTATCTTTGCGGCACGTTCAAGCAAACGTGAATGCAGATAGAAGACATCGCCCGGATATGCCTCGCGTCCCGAAGGACGACGCAGGATAAGCGAAATCTCACGATAGGCAACAGCCTGCTTTGAGAGATCATCATAGACCACAAGAGCATGACGGCCGGTATCACGGAAATATTCACCTATGGCAGCTCCTGCCATAGGAGCATAATACTGCAATGCAGCCGTATCCGAAGCGGTAGCAACAACAACCACTGTATAGTCCATTGCACCATGCTGACGCAAGGTATTCACGATGGATGCAACGGTCGAACCTTTCTGACCTATTGCAACGTATATGCAATATACAGGTTCACCCTTTTCGTATGCAGCACGCTGGTTGATGATCGTATCTATCGCGATGGCTGTTTTTCCTGTCTGACGGTCACCTATTATCAGCTCGCGCTGTCCGCGACCTATAGGTATCATGGAGTCGATAGACTTTATTCCTGTCTGCAAAGGTTCTGTAACAGGCTGACGGTATATGACACCCGGTGCCTTGCGGTCGAGTGGCATCTCGATCCTCTCGCCTACAATATCTCCTTTACCGTCAAGCGGCTCACCAAGCGGAGTGATGACACGTCCCGTCATACCGTCACCTACATTTATCGAAGCAATGCGACCAGTACGCTTGACTGTCATACCCTCCTTGATCTTATCTGTCGGGCCAAGAAGTATCGCTCCCACATTGTCCTCTTCAAGATTCATGACAACAGCCTTTACACCATTGTCAAATTCAAGAAGTTCTTCGGCTTCGGCATTATACAGGCCATATGCACGGACAACGCCGTCGCTGACCTGAAGCACAGTACCGACCTCCTCATACTTGAGGTCACTATTTATTCCTTTTAGCTTTTCAAGCAATACGCTTGACACTTCACTCGGTTTAATATTCATCAGACAAGTTTTCTGTTTTGTTCAACCATCTTTTTCCTTATACCGTCCAACTGACCTTTGACACTAGCGTCAAGACGAACGGAGTTCGCTTCGTATATGAAACCGCCGATGATTGAATGATCAACAATATTATTAAGCTCCACTTTTGCTCCACTACTCTGCTCTATCAGCTTTTGTACTTTTGAAAGGAACGCATCACTTATGGGAGTTGCAGTTGTAAAAGAGACCGATAAAAGACCTTTCGCCTTGCGATATAACGTCATATAGCAATGGGCAATGAAAAGCAACAGCTCTTCGCGTTCCTCCTTGACCACAAGACGTGCAAACTGCTCAAAGACCCCGTTGCCGCCAACAGCTTCGCAAATGATTTCCACGCGCTCATCGGGCGTAAGCACCGGAGCACGAAGCAACACCGGCAACTCCTTGATTTTATCAAGCGTATGCACCAGCTGCGACATATTTCCATATATCACATCTTCAGCATCATGCTCAGTTGCAAACGAAAGCAAAGCACGTGCATAACGCATAGATATCGTTCCTACATTCATTTCTTATCCTTTGGAGCTTCAAAAGCCTCATCAAGCAATGTATTCATGTATTCATCGCACACATTCCCGTCAGAAAGTTCCTTGCGGATAACCTTTTCGGCAATAGCAAGGGAAAGTTCTGCTACCTGCGCACGTATCTCGCGAAGAACCTCATCCTTCTCCTGCCTTATCTGTTCCCTGGCTGTCGCAACAATCCTTGCGCTCTCGGCTTCAGCCTTCTCGTGAGCCTCTTTAATGATGTTGTCACGTACAACTACCGCCTCACGCAAGATCTTTACCTGTTCGGCATTTGCCTTTTCAAGAATCTGTCTGCTCTGTTCTTCTATACCGGCAAGTTTCTCATTGGCAAGCTTGGCATTATGCAAAGCATCATCAATGAATTTCTTACGTTCATCAATCATGGACGTAATGACAGGAAAACCGTACTTATACAGTATAAAAAACACTACTCCGAACGCTATCAGCATCCAGAACAGCAATCCGGCTTCGGGCAACAGGAACGACATTCGAAAAAGCTAATTGAAAATTACACAAACAATACAAGGAAACAAACCACTACAGCAAACATGGCAACACCCTCGATAAGAGCTGCGGCAAGCACCATACCAGAACGTATATCGCCTGCAGCTTCGGGTTGACGTGCCATAGATTCAAGAGCTGTTGAACCAATGCGGCTGATTCCCCACGATGCACCAAACACTGCAAGACAAGCAGAGAATGCTGCTCCTACTTTTGCCAGACCGGCACCCATTACGGCTTGAAGAAAAATTGTCAAAAACATAATATAATATTTAAGGTTAATAAAATTTTAATGTTTATTCTCATGATGTTCGGGTTGCGATAACCCGATGAACACCGACGACAGCATTGTAAAGACAAATGCCTGTATAAACGCAACAAGGAGTTCAAGAACATTCATGAATATTGTAAAAACGACAGAAACAAAGGTCATTGCAGTTCCTATATACTTGCTCACCGACATTGTAATGAATATTATACAGACAAATGCAAGAACAACAGTGTGTCCGGCGAGAATATTTGCAAAAAGACGTATTGTCAAGGCAAAAGGCTTGACAAATATGCCGAACAGTTCAATAATAGGCATCATAGGAACCGGCAACTTTAGGAATATAGGAACATCGGGCCAGAATATCTCCTTATAGTACTCTTTGTTACCGAAGAAATTGACGGCGATGAATGTACACAGCGCAAGAGCAAAGGTTACGGCAATGTTTCCTGTAACATTAGCACCGCCAGGGAATATCGGCAACAATCCCATCAGGTTATTCAGGAATATGAAAAAAAATGCAGTAAGCAGATATGGGGTATATCGCTTATAGTTCTTGCCGACGTTCGGTTTTATGACATCGTCGACAACCATTGTAATGAGCATCTCCATTACACCTACAAAGCCACGCGGTGCCTTGTCATCGGCATCATGCCTCCTATACCAACGCGCTGTAAAAAGGACAATGACAATCAGCAACAACGAACTTATGAACACCGACAGGACTGTCTTTGTTATGGAAATATCAAGTAAAGGGCGACGTTCGCCGCCATTACCGTCACTTTCGACAATCTTGCCTTCGTTGTCACCCATATATGATATATAGAACCCTTTATAGCTCTCCTGCTCATGGAATACCGATGACCAGAAAATCTCCCAACCGGTCCTGTTGGAGTACAATATTATAGGCAAGCTGATAGCAACATGCTTCTCTCCAACCGTGGTGATATGCCATTCGTATGTATCCTTTACATGTTCAAAGATTACCTTCTTGACATCTATCTTATCGGACGTAGAAGAATGGCCTGCTGCAAATGATGGAGCAGCAAACAGCAAAAACATGAATATCAGAATGTTTCTTATCCCTCTCATTTCCGACCTCTCTTTTTCATATATAGCAAGAACGCACTTTCAGCAACAAGCAGAATGATATAGTATACAAGAAAATACAATATCAGTTCTACGGTATGCGAACGCATGGTAAAAGCCAGTGCGAACAATACAACCATTGTTGCCAACATCTTTGTACCTTTGAAAAGCATAAAGCTGTTAGCCTGATTGGCTTTACCGTTGAACAACAGTATAGCCACTGAATATAATATCCAGAAATAGAGAGGTACAATCCAGAAGCGGGATGAAATGTCTGCATTGAATAACGACGCGACAAAGCCGACAAGAACTGTCAATCCAATCATTGCCACCGTAAAAACAGATATGTATTTTATCTTGTTCATAATTCTACACAAGCTGTTACCCTATTTCCGTTGACTTCTACAAAGCCTGACGATATTTCCAACGTTTGTTCACCGTTACTGTCATTCCAGGCAAGTTTACCTTTTTGTAGTACAGAAATTATTGGAGCATGGTTATGAAGTATTACAAACGGAGCTTTGGCACCTGGCATGATTGCACGGTGCACATTCCCTTCAAAAACCCTCTTTTCGGGAGTCAATATCTCCAATTTAAACACTTCTTGCATATCCGATTATTTCACCTGTTCCAGAATACGTTTTCCCTTTTCAATAGCTTCCTCTATTGTTCCTACATTCAGAAACGCCTGCTCCGGCAGATAATCTACCTCACCGTCAAGTATCATATTGAAGCCTCTTATAGTATCCTCGATAGAGACTGTGACGCCATTTATACCAGTAAACTGCTCTGCAACAGCAAAAGGCTGTGACAGGAAACGCTGTACACGGCGAGCCCTATTGACAGTAATACGGTCCTCATCGGAAAGTTCTTCCATACCAAGAATTGATATGATATCCTGCAATTCCTTGTTACGCTGAAGTATCTGCTTGACACGTTGCGCAGTGTTGTAGTGCAATTCACCCACAACATTGACATCAAGTATTCGTGATGTCGATTCAAGAGGATCTACAGCAGGATATATACCCAATTCAGCAATCTTACGGCTTAGCACCGTCGTTGCATCAAGATGTGTAAATGTCGTCGCAGGAGCAGGGTCAGTAAGGTCATCGGCAGGAACATATACAGCCTGTACCGATGTGATTGAACCATTGACCGTAGAGGCGATTCTCTCCTGCATGGCTCCCATCTCGCTGGCCAGAGTAGGTTGGTAGCCTACAGAACCGGGCATTCGTCCCAGCAACGCAGAGACCTCTGATCCGGCCTGGGTGAAACGGAAAATATTGTCTATAAAAAAAAGGATATCGTTACGTTTTCCCTCTGATATTCCGGCATCCCTGAACGACTCAGCAATGGTCAGACCGGACAATGCCACCGATGCACGGGCACCAGGAGGTTCGTTCATCTGTCCATACACAAGTGTCGCCTGTGACTTTGCAACCTCAGCATAATCAATTTTCGACAAATCCCATTCACCTTTTTCCATTGAAGCCTTGAACTCATCGCCATAGCAGATTACATTTGATTCAATCATCTCGCGCAAAAGGTCATTTCCTTCTCGGGTACGTTCACCTACACCTGCAAAAACGGAATATCCGTCATGTCCTTTGGCAATATTGTTTATCAGCTCCATGATGAGCACTGTCTTTCCGACTCCAGCACCACCAAAAAGTCCGATCTTGCCACCTTTTGAATATGGTTCAAGAAGATCGATGACCTTTATACCTGTATACAGGACCTCCTGCACGGTTGATAGTTCTTCAAATTTAGGTGCTTCACGATGTATAGGATATGTTACGGAGGTATCAAGAGGTTCAAGTCCGTCTATGGCATCTCCTACGACATTCATCATTCGGCCTTTGATCTGACCGCCAATGGGCATAGCTATAGGTTGGCCGGTCGCATACACATGCATACCTCGTGAAAGACCTGCCGTACGGTCCATGGCTACAGTCCTGACAGTATCCTCTCCGATATGTTGGCGTACCTCAAGAATCAACTTGCGGCCGTTTGGCATTTCCACAGTCAACGCCTCATGGATTGCCGGAAGAAAAACCTTCTCCTCGTCAGCACAACCGAAATAGACATCGACAACAGCTCCAATAATCTGGGCAATAGTACCTTTTATCTGTGACATAAATTAAAGCAGTTTCAAATTGTATTGCATGACAATACCACTGTCATACAAAACAAAAAACATGCATGACATTTCGCAAAGATAGTATAATTTACGAGAAATCCAAGCCTTACAACAATTCAAAAGGCCCGGTTTTAAACTTTTATAAGCTTTTGGGCCCGGTTTTAAACTTTTATAAGCTTTTGGGCCCGGTTTTAAACAGATTTTAGAAATATTGTATTCTTGAAACTACGCGGAACATGGCACAGATATCAGCTCTGTTTACCGGAAAAGATGGATAGTTCGGCGATACGCACCATAGGAGTTCAGGATTGTTCTCATCGATATAACAGTGCTTGATCATTCGACTCTCGTTTGTAACAATCATATATATTGCCTCAGGAGATATCCGGTCACCTGGATTCACTCTTACAACACCGACAATATCACCCGAAAAAACTTCCGGTTCCATAGAAGTACCCGTCACAGGAAAATAAAAATGGGCATTATGCGAAGGCAATGAAATAAATCCATTGGCTCTTTCCGTTGAGGGATCAAAACAATCCCTTAATCCTGCACTTACCGGCAAATCACTAAAGAAAGGCGCAGCACAGCACTCCTGTACAATATTGTTTTCACGCAACATTGCACCTTCACCCATAATGAGCCATAATGGAGAAATTTCAGGAAAATTGTCAAGAATGGAATACATCAAATCCATAGCAATCTTTCCATCTTCATTGACTTGGCGGTTCAATGTACGTTGAGGGATTCCGAACAACTTGCTTGCTCTATTGACATTTAAGCCTTTAGCCTTAAGCAAGGCTATCACCCTCTCTTTAATGTTATCTTTTTTCATATACAATTCATTGTTTTCAGTTGTTAATTAGACAAAATCTAAAATAGCATATTTTGACTAAAACAACATCTCGATTATGAATTTTACAACTATATTTGTAGCCACATATGGCTATATAATGCAAAAAACATACTTTATTTGTTCAAAAATGCACAAAAAAGCAGAATCTGAACGCATTATAGACAAATATAGTACAATTCGAAAAAACACAAAAATTTTTTAATTTTATTTACTATGAAAAGTAAGGTAATAGACAGTTGCAGGTATGTTTACGAAATGACTGTAGAAAAAATCATGGAATTTGTTGAATTTATAAAATTCGAAGTGGGACGAAGCAGTGAATACCAAAGCAACTTGGTGGAAATTTACAAAATCAAACACAATCATCTGGAAAAAGATTTTGTACAGACATTTTTGAAAGCAAGACAAAAGAATGTTGTACCCGACAGATACAGAATAGAAATAATTGCAGACTATACACCTGGCGAAGAGAATATTATTGGCGAAGTCTTATTGATGAGAAAGAACAAATTGATTGAAAAGGCACAGCTTATCACAAAGAGCGATGTACCTGAAAGCGAAAAACTTATTTATTGGGAATTTTGAATCCATATCTACAAATAATAGAAACCAAATCAAATATAAATATGAATGCCAAGATACTCATATCATTACAGCTCACAAGCTTTATTATCATGTTAGGAACTGTGGAACAACTATTCAGCAACACAGTTTCTACAATATTTTTTCTCACTTCACTCCTGCTCTTTGCCAAATGCAGCGTGTATATAAGCAAGAATGAAAAATGGCTAAGGAACGATTGCCATAACAAATAAAATCAGTCCGTGATCACGGACTGATTTTATAATGAAAGGGTGTCAAAACGTCTTTTATCTCAATCTATTGTTCCATGTAGGAGCAATATCCAGTTCAAGGGCAGTTATCAAACTTTTAGAATCCACATTACCTGTCAATGCAAAAATATAATATCTGTAGGAACAGGTCGGGAAATAGGGAAAAACAACATCTTGCGTGTCACTTTTCCTTTCACAGCATGACACAAGTTTGAAATGAACACCATCGTTACTGCAAAGCAGAAAGCAGGAAACAAACGGTGTCGATGCAGCAAGAGTTGCCGGTTTCGAAACATAAGCATGTAACATCAGTTGCATTATGCGTTTGGGTAACTTTGTACCGAACAGATGAGGACGCGTGACAAGCATTACACTATTTTTCCCAGTAAGGCTGTTACCCGGGATATTGACACATGTTTTATTGCCGTTATGACGGAACATTGCAAATGCACTACCCGACTTGACAAATCCTGTAAAGGAACTACCGAGCTTGCTCCAGACATTGCTCTGCAAGGAATATATCAAGCTGTAATTATAGTTGTCGTTACAGAAGACAATCTCATCCATTTCAGGAAAACGTGCCACTTTTGAATTACTCATGAAATCAACAAAATTGGCAGTATCCACAATGTTGTTGAATCCATACAATGAAGCGATTCTGCTGATAATTCCGGAGCCTCCAATGGTTTCCAGTTCCTTTGAATCGTTATCCATTGCTGTTGACAGCTTCAGGCAGCGGTTTCCGCTAATCAGCATGACACCTTGTGATCCCCAAAAGAGTACGCCGGAATCTATACCGCAGACTGATTCATGGTTCAGGCATACTTCATGCGAAACAGGATACATATTACTGTAGGCCGTTGTACCGGAAGAATCTACAGACATGACCCCGATACCGTTCTCCGAAAAGATATACAGAGGATGTTCTCCGAACTGACCTTCGGACATAGTACTCCTGTTGGTGGATAACGCCAGGATTTTACCCTGAGACAGCGGGTACGTACATTTTGCCGGGAATATAAAGGGATTTTCGACCATTGAAACCTTAAGTATATTCTCACGTTGCTCAAAGACATTCGATTCACGATAGTTGTTGGATCCGCCAACAACAGTCCATGTCTCATCGAATGGTATTGTATCGATGTCCATGAATGTCGATTCGTCGATGCTGAGTGTTATGGTAAAGAGAAGTTTGTCACCGTTGGCAACATCACGCGGTATTTGAAATATTCTCAACGAACTGTATTCTTCGGGTGGAAATGATGAACCTTTATATGTCCAACCACCTTTTTCGGCTGAATATATCACTTCGTGTGTACCGGTTTCGTTGTTGAACAACTCCAGCACATCTGTTTTGGATATCCCACTTACCTCCCTACCGCTTGCAAATACAGACTTTACTGTTGCATCATATCCCATGTAGCATTTGTGTAGATACTGTGACTGATTCAGGAACTTATGAGGAGTCAACGGCAGGCATTTCATGAATGTTTCCGTGTCATATAGAATAAAAATTCTCATTTCGAAAGCCCGTGAGTCGGGATATACCAACAAAGGCGGTAATTGAAAAGTGTCATTCTTATATCCAACCTTTACATTATAGAAACTTTTGACAACCTCTGAAATCCCATTCTGGGTCTTTATCCTTGTCATTACGGAAATTTTATCAGCTACAGCAACGCCTCCACAAACCGGCAACAATGAAGAGCGGCCATATCCTTTAAAGAAATACTCGCGCAACGAGGCTATATGCAATCTGTTGTTGAACATATAGCTGCAATCAGGAACAACTGATGAACATGATACAGCCTGTTCAGAACTGTTTAATGCCTCTTGCAGTACAACATTCGCAGGAGAAACGTCATCGACAGCACTCAATAGATTTCCATTGATATCAAATTCAGCAATCTTGTAGAACAATGAAGCATCGTTTATTTCATTCCAGAGTTCATCAAGTTCCTTATTGATATAAACTTCATACTTTTCTGTTGTACGCTGTTTTGTTGCTGTATCGAGCAAAGTGGTGGTGGCTGTACCTATTTTCTTTCCCATTATTGAACCGGTAGTGAAAACATCTATACCGACAACAATACCCTCCCAATTCACAAGATCGAGATTGGAAAACTCAAACATAGGTTTGAAAGCAAGCACCTTAGCCTTATAACAACTTTCGCTGCCTGTTCCGTTTACGGGAGAAGCCTGCAAATTGCGGGCATCTCGCGATAGTCCATCAATATTGTTCTCATCACTTGCACATATGATATGAGATGTGTATATATATGAGCCGTCATACAAACGTAAAGCAAACCTGAAAAGTGCCCGATCGACATAATATCCACTCTTGTTTGCCATAGATATACATTCATCGAAATACCCTCTTGAGTTATATTCCCAAGTCGAAGAAATGTCTGTATCGATATTACTTCTGGTAAATGCCGTTTCCGTAGTCACCACATGTACTTTTGATGACAACGAAACAGTCAATTCAGGTATTGGTGGGTATTCCCCCAGCCAACGGTATGTACCATTGCCATAGATTATATACTGCATTCCGTTTTCGGTCATGAAAACAACAATATAACCTGCAAACTCTATTGATTTCACATTTTCGATAGATGTAAAATTCAATTTGTATCCATAATTGTCAACCAAAGGACTCCATTCTGAATCATAAAAATCAACACCAAAGGGTGAAACGCTCTTTACACATATATAGCACGAAGCCATCTCATGCCAATATATCCGGGAATATTTTGATGACAAGACTGCAATTTCAACCGGTTCTGGAATAGGTCTTAAGGAACCGTTCACCATTCTGAGATTCACCAATTCCAGACACTCGCCATCGTTGACAAGAATGTTGTCATTGCTTCTCACCATACCTTTAAACGAAAAATTCTTATGCATAGCTATTTAAATTTCATTATTAAATTACGTAACAGATCAAGAACCCCGATCTTCCAAAGAACTGCAATTACGGGTACAAGTAACCACCATAACACTCGGCTTCCCTCCTTCTCCTTGACAGTAATCATGCGCTCCGTATATACAGTATCGCATCTTATTACAGTATCAACCCGGAGACGTTCTCTATAAAGTGTACGATACTTTGTAAAGAACACGGTATCGCAGGTTTCGCGAATGATAATGCTGTCCCTCAAAGCCACGCTATCGACAAGCATGCGCTCAATAAGCGTGCTTGTCGATATGCGGTCTGTTGTAGCCGTTTCCTGCACCTTACAACCTATCAATATAAGCAGCAATACGCTAACAGCAATTTTCATCATGTTTCTCATAGTCAAAATAATCTTTCAGGCAAGTGTACCGTTCAAGAACACGAAGACTCATTATATAATAGAGAAAATCAAGAATACGATAAAGGGTGCTGTGTTCATTCGTAATCAGCCTTGCATTTCTCAATATATTTGTTCCATAGAAATATATGGCAACATATATCATGAACGATACACAATGTACAGCAGCGACATCTTCACCCTTCAAACGACCCAACATATATATCGAAGCTACCATGACGAAATATATCGTAGCATCCCTAAAAAAGCGGAATGCTTTTCTGAAACTCCACTCTTTACGGTTGCCTACATCCGCAAGCAATCCCACAAAGAAGTTTACGCTGAAAAGCAGCACAAGACCGAAAATATCATTCCGTATAGGGAAAAGCAATCCTGCAATGTTTGCAAGCAGAGATGTAATGACTAATTTTATGCTATCCATAGTATTACATTTTAAAAACCTTTAATGTACATTACCTCCACACAACGCCATTGCAAACGACATGAATGATTTTGCGGCCTCATAACGCTCAAACACATTGTAAAGCAAGGCTGCACAAACATATGACACAGCATCGGCCATGCTCTCCTCACACATATCAAGTCCTTCCGTTGCATTGAAGCTGGCTTCGTATACAAAATGAGACAACGTATCAGAGTTGCATGACGGAAACAAATTCAATGCCTTTGTTCCGTTCTCAGTGACATCTTCGACACATACCGGCATTGATGATATTGATGACAAATTATTGTTCAACCTGTACAATACAGTCTGCGAAGATGGAGAAGAGACTTTGGTACATGCGACTTTCCAAGAATCAAGTTTTACAGAAACCAGTCCGACAAAATCTGAAGGCAGGACAAGACTCTTGAAACCGTCTGAAGAGAGAATGAGACTTGCATTCTTGCCTGCCAAAGATTTGGCGTTAACATATCTGCCATTGCTGTTTTTCTGAACGATAGCTACAGCTTGCGGCATAAGTTCCTGGATTGTATCATCAATGGAACGTGTATCATCAGTAATCAATGTAACTCCCGAGTCATCCTCTGTTTCATTGATAAGGTAACGAACCTTTTTTATCAATTCTGTTATAGAAATCATAGCCAATCGGGAAATGTGACACCGTTCGCTTGTGCCACAGCTTTTATTGCATTCTTAGTCTGTAGCTGTGCCAAGGTACAATTATAAGGAGATGCCATAAGTACAGAACGCGCCTGCTGCATGTTTGTAACTTCGGGAAAAGCCTTAGTATTGTCACATACAATTCCGCAATCCTTTGCAACAGCAGCTTCATTGTCACCAGCCTCTTCTATAATCTCCACCTTACCGCGTTTTATCTCACCGCTACGGAAGATTTCGCTATTTTCTATAGCTTTTTGGAAAAGGGCATTTTCAGTAACATAATGTGCCGGAGAAACACCTGTTGAATTTATTGAACCTCCGGCAAATTCTATACGTACCAAGGCCTTGCCGATACGGAAGTAACAGTTACGCTCTATCTGTCCATGAATTTCGTATGTAATTCTCTTTTTCATTGATGGTTTAATTTAGATATTCTATAAAAGATACCCGTCCCGTGAAACGGTCCGGGTACCGTTCTATAACTCATTGGTTACACAAGAATCTCGCCAGTGTATTCAACCCATGTATTACCGTTGTATGTAACAACGCTACCTGCACCGAACCACTTCTTTGATACACCATTTACATTATGGTTGACATCTGCGGTCAATATCACTACATCGTTGATATTTGGCGAATCGGGCAATGTGGCAGAGCTGATTACACGCGATGCGCCAGGAATATCACTTTCGGCAGCTGCACCGTTAACCCAAATGTGCGAATAGCCCTTCAGACACAAGCAGTCGATAGTCATGACAACTTCGCGCTTAGCCTCCTCGCCATCAACATTTTCAGTCTTGGCGTCCTCGTTCTTCATATAATATCGAACAAGGCCATTCTCGTCAATAAGGCCACCACAATGGGCATATCCGAGTGCATCAAGTGTTGGATCATGAATAAGGTCTATATCACCAAACACTGTATGTATCTTAGTACATTCAATACCAAAGACCTTATCACCGGTAACACTGATATTCTTATGAAGTGTCAAGTCAATCTTCTGAATATCATTCAGCAACTGCTTACCCAACAGCCATATAGCCTTTTTAGTACAGTTGAAACCTGTAAACTTGACCATTGAGAGGTTTATCAGGTCGGCAAAAGTTATATTAGATGATAAATCGTATTGACGTTTGAACTGCCAACGGATACCCTTAGAGAAGTAATCCCACTGGTAACCCATAGCATTATCCATAGCCTGTACCTTGAACTTTCCTGGCTGGCCTACCCATGCTGTACGGCAACTCTCAAGACGGAACTGACGCAATACAGCCTCAGCAATCTGAGCTTCGCTGAACTGGATACGTTTCTTCTGAGCCGCAAAATAATCACTGACTATACTGTTACATAACTGCTTCTGCAGATACATGCGTTCAGGAACAGGCACGATAGTCGAAGGTGCAATGAATTTCTGGGTTTCGTAGGCTGCCGAAGAGAGCAATATAATCTCGGTACCGATAGGAATAGTCGGCACATAGCAATAATCATCGGTCGCATTCACTTTAGGACCATTCACAGCCATTGCGATAGGAGCTTCTGTAGTACTGTTCTTGCCCACGAAGAAAAGCATAAGGTCAACGCCAGGCAATTCGATCTGTCCCGTCGGATCGTAACCGTTAACACCCTTACAGATTGCAGTATAATACTCCTGGAAAATTTTTCTTTCACCTGTTGTCGAGAATGGAATTTCTGCACGCGTAGCCTTGATTCCTGTGTAAGTCTCATTTGTATATGCCTTCGAACGTTTATCATCGATAAGATAATGGTCTACCTCAAAAGAATTGACACGTACCTGTCGGCGTATCTTGCGCTTGATGGTATCGATTACACTCTCATCGCTGGCTATACCGATGATCTGATCATCGACATCTGCATCTATAAGATTTGTACCGAGTTCACTTGCATTTGACACAGTAGTAGCCTCTCCGTTACCTTGTGTAGGAAGGCCGCCGATTCCATTCGATGGATTTGGAGTACCCAACGGCACAACACTCACACCGGCCATAAATGTTCCAAACAGAGCTTCACCAAAAAGGTAGCACAGAATTGCCACCAAAGCCACAATTACATACAAAGGATTTTCCTTCAAAAACAAAATGATTTTTTTCATAATTTAATTTATTGGTTAATGATTAGGTTAATAAAGCCAATTCTACTCAGGCATTCAACGCCTTATCTATAAGAGAATTACGTTTAGGTCTCATTTCCGTATCAGGAGCTACACTGTTTATGCCTTTTGGCAAACCGTCACCATACTCCTCTTTCATACGTCTGATATTGGTATTGCGACCTTTGATATCACCGGCAATGAAAGCGTCCTCCACATCTTGCTCGTATGTTACTGCATGGTCAAGAGCCACACAAACATCATATGAATACTTACCGGCCAATATCGGAAATACAAGTTTTTCCCAAACCTTATCCATAAAATCAGAAGGATCATAGCCTTTGCTGGTACAGAAACTCTCTATTACCGGAATACTTTCCGAGAGATTATTTTCATACTCATGACGGTCATTTGCAAGACGCGCCATCTCATCCTTGCGCTCATTGTCTGCAAGCATTATTTCTTCAAATTCCGGACTTTGCTCGTCGAATGCCATCAGCGAAGTGCCGAAGTATCGCGCCATAGCAGTATGAGCATTACGTTTCCCCTCAATAACATCCAGCAGCAACTGCGCCAATCGCGGATCACGTTCGAGAACTTCTGTAAGTTTTGCATTCTGTTCCTTGTTCACTCTCAGATACTGCAACAGGAGATCCTGCGAAAACTTGTCGGAAACATCAAATTCCTCACCAAAGAATTCCTTCAACTCCATAGCAAAATTTGAATAGTTTTCCTCCTTAGGCGACTGCATGACAGCATTTTCTGTCAGGTCAGCCACAGCCTGATTTTCAGCCGTGGCATTGTTCGTTTTTTTAAAATTCTGTTCCATAGTTTTTGTTTTTTCGACGACAAAGAAACAACGTAAATACCCATGGCAGGTTGTTGAAATGCCAATTAGAAAAAACGAAATCTAAAATTGATGCTCTTGTTTTCATTTTACGCTATTGTTGAAAACTTAATGGTAAAACAGCAAACTTTTAGCCATTTTTGACTATATTTTTGTAACCAAAAAAGCACATGGGAAACACATTGAACTGTTCTGTTCGTGAAATGCGCAAACAGGACGTAATCAACAGCTTCTATGAGTCATATAAGGAACTCAGAAAAACCAGACCGTTCGCAACGCTGAACGAAGTGATAGGATTTGCAGTCAAGAATAAAGCACCGCGCTTTTACGTGACATTCGAGAATGCGCGGAGGTTTATTTCCATGCTATCACGAAAGAAAAGGCTTCCGATAGTCAATGAGAACAAGCTTGAAATGTATAAGGAAATCTACCGCAGATATGTACAACAAGTAAAAGACTGTAACAAACGTTATAAGTACACTATTCTGGAAAAGATAATCGAAGAACCTGCACCATCATTTTATCTTGAAGAAGAGACATTCAGAGGAATCATATACAAGACTCTGCGCAAACGCAATAGGGGGCTTGCGATGAATTAGCAATACAGCAAACTCAAGATATAACGGTTCATATAACTTTGCAATAAAACAAACACCATGAAAGAATATCAATCAAAGATTCAGGAGATCAAAATATATGAGAGGATAAAGGCAGAAAGTGGCTTCTCTGCGCTAATAAAGGAAGCGGCCGGACAACCAAGCAGACACACATCGTTTACTATACTCACAGATGACGAAAAAAAGATACTCGATGAATTTATTCCGAGTGCAGTAAATGAATGTATCATTGCCATAAACCGTTGTTTGTCACCATGCTCATTGACGGAAGAGAGCGAAAACATAGACAACAGAGAATTCAGGATATATATATTCAACCTTAAGCTCCCCGAAAACTTTCCTCAAGAAATACTCACGACATTGAACAGGATTCTGGTGGATTATATAAGCAACCGCAGCATGCAACAATGGTACATGCTTGCAAAGGCTGAAGATGCAGACGTTTGTGCAGCAAAAGCCCAATCAGCAATGGCGTTGCTGCGAGAAACACTTTACCTACGTAGCAGACCACAATAAAATCTATTACTATGAAAAACACAATATCGATAAAGAGAAACGAACTGCAACAGCAGATCAATTTAAGAAACTATTACATGGGTGAAGCGGCAAAAAGAAAAGACCCGGACACCGCTACCATACAGAGTTGCACAGATGATGAGGAGCTGCTTTACATGTTCATGAAAAGAGCATGTAACGAATTGCTGACTGCTGTTGCCCTTCGTTTTCCGTACATTTACGGCAGTGTCGGCAATGAAAATATAGAGATAACATTCGATACAGAAACCGGATACCCGGAGCATCTGTTGCCGATGCTTCAACAAGCCGTCACCGATTATTTCGTCAATGAGAGCATAATGCAATGGCTTCTTTTACGTTCACCCGAAATGGCACAGAGCTATATTTCGTTACGTTCTTCGCTATACAACAACATACAGCACCTTTTTGGAAAAATATATAGCCGCAAGAAATTACGTCGACGTACAACAGACCTTGCAGGGATATAAAAAGAAGAAATAGATATAACGTTCATCATATGGAAAAGGAAAAAATCATAGAAAAGAACAGAGAACGGCTGAGAAAAATCTCAGCCGTTTATAATCCTATAACAGGTGAAGGTTCTACTTCTGTACCACGTCTCTTGACAAACATAGAAGGTTTTCCAATAGAGAATTTAAACCTTCCGTCAAGTATGCAGGATGAGATATTGGTAAAACAGCTTGTTGAACTTGGTGCATCAGGATATTTAAGAGAAATTACACAGCAGGAACCAAATAGCAGAAACATAATAAGGTTATGGTTGAATTTCTGTCTTTTGAGAGCCAGGCACGACTTTGAATATTGGGCACGGAGTATGACAACCATATCAGACAAAGGCAAAGGACGTGACACAGCTTTCACTCTCAACCGTCCCCAACGCATATATTTGAAAGCTATGGAAGAATTACGCCTCAACGGCAAGCCAATAGATATTATATTATGCAAAGCAAGGCAATGGGGTGGCTCGACACTGACACAGCTGTATATGCTATGGATACAGCTCGTTCACAAGAAGAATTGGAACAGCGTCATCTGCGGCGACATTGAGAAACAATCCTCTATAGTTGCGGGTATGCTTGCTAAAGTAATATCACGCTATCCCACATGGGCCACTGGTGGCATACAGCTTACCACCACGCCATATCAAGGAGCGCAAAAGACACGAGTCATAAACTGGAGCAACAGCCGTTATTCTCTTGGCTCGGCACAGAAGCCCGATTCATTGCGAAGTGAGGACATAAGCATGGCACATCTTACCGAAGTAGGCTTGTGGAAAGCCACACAAGGCCGTAAACCCGAAGACCTAGTACAATCCATTTTCGGCTCAATAGCCAGCGGACCATATACCATGAAAGTGATAGAATCGACAGCAAAAGGTGTTGGTAACTTTTTTCACCGTACATGGATTGAAGCAACGGAACACCGCAACAATTTCACACCGGTATTCATTCCGTGGTACAGCATAGACCTATACAGTAAACCTATCAAAGAGAATGACTACGGAATCTTTGTCGACAGTATGGATGAATACGAGAAGGAACTTTTCAGGCTCGGAGCTACCCTTGAAGCCATTTCATGGTATCGCGACAAACGTCGTGAAATACCCGACGAGTGGAGACTGTTCTCCGAGTTTCCGTCTACGGCCAACGAAGCCTTCCAAAGTACCGGACGACGTGTATTCCGTACAACATACGTGAGTGACGCAAGGAAAAGCTGTGTACCACCGTCGTTTGTAGGTGATGTCATAGCACACTGTAACAACAAGAGTGAATTCGTACCATGTGTACCGGGAGAAGATAAAGGAGAGGATATGCTCCGCATATGGATAATGCCTGACAAAGAACAACATTTACGTGACAGATATGTAGTAACGGTTGATGTAGGCGGTACAAGCAATAAAGCCGACTATTCATGCATAGTTGTTGCCGACCGCATAGCCATGCTGGATGGTGGCGTCCCGGAAATCGTAGCATGCTGGCACGGACATATCGAACATGACAAGCTCGCATGGAAAGCGATGGAGATTGCACGTGCATACGACAACGCACTGCTTGTCATAGAAGCCAACACACTCGAGACTGAAGGCACCGAAGGAGACAATTTCGAGTATATACTCAACGAAATATCGGGAAAATACAGTAACCTCTACTGCCGTACATCGCTACAGGAGGTAAAACAGGGACGTCCACGGCGCTGGGGATTCCACACAAACAGTTCCACCAAACCCATGGTCATAAATTTTCTGATAAAAGCCTTGCGTGACGGCCTATATGTGGAACGTTGTCTTGAAACCACATACGAACTCGAGCTTTATGAATACAAAGACAACGGCAAGGAGATGGGAGCCATTGAAGGTAATCACGACGACCGTGTCATGGCAACAGCAATACTTGTATGGATATGTTACAATTATCCATTACCTACATACATAAACAATAATAATTTCAACAAACGAAAAAGAAAAATTGTAAGCGAAGCAAGTATGTAAGTATGTAGACCATGCAATATATGAATTACCCATCATATTTCTATCAGATATCCGGTTTCAGAAATATTAAAGAAGGTTATGTTCTCCATCCTGCAACAAAAATTCCACATGATTGTTAATGTATAATCAGGTCATATATTTCATTTGATACCAACATTTACATTATAATATATTATACAAAGCAAAACAAAATACATTTATCAAGTCAAAAACAACATTTGTATTAAAAAAAGCATCATTTTTCTTTGTTTTTAATAATAATTGCTATTAAATTTGCGCTCATAACAACAAAAAGAGAGATTTATGTATAATAGCTTATATATCCTTAACAACCTTAGCCTCGTGGTCTTGTGCAGATGACGGGAGAAAGGTTGTGTATATATAAGACTTATGATATATAAAGGCCTTTCTCCAATGGAGAGAGGCCTTTTGAATAACCAAACCTATTAAACAGATATGGATTTTTCAAACATTTCAGAACATTCCACTACCCCATTCCCAAAGGATCTGCCTCGCATAAACGGTGCTGAAGCCGTAATACGCTCATTACTTGCCGAAGGTGTAGATACAATGTTCGGTTACCCTGGCGGTGCCATCATATCGGTATATAATGCACTGTATGACTATCAAGACAAACTTAACCATATTCTCGTCCGTCACGAGCAATGTGCAGTACATGCCGCACAGGGTTATGCACGCGCAACAGGTCGCACAGGTGTATGCATGGTAACCTCAGGGCCAGGTGCAACAAATACTGTAACAGGACTTGCTGACGCAATGCTCGATTCAACACCTATTGTACTTATAACAGGACAGGTGGCATCGTCAACATTGGGAACAGACGCATTTCAAGAGATAAACTTCATTGAAATCACCAACTCCATCACCAAATGGAACTGCCAGGTAAAGCGTGCCGAAGATATTCCTGAAGCTATTGCCCGTGCATTCTACATTGCTTCGAGCGGAAGACCGGGTCCCGTTGTTGTAGACATCACAAAAGACGCGCAGGACGGTATTCTCGATTTCTACTATAATCCAACGAAGTTCATCAGAAGCTACATGCCGAATGCCGATATTGACAACAATCAGATAATGGAAGCAGCAAGGCTGATCAACCTTGCACGCAAGCCTATGGTACTGATAGGTCAGGGAGTCATTCTCGGTGGTGCCGAGAAAGAACTGTTGGACTTCCTTGAAAAGAGCGGTATACCGGCAACAAGCACTTTAATGGGCATGTCTGCCATTCCGTCGGAACATCCTCAGTTTGTAGGAATGATGGGTATGCATGGAAATTACGGACCGAATATCAAGAACCGCGATTGCGACCTTCTGATAGCTATCGGAATGCGTTTTGACGAACGCGCCACAGGAAAACCATCCAATTTTGGCATAAATGCAAAGATAATACATATGGAAATTGACCCTGCAGAAGTCAACAAACTGATATATGCAGATGTTGCAGTAATGGGTGATGTCAAGAAAACACTTCCGTTGTTGACAGAAAAGATTTCAAAGAACGACCATTCGGCATGGATTGACGAGTTCCGCGTATGTGCCAACATTGAACGCGAAGATGTCATCGTGCCTGCAATAGAACAACGTGGCGAACTTTTGAGAATGGGTGAAGTGGTTGATGCAGTGTCACAACAGTTCGACGATGCAATAATCGTAACCGATGTAGGACAACAACAGATGTTCGCATCGCGCTATTTCCGTTTCAAGCGTTCACGAAGCATTATCACTTCAGGAGGTCTCGGCACTATGGGTTACGGATTGCCGGCTGCCATCGGCGCAAAGATAGGAATGCCTGACAGGGAGGTTTGCCTATTCGTTGGTGACGGTGGATTACAGATGACATCGCAGGAATTGGGTACAATATACCAATCAGGAGTAGGAGTAAAGATTGTTCTTATGAACAACGGATATCTTGGAATGGTACGTCAATGGCAGGAACTTTTCTACGACCGTCGCTACTCGTTCACCGAACTTGTGAACCCCGACTTTGAACTGCTGGCCAAAGCCAACCATATTGCATATCGCTGTGTCGACAAACACGAGGAACTTGACGATGCTGTAAAAGAGATGCGCAATGCAGAAGGAGCATTCCTGCTCGAAGTGAGAGTTGTAAAAGAAGAGAATGTTTTCCCGATGGTACCCGCTGGTCAGCCATTGGAAAATATCCGTTTGGAATAAGAAGCAATTGAGCGAATATGAATAAGGAATTTATCATAACCGTATTTTCGGAAAACAAGGTTGGACTTTTGAGTCAGATTACAACGGTGTTTACACACCGCAACGTAAACATAGAGTCTCTTACCGTGTCGGAATCGGCCATTGAAGGTGTACACAAATATACCATCATGGTCCGCAACGAAGAGGAGAAGGTTGCCAACCTTGTCAAACAGATAGAAAAGAAAGTTGACGTACTGAAAGCATTCTGCTACACCCCATCAGAGGTTGTAATGCAGCAGATTGCCCTTTACAAAGTAAAGCGTGGAAGAAACGTCGAAGAGCTTGTTCGCCGTCACAATGTAAGGATACTCGATATACACGACGATTACATCGTATTGGAAAAGACCGGCCACAAGGAAGAGATCGACGAGCTCTACCAGATGCTTTCGCCTTACGGCCTGTACCAGTTCGTATGTTCGGGTGTGGTGGCAATCATAAAATCGCGCACAGAGCTTATGAACGAATATATGCAGCACGTAGAGGAGCAAAGAAAAAAAGCGATGCAGCAATAATACAGGAACACGTATGACGTGTCCACAAAAATACAAGAATTTATAACTGACAATATATTATAATTATGGCAAAAATGAATTTTGGCGGCGTAGAAGAGAACGTCGTAACACGCGAAGAATATCCATTGGCAAAAGCATTGGAGACATTGAAGGACGAAACAATTGCAGTAATAGGATACGGAGTACAAGGCCCTGGCCAGTCGCTTAATCTACGCGACAACGGCTTCAATGTTATCGTCGGACAACGCAAAAACTCAAAAAGCTGGGAAAAGGCAGTTGAGGACGGTTGGATTCCGGGTGAAAACCTTTTTGACATTGAAGAAGCATGTGAAAAGGCAACTATCATCGAATACTTGCTTTCCGATGCAGGACAGATTACAGTGTGGCCTACTGTAAAGAAGCACCTTACACCGGGAAAAGCACTATATTTCTCACATGGTTTCGGCATCACATACAAGGAACGTACAGGTATTGTTCCTCCAGCCGATGTCGACGTAATCCTTGTTGCACCAAAAGGTTCAGGAACATCATTACGCCGCATGTTCCTGCAGGGACGTGGCTTGAACTCAAGCTATGCAATCTTCCAGGACGCTACCGGCAAAGCATGGGATCGTGTCATTGCACTCGGTATCGGTGTTGGTTCAGGATATCTTTTTGAAACGACATTCAAGCGAGAGGTTTATTCCGACCTTACCGGCGAACGCGGTACATTGATGGGAGCCATTCAAGGTATATTCGCAGCACAGTATGAGGTTTTGCGTAAGAATGGCCACACTCCATCCGAGGCATTCAACGAAACTGTAGAGGAACTATCGCAGAGCCTTATGCCACTTATTGCCGAAAACGGTATGGACTGGATGTATGCAAACTGTTCTACTACAGCGCAGCGTGGTGCTCTCGACTGGTGGAAGAAGTTCCGTGACGCGACAATGCCTGTATTCGAAGATCTATACAGCGAGGTAGCATGCGGAAACGAGGCACAACGCAGCATCGACACAAACTCACAGCCCGACTATCGTCAGAAGCTTGAAGAGGAATTACGCGAAATGCGCGAGACCGAGATGTGGCAGGCTGGTGCTGTAGTACGCAAGCTCCGCCCCGAAAACAACTAATTATAGACTGATATGAGCGAAAAAGTATATATATTCGACACCACCCTACGAGACGCCGAACAGGTTCCGGGTTGCCAACTTAATACTATCGAAAAGATAGAGGTTGCCCGTCAACTTGAAAAATTGGGTGTAGACATCATCGAAGCAGGCTTCCCTATTTCAAGCCCTGGTGATTTCAACTCTGTCGTGGAGATTTCAAAGGCAGTAACCAATCCAACCATCTGTGCACTTACCCGAGCAGTCAAGAAGGATATAGATGTTGCGGCACAGGCACTTGAATTTGCAAAACGCGGACGCATACACACCGGTATAGGAACATCACCATACCACATTTACGAAAAGCTACGCATGACACCAGAAACGGTAATCGAGCAAGCTGTTGAAGCGGTGAAATATGCACGACGTTTTGTTGATGACGTTGAGTTCTATGCCGAAGATGCAGGCCGTTCTGATGAGGAATACCTGGCACGTGTAATCGAGGCTGTAATTGCAGCCGGTGCCACAGTCGTGAACATACCCGACACAACCGGTTACTGCTTGCCAAACGAATACGGTGCAAAGATTGCATACCTCAAGAACAATGTACCCAACATTGACAAGGCGATAATCTCAACACATTGCCATAACGATTTGGGTATGGCTACAGCCAACACATTGGCTGCTGTCCAGAATGGTGCACGCCAGGTAGAAGTAACAATCAACGGTCTTGGAGAAAGAGCCGGCAACACGGCATTGGAGGAGGTTGTAATGGCAATCAAATGTCATTCGAACCTTGACTTTGATCTTGGTATCGACACAAAACAAATCATATCTACAAGCAAGCTTGTATCTAACCTCATGCGCATGCCGGTTCAGGCAAACAAAGCTATTGTCGGACGCAACGCATTTGCACACTCTTCGGGAATTCATCAGGACGGTGTACTCAAGAGCCGTGAGACATACGAGATCATCGCACCCGAAGATGTAGGTGTTGACCAATCGAGCATCGTACTCACTGCACGCAGTGGCCGAGCAGCCTTGAAACATCATTTGAACGAAATAGGCTATACTCCCGAGGGCGAAGCACTTGACGAGATTTACCAGCGTTTCCTTGAACTTGCCGACAAGAAGAAGATGATCACCACAAGAGACCTTGAGGTGCTTGTGGGTACAACCCACCATTGCAGAATGAGCATACAGCTCGTCGGTTTACAGGTAGTCTGCGGTAAGTCGGCTCTGCCTACTGCTACCGTACAGATCAGCTTCGACGGTGACATCTTCACTGAAACAGCTTGTGGAAACGGACCTGTCGATGCAGCAATCACCGCTGTAAAGAACATTACAAAACGCCGTGTACACATCGAGGAGTTCCTTATTCAAGCTATCACACGCGGTAGCGATGACTTGGGTAAAGTACACATGCAGATTTCACACAAGGGAAAGATGTATCACGGTTTCGGAGCAAACACCGACATTGTAACAGCATCTGTGGAATCCTTCATTGACGCAATATCAAAAATAGCATAACGATGAATACACTGTTTGACAAGATTTGGGATTCACATACAGTCCGCACGCTTGACGGTGGCTCATGCGTGCTGTATATCGACCGTCAATACATTCATGAGGTCACAAGCCCACAGGCTTTTGCAGGACTGCGCAAGCGCGGAATAGAAGTATTCCGCCCTGCACAGGTTACAGCAAGCCCCGACCATAACATACCCACAAAGAACCAGCACCTGCCCATTGCCGAGCCACAGTCGGCACAACAGGTGGCAACGCTCGAAAGCAATTGCTCCGAGAACGGAATCAAGATATTCCCAATCGGTTCTGAGCGCAACGGAATTATCCATGTCATTGGACCTCAGACTGGTTTGA
The DNA here is from genome assembly GCA_017555585.1 of Bacteroidaceae bacterium. Lineage (GTDB taxonomy): Bacteria > Bacteroidota > Bacteroidia > Bacteroidales > Bacteroidaceae > HGM04593. Next base: position 46,255 of record JAFZGA010000002.1, read on the forward strand.
CGCAACCCGGTATGACCATTGTATGTGGAGACAGCCACACATCGACACACGGTGCGCTCGGTTGCATTGCATTCGGTATTGGTACAAGCGAGGTTGAGATGGCGCTGGCTTCGCAGTGTATTTTGCAGTCAAAGCCAAAAAGCATGAGAATAAACGTTGAGGGAGAACTAAAACCTGGAGTATGTTCAAAGGATATTATCCTTTACATAATATCAATGCTCGGCACTGGTGGCGGAACAGGTCATTTCGTGGAGTTCGCAGGATCGGCAATACGTTCGCTTTCAATGGAGGCACGTATGACAATATGCAACATGAGCATTGAGATGGGCGCACGTGGCGGTATGATTGCCCCTGACCAGACTACATTCGACTACCTGCGCGGACGCGAGTTTGCTCCACAGGGCGAAGAATGGGAAAAAGCAGTGGAACGTTGGAGCAAGCTACGCTCAGACGACGATGCCATATTCGACAAGGAGATTACATTCGACGCTGCCGACATCGAGCCTATGATTACATACGGTACAAACCCAGGTATGGGCATAGCTGTAAACGGAGAGATACCTTCATCGGAAGGAATGGACCTTGCATCGAAAACATCGTATGCCAAGGCTCTCAATTATATGAACTTTGCCGAGGGTGACAAGATGATCGGCAAGCAGGTGGATTACGTATTTGTCGGCAGTTGCACCAACGGCCGTATCGAGGACCTTCGCGCTTTTGCATACTTTGTAAAAGGACGCAAGAAAGCGGATAATATCACCGCATGGATTGTTCCTGGTTCAAAAGAGGTTGAACGCATGGCTATAGAAGAGGGATTGCGCGACATACTCGAAGAGGCTGGATTCGAACTGCGTCAGCCAGGTTGCTCGGCATGTCTGGCAATGAACGAGGACAAGATTCCTGCAGGAAAATATTGTGTTGCGACATCAAACCGCAACTTCGAAGGACGACAAGGTCCTGAAGCACGCACCCTGTTGGCTGGTCCATTGGTTGCCGCAGCTGCAGCAATCACAGGTGTCATCACAGACCCGCGTACAATGATGTAGAACCGTTACTGCAAAGAGTTATGAGACAGAAATTTACAACACTACGTTCAACGGTAGTACCACTGCCGATTGAGAATATAGATACCGACCAGATTATCCCTGCACGTTTCCTCAAGGCAACCACACGCGAGGGATTCGGCGAAAACCTCTTCCGCGACTGGAGATATGACAAGGAAGGCAACCCGAAGGCCGATTTTGTAATGAACTCCTCGATATATAAAGGCGAGATTCTTGTTGCAGGAAAGAACTTCGGTTGCGGTTCGAGCCGCGAACATGCCGCTTGGGCTATCGACGGTGCAGGATTCCGTGCCGTAGTATCAAGTTTCTTTGCCGACATCTTCCGCAACAACGCTCTAAACAATGGACTACTACCTGTTGTTGTCAGCGAGAAGATGCTTGCCGAGATTTTTGCGACAGCAGAAAAGGATGCTGATATGCAGCTGGACATTGACCTTCCAACTCAGACAATAAAGATTTTAGGCACAGGTGTAAAGGAGTCATTCGAGATTGCACCTTATAAGAAACAGTGCCTGATGAGCGGATATGACGATGTCGATTTCCTGGTGAGCATACGTTCCGAGATAGAAACGTTTGAAAAGAGATAAACAAAAGACAAACAAAAATGAAAGATATCAAAATAGCCGTACTTCCCGGTGACGGTATAGGTCCGGAGATTGTAGCACAGGCCGTGAAGGTTGTTGATGCCATAGCAGCGAAGTTCAGATACAACATCACATATACACATGCCCTTGTAGGTGCTTGCGCCATCGACGCGACAGGTAACCCCTACCCTGACGAGACACATCAGGCATGTATGGAAGCTGACGCAGTATTATTCGGTGCCATTGGTGACCCGCGTTTCGACAACAATCCCGAAGCCAAGGTACGTCCCGAACAGGGACTGCTTGCCATGCGCAAGAAACTCGGACTTTACGCCAACCTGCGCCCGGTAAATACGTTTGAATCGTTGCTTCACCGTTCACCATTGCGTTACGACCTTGTTGAAGGTGCCGATTTCATCTGCGTACGCGAACTTACAGGCGGACTTTACTTCGGACGCCCACAAGGACGCTCCGAAGATGGCAACACGGCCTACGACACATGCGTATATTCACGCGAGGAAATTGAGCGCATATGCCGTCTGGGCTTCGAATATGCCGGCAAGCGCCGTGGCAAGCTCACCGTTGTCGACAAAGCAAACGTTTTGGCAACATCACGCCTATGGCGCGAGACAGCCAAAGCAATGGAGAAGGACTACCCAAATGTTAAGGCTGAATATATGTTCGTCGACAATGCTGCAATGAAGATTATACAGCAGCCCAAATATTTCGACGTAATGGTAACCGAGAACATGTTCGGTGATATTCTCACAGACGAGGCAAGCGTAATCACCGGTTCGTTGGGATTGTTGCCATCGGCATCCATAGGTACAGGAACATCGCTGTTCGAACCTATCCACGGCTCATACCCACAGGCTGCAGGCAAGAACATAGCCAACCCCATTGCCACAATCCTTTCAGCGGCAATGATGTTCGAGTATGCTTTTGCCAACATGGAAGCAGGAGCTGCAATACGCAAGGCTGTGAATCTCTCGATAGAACAGAACGTTGTTACTGAGGATATTGCACCTGAAGGCATCAAGCCATCGACAACAACTGAGGTTGGAGATTTCATTGCAAATAACATCTGATGCAAACATTTTTGAAGCAGACCGGAACAACCCGGTCTGCTGTTTTTAGCAATAGTACTTTTTTACTTCATTTTTTCATAATTTAAAATAGATATTGTACTTTCGCCAAAACAAACAATCCTATCATGAAAAAGATGAATCTTGGAATGCTGGCTTTTGCAACATTGCCAGGAGCATTACTTGCTCAAGAATCAACCGACAATACACCTTATCTGAAATCACGTCCAAATGTGGTCATGATCTATGCCGACGATCTTGGATTCGGTGACCTTGAATGTTATGGTGCCATAGGTGTCAAGACACCTAATGTCAACAGATTGTCAGAAAACGGTCTACGTTTTACAAACGCCCATGCAGTTGCGTCCACAAGTACGCCATCCCGCTACTCTCTGCTGACGGGTGAGTATCCTTGGCGAAAACAAGGAACTGATGTAGCAGCAGGCGATGCCGCAATGATAATATCTCCCGATCAATATACAGTTGCCGACGTATTCAAGGAGGCCGGTTATACTACAGCCGCGTTCGGTAAATGGCATCTTGGACTTGGATCGGAAACAGGAAAACAGGATTGGAATTCACCAATTACACCTGCTTTGGCCGATATCGGTTTTGACTATTCATATATAATGGCAGCAACAGCCGACAGAGTCCCATGCGTATTCATAGAAAACGGTGCAGTAGCAAACTATGACCCGTCAGCACCTATTTATGTCAACTATAATAAAAATTTTGATGGAGAGCCCACAGGAAAGGACAACCCCGAACTGCTATACAACCTGAAGTCGAGTCATGGACATGATTATTCCATAGTCAACGGTATTGGACGTATAGGATACATGAAAGGCGGAGGCACTGCGCTATGGAAAGATGAGGACATTGCCGACAGTATAACCACGCACGCTGTCGATTTCATAAAAGAGAACAGCAATAAACCGTTCTTCATGTACTTTGCTACAAATGATGTTCACGTACCGCGTTTTCCTCACCCACGTTTCCGTGGTCAGAGCAATATGGGACTGCGTGGTGATGCCATCGTGCAGTTCGATTGGAGTGTGGGCGAGATTGTAAACACCCTCGAAGAACAGGGATTGCTCGAGAATACATTGATTATATTGACCAGCGACAACGGTCCGGTACTCGATGACGGCTATGTGGATCAGGCCGAAGAACTTGTGGGTGACCACTCGCCTACCGGTGGATTACGCGGTGGAAAATACAGTGCATTCGAAGGTGGAACCCGTGTTCCGTTCATTGTTCATTGGCCCGCAGTTATCAAGGAAAATTCAGTCAAGAACGCTTTGGTTTCACAGATAGACTTCCTCGATGTCATGGCAACCATTGCAGGTGTAGGCAACGGCGAATCGCTCTCTACCGACGGTTACCCCGAGCAAGCCGGTACATGGTTCGGTAGTGACGAGAAAGGTCGCCCATTTGCTATCGGAATGGCACAGAACCACACTCTGACAATATGCACTGCCGGTTGGAAATACATTGAACCTAAAGGCGGAGCGGCAATGATTCCATGGGGACCCAAAATAGAGACAGGCTACTCGACAAATCCACAGCTCTTCAAGCACATCGATGGAGATTTTGACGAAGTCAACAACAAGGCTGCTGAAAACACAGCTATAGTAAACAGCCTTGCAAATGAATTGGAAAAAATACGTAACAGGCAGTATGGAGAGGTCACCATTATTGCCGAAGCAGGAGAAACCATTGATTTGACACAGTATATTGGTGGGCAAAAAGGTGCTGTTGTAAGCGGAGATTTCATTGAGGGAGATGCTACAGATATTAGCAGGATAGCAATAAGGAACGATGCCGGAGAGGGTTCGCACACAGGAGTCGTAACAATGCCCAATGGCACGATATTCCTGTTTACTGTAATAATCGACCCGGAATATTACGGTGCATTCCACATAAACTACAACGGCAATCCACTGTTCATTGCCTACAACACAACGCACGACAACAGCAAAAACGAGGGCTACAAACTCATCTCTCCCGACCATTATTCAACATCGGCTGCAGGCGATGAGATTTTCATCATACAGCCATCGGGCGTGGGATATACACTCTCAATGCAAGGCAAAGTACTTAAAGAGCCAAGACTCAGCGGTTGGGGACACATAATGTTTTCAGACAATGAGAGCGAAGCCGGAATATACCTGTTCGAAGAGACATCAACAGACGGCATATACAAGATCCGCAGCAGCAGCGACGGTATCAACTATATGAATATCTATAAGGAACATGGTGTAGCAGGAAACGACAAGGCAAGTAAAGCAGGACTGGCAACCTACACCATAGAAGAGATAAGCGCATTTCCGTTAACCTTGCCGACAAACGGAACTTCAGCTATATGCATGCCATTCAATGTAATTCTTCCGGAAGGCGTTCATGCTTATGATATGACAGTTACTGATATTGGCTACAACAACAGCAAAAACGAATACACATGTACCATGAGAGCCATTGCAGGCCCTGGAGAAACATTAAAAGGCGGCACTCCTGCAATCATCAAAGGTGACGAAGGTACTTTGCTGTTAAACATTACAATGTCCGACAACGGAGCAATAGGTCCCGTTTCACAATCATTGCTTAAAGGAAATTTTGTAGAGAACAGTCTGTCACAGAATAGCGAGATGAAAAAATTCATATTCAGCAATGAAGGAGAAAAGATAATGTTCAAGGCATTTGACGGCTCAAAGGACATTGCAGCAAACCAATGTTGGGTAGAATGTGAGATGTTGCAGGCAGGTGAATTGACAATAAATTTCGACAACTCTACAGCTATCCATAAGAATCCTTATATCCAAGAAAACAAAAGCAAAAACATATACGACATTGCAGGAAAACGCTTGGATAATCCTCAAAAAGGAATCAATATTGTCGACAGCAAAAAAGTACTGGTCAAATAAGTTACACAAATCATTCATATGCAATAAGGCTGACATTTCGAAATGTCAGCCTTATTGCATATATACCTTACATACCACGCATTGAAAGTGATATCCTCTTTCTCTTCAAATCCACTTCTATCACCTTAACCATCACCTGCTGACCGAGCTTTACCACATCACCGGGCGAAGAGACGAACTTGTCGGCAAGCTGTGATATGTGCACGAGACCATCCTGATGCACACCTACATTCACGAATGCACCGAATGCCGTGATATTGGTAACAAGCCCAGGCAGAACCATTCCGACATGTAAATCTTCCACTTCGTGTACATTAGGATCGAAAGCAAATACCTTGGCCTGCTCACGTGGGTCAAGTCCGCGTTTATTAAGTGAATCCATAATATCGGTAAGTGTCGGCATGCCTACCTTATCGGTAATATATTTGGACAGCACAACCCTTTTACGCAACTCTGCATCGGCAATGAAATCCTTCAAAGAGACACCCATATCCTTTGCCATCTGTTGCACGATACCATAAGATTCAGGATGAACGGCGGTACTGTCGAGTTGATTCTCACCATTAAGCACACGTAGGAAGCCTGCCGCCTGTTCAAAAGCCTTATTGCCTAAGCGAGGTACTTTAAGCAACTCCTTTCGTGAACGGAAGTCTCCTGTTTCAGCACGGTACTTGACTATATTTTCGGCAAGAGAGGGTCCAAGGCCCGATATATGGGTAAGAATCTGTTTTGTAGCAGTGTTCAGATTCACACCAACCTTATTTACACAACTTTCTACAACAACATCAAGTCGCTCCTTCAGCTTGGTCTGGTCGACACTATGTTGATATTGACCGACACCGATAGAGCGTGGCTCAATTTTTACAAGTTCCGACAAAGGGTCTATCAATCGGCGTCCGATAGAAACGGCTCCACGCACTGTGACATCTTCGTCAGGAAACTCTTCGCGTGCTACAGGGGAAGCCGAATACACCGATGCTCCATCTTCATTTACCGAGAAGATATCTACACCATAACTAGCCTTACGTATAAAATCCTCGGTTTCGCGACCGGCAGTACCGTTACCTATGGCAAAAGCTTCGATGGAATACTTATTTACCAAGGATGATATTGTATCGTACGCACCTTCGCGGTCATTATGCGGAGGGTGAGGATATATCACCGTATGACATACAAGATTTCCCTGCGAATCGAGAACTACGACCTTACAACCGGTCCGGAACCCCGGATCGATAGCCAATACACGTTTCTGTCCTAACGGAGAGGACATGAGCAATTGGCGCAAGTTCTCGGCAAATACAGCTATCGCCTCATCATCGGCACGCTGTTTTGCAACTCCTCGTGTCTCATTCTCTATTGATGGAGCCAACAAACGCTTATATCCGTCAGCAACAGCCTGCTCCATATATTCCCGTGAAGGCGAAAAACGCTTTACAAAACGTCTGTTCAATTGCTCAACAGCCTCGTCCTGATCTATATCTATTGACACACGCAGATAACCTTCTTCTTCTCCACGCATTATGGCAAGCAGACGATGTGACGAGATACGTGCAATCTTCTCCTGCCAATCGTAATAATCGGAATATTTTATACCATCACCCTCTTTTCCCTTAACAACCTTTGATGTAATGACACCGGAACGGGAAAAAAGGCGACGGACTGCAGTGCGGGCTCCTTCATCTTCCGACACCCTCTCTGCAATTATATCACATGCTCCTGCAATGGCATCATCGGCTGTAGGTACATCTTTATTTATAAATGTACGCGCACGACCTTTTATATCATTTACCTGTTGAAGGAATATCATATCGGCAAGCGGTTCAAGCCCCTTCTCCTTTGCCATTGTAGCACGTGTACGTCGCTTTGGCTTGTATGGGAGGTAGATATCTTCAAGTTCAACAGCATCGAAACATCCGTCAATTCGTTTTTTCAATTCCGGTGTGAGCTTGCCTTGTTCCTCTATTGTAGTAATAACAGTCTCCTTGCGCTGCATGAGAGTTTTCAGTTTCTCATACATATCCTTCACATTACCGACAGTAACTTCATCCATGGAACCGGTAGCCTCTTTACGGTAACGCGAAATGAACGGAATTGTAGCACCACCATCAAGCAGTTCAACAACATTCTTCACCTTGTCGGGAGCGAGACCGAACTCCTTAGCTATAATATCTGTAAGCATAATATATATCGATTTATATAGCGAAGATAATACAAAGGCTGATGAAATTCATCAAAAAAGCCTTTATAAATCTTAAGTTCGTAAAATAATTTATAAACAAGAGGAAAATCGTTATTGAAATATGTTCCACATTCAAACAAAAAATACTATTTTTGTAACAAATTAGAGTAAAGGGTATTCATTTGATATGAAAAGACTCTTACATCAATAACAAGCAATAAAAAAACACTAACGATAATAAAAGATATGAATAGCAAGCAACTGATGAACAAGGCAGCGGACAACATACGTATTCTAACCGCAGCCATGGTTGAAAAAGCAAAATCGGGACACCCAGGCGGTGCTATGGGTGGAGCAGACTTTATCAATGTGCTCTACTCCGAGTTTCTTGTACACGATCCTGACAATCCACTATGGGAAGGCCGCGACCGTTTCTTCCTTGATCCCGGTCACATGTCACCAATGTTATATTCAGTTCTTGCACTTCAGGACAAGTTCACTATGGACGAGCTCAAGCAGCTCCGTCAATGGGGAAGCGCAACCCCTGGACACCCAGAGGTTAACTTCGCACGTGGAATCGAGAATACATCAGGCCCTCTCGGTCAAGGACACACTTATGCTGTAGGTGCTGCAATTGCAGCCAAGTTCCTTGAGGCACGTTTGGGTGAAGAGGTTATGGGCCACACCATCTATGCATTCATCTCTGACGGTGGTGTTCAGGAAGAGATTTCACAGGGTGCAGGTCGCATGGCCGGTTACTTGAAATTGAACAACCTTATCATGTTCTACGATGCAAACCAGATTCAGCTCTCAACACGCTGCGACGAGGTAATGTTCGAGGACACAGCAAAGAAATATGAGGCATGGGGATGGAAGGTGATCACCATCGACGGTAACGACTGCGATGCAATCCGTGCCGCACTTACAGAAGCAAAGGCAGAGAAGGAACGCCCAACCCTAATCATCGGTAACACAGTTATGGGCAAAGGCGCACGCCGTGCCGACGGCAGCAGCTACGAGTTCGATTGCGGAACACACGGTGCACCTCTCGGTGGCGATGCATACATCAACACCATCAAGAACCTTGGCGGTGATGTAGAGAACCCATTCGTATTCTTCCCTGAAGTAAAAGAGTTGCACGACAACCGTCTTGCAGAGCTTCGCAAGATTGTTGCAGAGCGCAAAGCCGTAAAGGCGGCATGGGCTGCAGCAAATCCAGAGAAAGCACAGAAACTCGAAGACTGGTTTGCCGGTAAGCAGCCTGCAATCGACTGGAATGCCATCGAGCAGAAGGCTGACTCCCCAACACGTAACGCATCAGCAACAGTACTTGGCATCCTTGCCGAGAACTACGGTAATATGATATGCTCATCAGCCGATTTGAGCAACAGTGACAAAACAGACGGTTTCTTGAAAAAGACACATGCCTTTACACCGGGCGATTTCAGCGGAGCGTTCCTGCACGCAGGCGTATCAGAGTTGACAATGGCATGCCTTTGCATCGGTATGGCTCTTCATGGCGGTGTCATTGCAGCTTGCGGTACATTCTTTGTATTCAGCGACTACATGAAACCGGCTATCCGTATGGCAGCACTCATGGAATTGCCAGTGAAGTTCGTATGGTCACACGACGCATTCCGCGTAGGTGAAGACGGACCAACACATGAACCTGTTGAACAGGAGGCACAGGTGCGCCTGATGGAAAAGGTAAAGAACCACAGTGGCAAGAATTCAATGCTTGTACTACGTCCTGCCGATGTAAATGAAGCAACACAAGCATGGAAACTTGCAATGGAGAACGACAACACTCCTACCGGACTTATTTTCTCACGCCAGAACGTAAACAACTTGCCAGAAGGCACACCATACGAAGAAACATCAAAAGGTGCATACGTTATTTCAGGCAGCGATGAGGATTACGATGTTATCCTTGTTGCGTCAGGTTCTGAAGTTTCAACACTTGTAGACGGTGCAAGACTTCTAAAGGCAGACGGTATCAAGACACGCATAGTTTCTGTTCCATCTGAAGGTCTGTTCCGTACACAATCAAAAGAGTATCAGGAGAGCGTTCTCCCTACAGGAGCAAAGATATTCGGTTTGACAGCCGGCTTGCCTGTAAATCTCCAGGGTCTCGTTGGTGCCAATGGTAAAGTATGGGGATTGGAATCATTCGGTTTCTCAGCACCATACAAAGTTCTTGATGAAAAACTCGGCTTTACAGCAGAAAACGTATATAACCAAGTAAAATCAATGTTATAATGAAAAAGATAGGACTTGCAAGCGACCACGCTGGCTACCCTTTGAAAGAGCAAGTAAAGGAATGGCTCAAGGATATGGGTTATGAATTTGTTGACTTCGGTACAAACAGCACCGAAAGCTGCAACTACCCTGAATTTGCACACGCACTTGCCGAGGCAATCGAAAATGGCGAATTGACAACAGGTATTGCCATTTGCGGTACAGGAAACGGCATCAACATGACTCTAAACCATCACAAGGCAATACGCAGTGCACTTTGCTGGATGCCCGAAATTGCAGCACTTGCACGTCAGCACAATGACGCAAACGTAATGGTTATGCCCGGACGATTCATTGCAACCGAGAGTGCAAAAGAGTGTGTAGAGACTTTCCTTAATACACCTTTTGAAGGCGGACGTCATCAGGCACGTATAGACGCCATACCTGTAAAATAAGATTATACCTTATATTATAATAATAGCAGAGCACCAGCCATCGGCTGGTGCTCTGCTATTATTGTATTTGTTATTATTTGTTCATTTTAAACATGTACAAGAAATAATAAAAGACAATACATGTTCAGTTTTTACATTTTCATAGTTAAATTAAGGATAATATTTTAATATTTTGCACAAACAACGTAGCTTTGTGCAACAAAATCTCAAAACATAGAAACAATAATCAGAAAAACCAATTTAAACTATTTAACTATGAAAAAGATTATCACAAGCATTGTCTTATCATCACTTGCATTCACCTCGTTCGCAGGTGGATTACTTACAAACACCAACCAAAGTACCTCGTTCGTGCGCAACCCGGCACGCTATGCATCACTCGATACAGATGCCATCTATTTCAACCCGGCAGGAACAGCTTTCTTCAATGACGGTTGGAGAATCTCGGCCAACTGGCAGATGGTATGGCAGAACCGCGACATTACAAGCCATGCAGACAAGAAATCATACGGTGCAAAAATATATGTTCCTGTAATGCCAAGTCTTATGGCTTCATACACAACTGGCAAGTGGAGCTTCAGCGGTTTCTTCGGCATTCCCGGTGGCGGTGGCAACTGTCAGTTCAAGAATGGACTTCCAATGTTCAACACACTTGGAAATGGTTTCAAAGAGTTGCTTCCTGCTGTAGCAGGTGCACAGGCAACAAGTGACGCATACTCATCATTTGCATCTACACAATATGTATTCGGTCTCCAGTTGGGTACAGCATACAGAATCATCAACAACTTGTCGGCATACATCGGTGTGCGTGGCAACTATACAACAGCAAGCTACAACGGAGGTATATACTTCGACGCAATGAACGCCAATGGCGCGACAAAAGTTTCTCCCCTGTCACTTGATCTTACACAGAAAGGAATCTCATTCACTCCTATCTTGGCACTTGACTACATGGTCGGTAATTTCAACTTTGCAGCAAAATATGAGTTCCGTGCTGTAACGAACCTGAAAAACAGGACAAAGAATCTTGGTATATTCGGAGAGAACTACAACAAAGGTATTGCCGGTGCCGGAGAAGCTATCGGTGGCAAAGTATATCAAGCTGCATACCAGCAGGCGTTGGCACAAGGTGCACCAGCAGAATATGCATCAGAAATAGCGGTTCAAACAGCAGCAATGGTTGCAAACAGCGCAGGAAGCACATTAGGTATGCTTTCAACACTCGAAGATGGCAAGAGACTAAGAAATGACACACCGGCATCGTTGTCACTTGGAGTATCATGGCAGGCACTTCCATGGTTGCAGGCTATGGTAAGCGCAAACTACTACTTTGACAAAAATGCAAGAGTAGAATCGCTTCTTGGCGGTACAAACAACAACAGCAACCTCGCACGCAACACATACGAAGTAGCAGGTGGTCTTGAGTTCAAGGTAACAAAAGACCTGCTCATCTCTGCCGGTGTGCAATATACCGACTTCGGAATAACAAACCAATATACAAGCGATCTGAACTTCATAAACGACTCGTTCATGACTGGCTTGGGAGGCAAGTACAGTATAAACAAGAATTGGGACATCAATGCAGGCTTCTGCTTTGCTGTATACAAGAAGGACAACAATACTTTGAAAGGAGCTACATACGAACGCGACACATATAATGCAACAATTGGTGTTGATTTCAAATTCTAACTAACAGCAATCACAACAAAAAAATCCTTAGAAAAAATTCTAAGGATTTTTTATTACATACACATTTATCAGCACGTAGCCATGCCTCCGGACATATTAGGTATATTCACCTGTTCGAATTTGTATCCAAGACGTTTCAATTCAACTGCTGCACCAATCTTGAACATAACCTTTACGACACGTGCATACACATGAAACGCCATAGGTGACTGAGGCTCTATTCTCTCTCTGCGTATAAGCGTCAAGGCTGTTTCACCCAAGCGACGCATCATCTCTTCAATATTCTTAGCCTCCTTCGATTCAAGATGGAAACCAATAATGTCTCGCACAATATGTTCATCCATATCATCGAAACCAAGATCGCCATAATACGATTTGTATTCGTCCTTGGAGTGTGCAGTCCAATCGTTATCCCATTGGTGAGCAACAGCCATGCCCATATAACCGGCCCATGCAATGGCAACAGTAGGATAATCGGCTATATTAGGAACTGCATCAGCCATATATTCAGGTGCCAATTCACTCCAGCGTGCATCAATGTCACCAGTTGCAAGCAGAGTCCCGTCAAGAACACCATACTGTTTGCATAATCTAAGAAGCTCGTCCGTTATACGGCTCTCGAAATTCTCAAGATATACTTTATTTACCATATCCAAATTATCAATGGGTTCCACATTCATGGTGGCTACATGCCTCACCGTTGTCTCTTATCTCACCTGCCAGGTATGCCCTGACCAACTCATCGATGTTGCCGCTGCAACCGCGCACAACCTTTATATCATGGCTCTCGAGAACATTCCTGGCTCCTTCACCCATATTCCCTGCAAGCATAGTCTGGACACCCTTTTGACGAAGTACAAGCACAATCCCCGACTTGCAGCCACAGCCTTGTGGCGAAGGAAGAATCTCTTTCATCTTTATCTCTCCGTCATTTATTGTAAAGATGGTATAATGGTCACAATGTCCGAAATGGTTGTCAACCATGCCATCTCTTGTTGGAACAGCAATCTTCATATTCAGTAATTCCGGTTCTTTTTATCTTTTGATCATTCGTGCAATATACTTACCGATGATATCAAACTCGATATTCACCTTTGTACCCACCTCTATAGTATGGAAGTTGGTATGTTCGTATGTATAAGGTATTATGGCCACCGAAAAAGAATCATCTGTTGGCTCGCAAACTGTCAAGCTCACACCGTTTACGGTAACAGATCCTTTATCGACTGTCATATAACCCTTTGCAGCCATCTCATCATCCTTTTTATAACGGAAAGTATAATACCAGCTGCCATCAGCGTCACGCACCGACACACACTCAGCAGTCTCGTCAACGTGTCCTTGGACAATGTGACCGTCAAGACGGCCGTTCATCATCATGCTACGTTCTACATTAACTTTATCTCCAACTTTTAGAAGACCAATATTTGATCGTTCCAAAGTTTCCGTCATTGCTGTGACAGTATATTCATCGCCTGTAATATCCACTACAGTCAAGCATACACCGTTGTGCGACACACTTTGATCTATTTTAAGTTCATTGACGAACGAGCATGTCATTGTAAGATGCAGGTTACCTTGCTCGCGCACAAGACGTCGCACTGTAGCAAACTCCTCTACTATACCTGAAAACATAATATACATCATTTAAAATTATTCGCGAAGATAAGCATTTATCCCAACATCACAAAACAGATAATCCACAACAATGGAAACAATATTTTACGTGGTCGAAATATTATTTTACCATAAATTGAAAATGTTTATAGAATTCTATCTATCTTTGGAATAATTCCGATCTTTTTATTTGTATTACCCAGTAAGGCTTCTACAACAGATATGAGCAGATATTTCAGGACACTAACATTTTTTGTACTCTGTTTTGTATACATCAGTGTAATCTATGCACAGGATTACGTAAGGGACAGAACGTTCACCAGCAAACAAGAAGATGGAAGAATACTTCAGCAGCCACCTCGTATGCACGGTCTGGACAGCCTGATCAACAGTGATAGAGAAAAGAATCGTGTAATATCCGATTATTTAATCGACAGAAAGTACGATTTCTATACATTATACGAGGAACAGCTTGGAGAAGATGAAGATATTCCAGAATCAACACCACATATTTTATCGAGCACCAACCGTTTCATATATGAGGCAGCTTACCGCTTCACCTCCATACGCTTCCGCACACGAGCATACCATTCCCGATACAGCAATGTATATGCCAACGGTGTGCTGGTGAACGATGCCGAAAGAGGCGAGTTCTATTACCGCATGCTCGGAGAGCTGAACGACGCAATACGCAACAAAGAAGGTGCCACCTACCTCGAATACACCTCATACGGAACAAGCACTGTCGGTGGATCGGGTAACATAAACATGAGAGCGAGCCAACATACGGCAGGGCATAAAGTAACATTGACTGGTTGCAACCGCAATTATCTTGCACGCGCCATGTATACATACTCTACAGGTGAATTATATAACGGTTGGGCACTGACAGCTTCTGCTTCGTACCGGTGGAGTAACGAAGGTGCAATAGAAGGAACTTTCTACAACTCAATTTCTTATTTTCTTGCAGCAGAAAAAAAGATCAATTACAGGCACAGCATTTCCGTTGCAACATGGGGTTCTCCCACCGAACGGGCACAACACTCTGCCTCGACGCAAGAAGCATATTGGTTGGCAGGTTCACACTATTACAACAGCAACTGGGGTTATTATAATGGCAAGAAGCGCAATGCGCGTACAGTAAGCTCATATGAACCGGCTGCACTCATTACATGGGATTTCCAGATAAACGACAACATCAAGTTCAGCACATCGCTGTTCGGAAAATACTCAAGATACAACATGTCGGCACTTGCCTGGAATAAGGGTGCTTCCGATCCACACCCCGACTATTACCTGAACATGCCCAGCACTGCATACGATGTTTCAGATCCTGACTATACACCTACAACAGAAGAACTCGAAGCTTTCAATGTCAAGTTCGAATATTGGAAATCAGACAGGTCAAACCGCCAAATCAACTGGAACGACATATACACAGCCAACCAACAGGCATATGCCGAGAATAAAGAAAGCCTTTATTATATCGAAAAACGACATAGCGATCAGTTTGCACTGAATTTGGGTTCCAAGTTGGATATATCATACAACTATAACAGCAAAGGAACTTTTGGACTTGACTTGGGAACTACCAAGGGCATGCACTATAAAACAATGAAGGACCTACTTGGTGGAAAACCATATTTAGACATTGAGAAAAATTCAACAGAAAATTATGGTGCAAACAGCAATTACGTGCAAAACGATGTAGACAACCCAAACAGACTGATAGATGAAGGTGATGTATTCGGCTACGACTATGATATAAATGTAAACAAGGTAAATTTGTATTACCAGCATCTTTTCACAAAAGGCATATTCAGAATTTTCGGTGGCGCAAACATTGAGGCTGCCACAATAGAACGTCATGGCAACATGCGCAACGGGCGTGCCGACAACTTTTCAAAAGGCAGTAGCGGTACATCATTATTCATTGGCGGAGGCGGCAAAATAGGAATAGCCATACCGTTCAATGCATATAATACAATATCGTTCGGAGGCGGTTACGAATGCCGTACTCCGCTTGCGTGCAATGCATTCTTGGCTCCACGCATGCGCAATGACTTTGTCATTGGGCTTACCAACGAGAAACTCATGAATGCCGAAGCTTCATACAAATTCAAATACGGACCGGTGATGGCACAAGCTACTGCATACTGTACAAAGTTCAATGACATTGTAGAACACAATACATTCTACAACGACCGTCTGTCGCAGTACACATTCCTGACCATGACCGGTATAAGCAAGTTGCATTATGGTATTGAGGCGGCGGTAACATATGATATTACACCATCACTATCTATAAACGCATTGGCCTCGATCGGGAATGCCGAATACATAGGAAATGCCAATGCATTTCTCATGAACGAGAGCGAAGAGAGCGTTACAAACGATAAAGCATATATTGACGGAATAAAGGTTGGCAGTACACCTCTTACGGCATTGAGCATAGGAGGTATCTATAAAATCAAAGGCTGGTACATCTGCGCAAATATAAACTACTATGACAACATATACGTAAATGCCTCGGGTTATGCACGCCTTGCAACCGTATTGGAAAATCCTGTCATTGACCAAACAACAGGTGAAGAAGTTTTTGATATTCCATCACAATACAAAGGCAAAGGCGGTTTAATGGTCGACGCTTCCATCGGCAAGAGCATTAGTTTTAAAAACAAAAAAAGAGTTGATATCAACCTGAGTCTTGACAATATCCTAAACAACCGCAAGATGATCACAGGAGGATATGAACAAAACCGCAAAGAAAGCAAGAGTGATGATGGAAAACATATATACAAGTTCTCAGAAAATCCATATCTCTATTACGCAAATGCCTTTAACGCATACCTCAATATAGGCATAAACTTCTGAAAATCATCCAATCTTTTACTATGAAAGCCTTTAGATCCATTTTAAGTATCATTGTACTGTTCACACTATGTGCATGCGACTTCGTCCCGGAAGCACCGTATACTCCACCAACAAACGTGAACGACAGCATATACATCAACGAGACATTTGATGAAAGTTTTGGAGTATTCACGCCAGTAGTAACTGACGGCAATTTCCACTGGAGAATAGATAACAAGGCAGCACAAGTAACATCATCGGATGAGAACGGGGACAACCCTGCCAAAAGTTGGCTGATATCATCAAGAATTGATTTCACTGACGAGACAAAGGCGCACATATCATTTGAATATATAATCCGGAATTCCAATACTGCAAACATTGCAAAACACCATCAGCTGCTTATAAGTTCCGACTACGATGACGATGCAAAAACAGCAACATGGTTTGATATCCCATACAACGCCATAGGAAGCGACAGTTGTGACACATTCCACAAAGCAGATGTCGCAATCCCGGCTGAATATATGTACAAGAATAATGTTGTTGTGGCGTTACGTTATACTGCAACTACCGAATCAAGCACATGGAGAGTCAAGAATTTCAAGTTGGTTAAAGGTGTACCTGAAAATGAGAGCAAAGAGGAGAATGAAGGAAATGAAAGCGACGGAGATGAAGAGAATAAAGACGACGAAGGCAACGTAGACAATGATGATGACGTAAACGAAGATAATGAAGAAAACGACCAGCCTGATGAAGTACCGGAATACTCCGTAGCAGAAGCTATTGATGCATTTTCAAATGGCAAAACTGGACGCGTTATTGTCAAAGGCTACATTGTAGGAACAGTAAAGGATTATTATGATAATTGTATATTCAGCAACAATACAACTGTTGATAGCAATATTCTCATAGCAGACGACGCCAACGAAACGGACAGGGAGAATTGTATTCCTGTAATGTTATCCGGCGAAGAGATGCGCAAGAACATAAACCTCAAGAATAATCCACAGAATTACAGAAGAGAGATAACTGTCGCAGGAGAACTTACATTATACTTAGATGTTGCAGGAATAAAGAATATAACAGAATATACATTGGGTAAAATTTTACCACCTGACACACCAGGTACACCAGAGACACCCGACACGCCTGACACTCCTGACACACCTGACACACCTGACACGCCAGACACACCTGACACACCTGACGAGCCAGATACACCCGACACACCTAATAAGCCAGATATTCCGGCATTGCCCGAAGGAGAAGACATCATTTCAAATGGAAGTTTTGAAGAATGGGACAATGGAAACCCAGCAGGTTGGGCAACATTCACCGAATCCAATTCTGCAACAATTTCACCAAGCGACGATGCTTTTGAAGGTAACTGTTCTGTAATGATAGAGGGATATAGTGGTATGAAAAAGAACAAGGTCTTGTATTCAAGATACTATAAACTAAAACCCGGAACATACAATCTTATTGTCCATGTAAAAGCAAATGGAGAAGAATTCGGATATTGCCGTATAGGCTACTGTTATGCATCACCCAATGACGAAATTAAGGAGTATGAATACGAAGACAGGGAAGCAAGTGCAGTCACCGACAATTGGGAACAGCGAAAATATCAGTTCACAGTCGATAGAACGAAGTATATTTCACTAATAATCGTAAACCACAAAAACGGTGGCGGTGCTTCATTCCTTGTAGACAATGTCAGTCTGATTACCACAGACGGCGGAGTTGTAACCAAATAATCAAATGGATATCAACAATAAACGGCAATGAATTTCATTGCCGTTTATTGTTGATGGTGAGCTGTCGGTTTTTATTTTTTGCCGGTCAGATACATATCAGCAAGCGGAATGATTGCCAGTAGATCTATTAGAGCAAGCATAAGTACAGCACCGAAAGCACCGATAGTTAGTGCCATACTCAATGCATACAGGAACGATAAAGCATGTAACAGTATCAATGCTACAGCAATCAGGAACCACACCCTAAGTTTTGTCAATCGACAGAGTGCCATAGCCAAAACCGAAGCAAAAAGAGGGATAAAGAACATCAGATTCTCGTTGATGGTTACAAGCAATATAGCACTTGCGAACATCATGAACAAGAGTGTTCCGTACAGTTTGTCTGTCGCATTCGTCATGACCGCAGTGACCGATTTTGCACGCAACGAATCGGCAGAACCACAAAGCACTTGCTTGCGTTTGCGCATATATAGAAAAACTACAACCACAACCATCAATGCAACAGCAGTCATCATTGCCACATTGTCGAACATGATGCCCTGCACTACTCCAAAAAGTTTGAATTGCGTACCGGCAACGACACTGCATACATAAGCAAAGAGTTCACCGGCTACAAGTGCTGCAATAGCCGAAAGCATCACTTTCATTGCACCTGACAATATCTTTTTAACATGTACACGTCTGCGGAACACATCAACTGCAACAACAGCCATAAAGAGAATGAATATCGCAATATTCAATGCCCGATATCCTGCTTTAGAGAAATTGAAAAGACCAAGAAGCGGCAATGTAAAGTTAATGGTATCAGAATCCGATTTCAGGCTGTTGCGTTCCGAATACTGTGCGCCGGTCAGATATTCATGTACAACAGGAACAACCTGAGAACCATAGTGCTGAATAGATGCTTTATTTATGTTAGAGAAATTGTCAAGGTGGGTATGATAGTGGTTTATATCTGCTATTGTCGAGAAATTCAAGCCGGGTATTTCATCTTTCACTATGGTGAAGTCAGTATAGTTCGGCATGAACTTGTACACAACAGTTGTCAAAGAGTATGTGAATGGGTATTCTGCTGCCGATTGATACAGATCCATAAGTTTCTCATTTCCTGCAGATGTCTCAAACAGCAATGCCGGTCCATACGGACCACGCGCTTCAATGTTTATCATCAGACCAACATCATTGAATTCCTCACGGTTCTCCTTCCACATAGTCTTCATACCCATCATTGCAACCTCTTCGGCATCAGTAAACAGCACTTTGACTCCCTGTTTCCATTTCTCCCGATATTTCAAGGCAAGATTGACAGTTTCAAGTATGACTCCAATTCCATAACCATCGTCAGCCGCACCGTACGACCACACCGTATCTCCTTTTGCAAAAGGTTGTGAATAGCGCGAATCGTAATGTGCAACCAGCAATAACGATGTATGCTGCTCAGCCTCCTTTTCCGGTGCAAAAGTCGCAAGGATGTTTGTCGCATCAAAGGTGTAGGTTACATGTTTTTTCTCAGGTCCTGTCAACGCCTTGTATTCAAAAAGCATTACCGTGTCCGCTCCAAGTTCCTGCAGTCTTGAGACAAGATAATTACGTACCTCTGCCCTTTCGTCGGGATGGGCAACCGAATGGTGCTTTCGTGAAATATTCCTGATGTCCTCTGCAACACGTTCTGCCGAAAACGAAGAGGATTCGGCATTTTCAACCTGCGGACGGCTTCCTAACCCGAAAGCTACACATGCAACAAGCAGTACGACAACCGCAAATATGCAAATTCTGATTCTATTCATAATATGTTTTATTTAATATTGGCCACGAATGTAGTAAAAAAACAGTCAAATATAAAATTTACCTAACATTTTCATAGCAGGGACATCTATATTAACTATTAAATACCAATATATTATAACTGGTTTTCAATATATTACAAAGCAGAAGTTTTTTGCTATGAGATAGAACCCTAAATACACTTTTTTCAATAAACATGCCAAAAATCAAACACAAAAAACTATCTTCGCAAATAATATTAAAAATACAATCATGAAACTATTAGAAGGAAAGACTGCTCTTGTAACAGGAGCTACACGAGGAATAGGCCGTGCCATTGCCGTAAAATTAGCACAAGAGGGCGCAAATGTTGCATTCACATACAGGCAGATAAACAATAATGCCGAAGAACTTATAAAGGAGATAGAATCACTTGGAGTAAAATGCAAGGGATATGCAGCAGATGCATCTGACTTTGCAGCCACAGACACCGTGGTAAAAGAGATACTTGCCGATTTCGGACGTATAGATATTCTTGTAAACAATGCCGGAATAACAAAGGACGGACTTATATTGCGCATGAGCGAGGAGCAGTGGGATTCCGTAATTACCACAAACCTCAAATCGGCTTTCAATTTCACACGTGCAGTGGTTCCTGCAATGGCAAAGCAACGTTCAGGCAGCATCATCAACATGTCATCGGTTGTCGGCATAAACGGAAATGGTGGCCAATGCAACTACTCGGCATCAAAAGCCGGACTTATCGGCCTTTCCAAATCAATAGCAAAGGAGATGGGACCACGCGGTATTAGAGCCAACTGCATAGCACCGGGATTCATTGTTACCGACATGACATCGGCCATTCCGGAGGAGATGCGTACTGAATGGGCCAAGACGATACCGCTACGAAGAGCCGGCACTCCCGAAGATGTTGCAAATGTCGCACTCTTCCTTGCAAGCGACATGTCGGCATACGTCAGTGGACAGGTAATCAACTGCTGCGGAGCAATGAGTTGCTGAAAATAAAAAAATCACATCGCATGCGATGTGATTTTTTCTTCGTACGCCAGATTGGCTTATTCAGCCTCCTGCTCTTCAACTTTGAACTCGACAATACCGTTCTCTACGAGGATATTGTACCATGAGTACATTTTCTTGATGTGTGTCAGATAAACGCGCTCTCTGTCGTAATCAGGCAGAATACCCTCAAAATACTCAACCAACTCCTCGGGTGTAGCCATTTTAAGGTCAAGAGAGAGAACACCATTCTCCTTTTCATAAATTTTCGCAAAGATCTCGCGCAAAGGCATCTCTTCTGTATCAGTATAAATTGCAATATCATCAAGCATAACCACCTTGTCAGTGTTATGTACCGGAATACGTTTCTTTGTAGCATCGATTACCTCAACGATAACCATATTACGACCGCTTGATAAAAGTCGATAAAGACCGGGTTTTCCCGATATTGTAAGAACTCTTTCGAACATAGATTTAAATATTAATCGTTAATTTTATGTTTATTTGTAAAAAACTGTGCGAATATAAATTTTCAATTCGAGACATCAAAATTTGAAATATTTTTTAACTCTTCAATAATGCCGATAACCTGTGGCAACAAAGGTTCATCTCCATCATTGTACAATGAATAGTCTGACATGAGTAGCAGTTCATCGACACCCATCTGATTATTCATACGGTTTTCGACCTGCACACGATTCATACCGCTACGTTCCATAGTACGTTCGATGGCAGTCTCCTTTTCGGCCCACACAACAAGAACCTTATCTACAGATTCCACCATGCCCGATTCATAAAGGATTGCAGTCTCAACCGCAACTACATTTGAATTCTGCCTTGTTGCCCACTCTTCAAAATCGCGTTTGACGACAGGATGAACAAGTGCATTCACACGGTTAATATTCCCCTTGTCGGTAAATATGCGCGAAGCCACGTAACGACGGTTCAGTGTCCCGTCATCATCGTAACACTCCTCACCGAACATACGTTTCAGTTCGCTTATTATGAAAGCATCTTCGGTCATCAGTCTCTTTGCATTGCTGTCGCAATCATATACCGGAACTCTCAGCACGTTCATCATGCGGGAAACGACACTTTTACCACTGCCAATGCAGCCTGTTATTGCAAGTTTTATTGTTCCACTCATAGCTGATTCCCCACAACGACTTTAGACGGTTTCAACACAACATTCCTCACCAACGGCGACGAATACACAAGTTTCAATGGGACGTAGCCTCCATTCGCAGAAATCACATCCTTATAATCGATATGTACGGCAAAATCACTTGGACCTATAATTTCATAATTTGTATCGGAAACCTCAAAAGAGAGTTCAACCTCACTGGGCAGACTGACGGTATAAGGAGATTTCGGGAAATTTACCGGTGTCACAGGAACGTACACCTTCTTTACCTTCAATGGCGATACCGATACATTGACATTGACAACAGAAGGCTCAACAGTCATGAAAGCATCAGCAACAACATTCACCTGAAAACTCCTATCGTTCTTCAGATACTTCTTTACGACATATTCCGTCGCAACAGACTCCATCTCATCAAGCTTTTCAGGAGTTGCAGAAACCATAACATCAACAGGATCAAATGTCACACCTGTTATTTCATAATGTTCGGCTGCATCAATTTTTCCGTTAAGTACAACCGGTAACAGTTTTCTGTTCTGCACCACCTGTACATACAATGTATCATCATGATACTGTACTACCGATGTCGTTGCCTCCACAGCTTCTATAATCTGTTTCTTCAAATGCGATATAGGCAGGCTCAATGTTCCGCCACGCTGCTTGAACTCTGAAAAATCGACATTGATGGAGTGCGATTTTCCAAGCTTGTATCTGGCAAGTACTGTACCTCTGTCGCTAAGCCTTACAGGTATCTCCACCTCATCACCATCGACAAGTTCGATACCTTCGGGCATATTGAGTACAGATACACTGAAAGGAATATCGGTCTCGTAATCTTCGTTAAGCACCTGCAATAACCAAAGACAACACGAGACCAATAAAAAGAACAGGAAAGTAAATAATTTGTTTCCTTTTAGTCTTTCGAAGAAATCTTTTGCCAAAATTTCTACTATTTATAATTGTATCCTCTATTATTTACCCTGCTGCATAGCATTTGGGGTAGCAAAAACAGTAGAGATATCAACGCGGATATTTACATTGTGAGCAATTTCGAGCACAACAACACCATCGTTTACCTCCTTGATTTTACCATAGATACCACCGCTGGTAACAACCTCCACACCCGGCTGAAGGCCACGACGGAAGTTATCGATCTCCTTCTGACGCTTACGCTGTGGACGTATCATCATGAAGTACATAATTGCGATGATAATCACAAACATGAAAATAGGGCTACCCAATATACCTGCTACACCGGTAGGAGCAGGAGCTGCATTCAAAAATACCATAAATTTCTATTATTAAAAGTTATTACTTGTTTATCTTGTTTTCCTGACGCAATCTCTTTGTAATAGTATCAAGCATACCATTCACAAAAGATCCGCTCTTTACAGTGCTGTAATGCTTTGCAATCTCTACATATTCGTTCAATGTCACCGAGAGAGGCACATCGTCGAACGACATTATTTCGGCAAGCGCAACCTGCATTATCACCACGTCCATAAAAGCAAGGCGTGACATATCCCAATTCTTTGAGCTTGTGCCCATCAATTCGCGATACTGGTCGGCATTGGCAATGGCATTGCGGAACAGTTTGCGTGCGAACTCCATATCGGCAACATCCTTGTATTCGGGAAGCAACTGCTGTGCGGCACCGTTCTTCTCCTCGAAACGTTTGATTGTCTTGAGCACAAAAGAATCCACAATCGACTTGTCATCATTCCAATAAAGGCTCTGTTCCTCCAGCAAAGAGTCAAGTTCCTCGTTATCAAAGATGAATGCCTTGTACAACTTGCGCCATACCTCTTTATCCTCTTCGTACGACGAAGTCTCAGAAGCCATATATTCCTTATAGATATCACTCTCTTCGATAGAATCGAGCAGACGACGCAACAAATCGGAATTGTCTACCCAGTTGAGTTTGCTCTTCTCGGCAAATTTAGCAAGTTGCTCATTGCTTTCAAGCTGGGCGATAAAACGGTTGTTTACAAATTTGAGATTAGGATTCCTGTCGCTTTCGGTAGGACGTATCTTCATGCTTAGGAAAGAGATACGGTCTGTAGCATAATGGGTAATTCCAACCATAAGCAACAGCATGTAGTTATAAAGATCATAAGCCTTCGACAGGCTGAAAAAAACCTCGTCCTCGGTTGCTTTGATGGTTTTTCCACTATTCTTGTAATATGCATAAACGATCTGCACGACCTTTAGACGGATAAGAACTCTATTAATCATAAAAACGCTTTTTCAGATAATGCGCAAAGTTCGCATTTTATCACGACACTGACAAGTAAAAAATAAACTTTCTTTTTCCATTTTTGGCATTAAGCACAACAAACAATAAAAGAAATTGTTCTTGACATATATAAAAATCAGGAGTTCACGAGAGCCGTATGGCATGAAACAAACAAGCAAAATGAAAGAAAAGATGTTTTTTTTGTAACATTTTTATTGGATTATAAAAAAAAATCATCATATTTGCAGTTAAGCGTGAGATTTATACAACCGTTGTCCAACAAGGAATACGGTTACAGGCACGGAAATGATTGTTTCATACAAACAGACTATTATAATGGAAGACAACAGAAAAAGCGAAAACGAGAAGGAGATAGTATTTTCTCAAGCAGTCAAGGCCGGAAAAAGGATATACTACATTGATGTAAAGAAGAACAGAAAGGACGAGATGTATCTTTCCATCACCGAAAGCAAGAAAAACGTTTCGGGCGAGGGTGACAACGCTACTGTAACATTCGAGAAACACAAGATATTCCTATACCGTGAAGATTTCGCGAAATTCGCAAACAGTTTGAACGAGGCAATAAATTACGTCATTGCAGAGCAAGGCGAATACAAGCCCATGTACACCGAGAATGCAGAGCCTGCAGAGCCCGCAGAACCCACAAAAGGTGACGACAAGCTTATAATAGACATTGATTTTTAAAATCGGCATTGATTTGTAAATTGCAAAAGCACAAATATTTGCAAATTCCAAAAATAAAGTGTACCTTTGCGTCCGCTTTTAAGACATCGTGTGATGGCGAATTAAGCAAAATTCATTTAATCTTAATTTAGAGTAACACATTTAAACAATGAAAACAATCAGCATCAACGGTTCAGCTAGAACCGAGGTTGGTAAGAAAGCTACCAACGCACTTCGCAATGCAGGTCTTGTACCATGTAACCTTTACGGTGTAGAGAAAGAAGCTAAGGCATTCTGCGTTCCTACAGAGGGTCTTCGCAAGCTCGTTTACACTCCAGACATCCACGTTGTTGACCTCACAATCGACGGCACAACAGTTAAGGCTATCATGAAGGACATCCAGTTCCACCCAGTTAAGGACACTATCCTTCACGTTGATTTCTATCAGGTAACAGAAGAGAAGCCTATCGTTATGGCAGTTCCTGTTAAGCTCGAAGGTCTTGCAGAGGGTGTACGTGCCGGTGGTAAGCTCGTTCAGGTACAGCGCTACCTCAAGGTTAAGGCCCTCTACACAGCTATTCCTGAGATTTTGACAGTTGACGTAACAGCACTCGGCCTTGGCAAGTCTATCAAGGTAGGTGAGCTTTCATACGAAGGTCTCGAGCTCGTATCAGCTAAGGAGTCACTCGTAGCATCAGTTAAGACTACACGTGCATCTGCAGCAGCAGCTGCGGCAGCAAAAAAGTAATTGGCTGAAGCATGAAATATCTGATTGTCGGTTTGGGTAATATCGGATACGAATACGAAGGAACCCGCCACAACATTGGATTTACAGTATTGGACGCTTTTGCAAAAGCGTCCAATACTTCTTTTCAGGACAAACGATACGGCTTTGTCGCTGAAGCATCGGTACGTGGCCGCAAGCTAATACTGCTCAAACCATCTACTTATATGAACCTGAGCGGAAATGCAGTACGCTATTGGATGCAACAGGAAAAAATTCCTTTGGAGAACGTGCTTGTCATTGTTGACGACCTTGCACTACCCGTCGGCGCACTGCGTCTGAAAGGCCAGGGAAGCGACGGAGGACACAACGGACTCAAGCATATTGCCGCGACACTTGGCACAACATCGTACGCACGCCTGCGTTTTGGCATAGGAAGCGATTTCGGCAAAGGACACCAAGTAGACTTCGTACTCGGCTCATTCGACAGCGAAGAGCAGAAAATCATTGGAGAACAATTGGAGACAACCAACGAAATCATAAAGAGTTTCTGTTTTGCAGGCCTTGCACGCACCATGAACCAGTTCAACAAGAAAGGAAACGGAAAACAACCGGACAATGAGTGATCAGGCACGCATAGACAAATGGCTGTGGGCAGTACGCATATACAAGACACGCAGTATAGCTGCCGAAGCATGCAAGAAAGGGCATATAAGCATCGGTGACCGCACCGCCAAACCCGCGCACAACATACGCGTCGGTGATATCATCAACGTAAAGAAAGCCCCCATAACATACTCGTTCAGAGTGCTCAAATGCGCCGAGAACCGCGTGGGAGCAAAACTTGTACCGGAACTGATGGAAAATATAACTTCACAGGAGCAGTACGAGATACTTGAAATGAGCAAGATCAGCGGATTCATCGGACGCCAGCGCGGAACAGGCCGCCCGACAAAGAAAGAACGTCGCGACCTCGACACTTTTGTAGAAGAGACATACTACGACAACATCGAAGAATTCGACTTCGACGAATTATAAAACAAGATTGACCGGCATGCCGGTCAATCTTGTTTTTCAGTTGAGGACTAGTTCCCTTATATCGCCTTCAACACCCTGCTGTACTTTGAAATTCCTTGCGAAATTCCTTATAAACTCAAGCGAAGCGGCACAAGGCTTAGGGAATTTTTCTGTTTTAAGAGCCTGTCTTATAACAGAGCCGTCAAATTTGAATTCAGGAGTAGAAGTTTTATCCATAGGCATTATTTATTATCTAATATATTAACGCTGCAACTACATAAATAGTATATCCCCTCAAGAAAATTTTTCTTGAGGGGATATACTATTTTGTCCAATTACTCCAATACCAGCGAAATAGACTTCTCGGCAGCAATACGACGCATATTCAAAACGGCATAACGCATACGTCCAAGAGCTGTATTTATGCTCACTCCCGTCATTTCCGCAATTTCCTTGAACGAAAGATCCTGATAATAACGCATAAAAACCACCTCGCGTTGACAGTCAGGCAACTCATCAACAAGCGCACGCACATCCTTGAGCACCTGCTCGTTCACCATTTTGTTCTCTATGGTACCCTCAGCAAGCTTCGCATCGTTCAAAAGATCAAATTCAGCTTCGTCATTCGATACGGCATTTTCATTCCGCTCGACACGAAACTGGTCAATGACAAGATTATGCGCAATACGTGTTATCCATGCTGCAAACTTGCCGTCATTCTGATAACGGCCTTGCTGCAATGTAACAATAGCCTTGACAAAGGTTTCCTGAAAGATATCCTCTGCCACCTCGCGTGAGCGCACCAAGAAAAAAATATAGTTGAATAACCTGTCCTGATGACGATTCAACAAAATATCGAATGCTGAATTATTGCCTTCCAAATAAAGTGTGACCAACATATCATCGGTCATCTGCTTTAGTTTCTCCATTATGTCTTCCTTTTTAATTTTGAAGTAGAGATGTTTCTATAGGCAATTATTTTTAACAGGTTTGTAGATAAAATTCATTATAACAGTTGCAAAGAAAATAAATTTATCATTCAATTCCAAATATTTAACAAGAAAAGTGCTTCAATGCACAATAATACAGAGCATCAGACGTTAGCCCTATCCTTCATTTTTTTTGACCATCCGCAAAGCATTATGGCATTTAATATAGTAGTTTGCCAGGCGCACCTCCGCCAATGCTATCCATACAGAGAGAATGTTGCGAATAAGTGAGTTCAGAATCAAGTTTACTTGAATTATGCCAAGTGCAAGCAACTTCGCTGAAAGCAAAGCGACGAGGAATCTTTAAATTTCTTTAATACTACTATATATAATAAGGTATATACAAAAACACTGTTTTTAGACAAATGAACACACTTTTTACCCATGAAACAAAAAAATGTCAATCTTTTCCTGATTTTTACAACAACAAAATTGTATTTTACATTTTGTCAAAAAAGCACAACAAAAAAGATAAAAAACAAAAATTTAAGCAAAAATTTAAGTTATTTAGAGAAAAAACAAACAAAATGTATAAAAAATACACTTTTTAACAGTAATATTATGAAAACAAATCCTAAAATTTAACACAAATTGTTCAAAAATACTTCAAAAAATATTTTAATATTTATTCACATTGTTATATCTTCGCCGTCTCATTGTAAAAAATGAAAGTTTTTAAAAACAAGTATTAATTCAAACTATTTATTAACTTAAATTTTCATTGCTATGAAAAGAGTGCTATTTCTATTGACCTTTATCTGTTTAGGTATTGGTATGGCAACAGCGCAGACTCAGAAAGTCACTGGTAAGGTTATATCAGAGACAGACGGTGGCGCTGTTATCGGAGCCTCAGTTCTCGTAGTTGGCACACAGACAGGTGTTTCAACCGACATTGAGGGTAATTTTACAATTGAAAATGTACCATCTTCAGCAACTACACTTCGTGTATCATATATAGGTATGACAACACAGGAAGTGAAGATTGTTAAAGGTAAGGCTATGAAGATTGTCATGGTTGAGGACGCCAAGGTTCTTGACGATGTCATGATTGTAGCTTACGGTACAGCAAAAAAATCACAGTTTACCGGTTCTGCAGCCGTTGTAAAGTCTGAGGAGATCGGCAAGATCCAGACATCAAACGCAACACAGGCATTGCAGGGTAAGATGGCCGGTGTGCAGTTGACCAACGCTTCTGGTCAGCCTGGTGCAGCATCACCATCTATCCGTATCCGTGGTATCAGTTCAATCAACGCAGGTAACGCACCTTTGATCATTCTCGACGGTGTACCTTTCGACGGTGACATGAACAACATCAACGCACAGGATATCGAGTCTATGACCGTTCTTAAGGACGCTGCTTCAAATGCTCTTTACGGTGCACGTGGTGCTAACGGTGTCATCATGATTACAACAAAGAAGGGTTCTTCAGGTACTGCACAGGTGAACTTCGATGCCAAGTGGGGTGTAAACACACGTGCTACACAGGATTACAACTACATCAAGGATCCAGGACAGTACTATGAGATGTACTATGCTGCTTTGAAGAACTACTACATCAGCAAGGGCGAGAGCGAGGCTCAGGCACACATCTCTGCCAACAACGGTCTTATCAATGGTAGTACAGGTTTGGGTTACAATGTATATACAATCCCTACAGGCCAGTACATGATCGGTACTGACGGCAAGCTCAACCCTAACGCATCACTCGGTAATGTTGTTACATACAAAGGACAGCAGTACACACTTGCACCTGACAGCTACATCGACGAGGCTTACAACAACAGCTTGCGTCAGGAATACAACTTCAGCGTAACAGCAGGTAACGACCGCTCATCATTCTACACATCTGTAAACTACCTCGACAACCAGGGTATCACTGCAAACTCTGACTACGAGCGTTTGACAGCACGTTTCAAGGGTGACTACAAGGTAAAGAACTGGATGAAGGTTGGTGCCAACATGGCATACACACACTACGATGCAAACTCACTCGGTGAGGACGGTTCATCAGGTTCATCAGGTAACATCTTTGCTTACGCTACACAGGCTGCTCCTATCTACCCACTTTACATCCGTGACGGTAAGGGCAACATTTTGAAAGACGACCGCGGTTTCTTGCGCTATGACTACGGTGATGGCGACAACGCAGGTTTGGAGCGTCCATTCCTCCCAGGCGGTAACCCTTACTCTGCTAACCAGCTCGACGTTAACCACTCTGAGGGTAACGCATTCAATGCTAACGGTTTCGCAGAAATCACATTCTTCAAGAAGGTTAAGTTCATGTGGACAAGCGGTGTTGACCTCAGCGAAGGCCGTGGTACAAGCACAACCAACCCATACTATGGTTCTTATGCAAGCTCAAACGGTATCGTTTCAAAGTCACACACACGTACACTTTCATACAACCACCAGCAATTGTTGACATGGGATGATTCATTCGGAAGCAACAACATCAATGTTATGATCGGTCATGAGTACTACAGAAGCAAGGGTTACTCACTTTCTGCAACACGTAACAACCAATTCGATCCAAACAACACTGAACTTGCCGGTGCTATCACAGAGAACGGTAGCAACTCATACACAACAGACTACAACACAGAAGGTTTCTTCGGACGTGTAATGTACGACTTCGACGAAAGATATCACGTTTCGGCTTCTTACCGTCGTGACGCATCTTCTCGTTTCCACCCAGAAAACCGTTGGGGTAACTTCTGGTCTGCAAGTGCTGCTTGGGTTATCAACAAGGAGAACTTCTTCAACGCAAGTTGGGTTAACCTTTTGAAGATCAAGGCTTCTTATGGTGAGCAAGGTAACGACCAGATTGGTAACTACCGTTATATCAACACTTACGATATCGTAAACTCAGCAGGTCACCCAGCAGCAGTACCTTCTGCTATGGGTAACAAGGAGATCACATGGGAAACACAGGGTAACTTCAATACTGGTGTTGACTTCGAACTCTTCCGTAGCCGTTTGAACGGTAACATCGAGTACTTCTACCGCAAGACATCAGACATGTTGTTCTTCTTCCCACTTCCACCTTCATTCGGTTACACAGGTTACTATGCAAACGTAGGTGACATGGCAAACCAGGGTGTTGAAATTGAGTTGAATACTACACCTATTAGATTCAAGGGCTTTGAATGGAACATCAACTTGAACTACACTTACTACAAGAACAAGATCACAAGACTTCCTGAAGAGCGCAAGACTATGACTGTTGACGGCGTTAAGGGTTACCAGAGCGGCAGCTACTTCTATGGTGAAGGCGAATCTCTCTACACATTCCACATGAAAGACTATGCTGGTGTAAGCGAGACCGGTGAATCACAGTGGTGGATGAACAAGGAGCAGCAGAAGGTTGACGCTAACGGTGTAGGTGTTGTTGACGAGAAGGGCAACCCCGTAATGGAGACTGTAAAGGTTAAGACTACAACATACGACGATGCAAGCTACTACCTCTGCGGTACTGCACTTCCTGATATGTATGGTGGTTTCGGTACTTCATTGTCATGGAAAGGCTTCGACTTGTCAGTTGACTTTGCATACCAGATCGGTGGTCAGGTATATGACAGCGACTACGCTTCATTGATGAAAAACCCAACTTCAAGCTCAAAGGGTACAAATATCCACGCTGACATGTACGGCGCATGGGTTGAAGGTAGCGACAGCAACATTCCACGTTGGCAGTTCGGTGACTCATACTCAGCATCTTCTTCAAGCCGTTTCTTGACAGACGCTTCATACTTGAGCTTGCAGAACATCAACTTCGGTTACACATTGCCAAAGAGCGCTACAAGAAAGATCGGTGTTGAAAGACTACGTTTCTATGTTGCAGCTGACAACATTTGGGTATGGTCTAAACGTCAAGGACTTGATCCTCGCCAGAGCATCAGCGGCGGTGCAACAGCTTCATACTACGCACCTATCCGCACTGTTTCAGGTGGTTTGACATTAACATTCTAATAAACTCAAAAAACAGAATATCATGAAAACTAACATAACAAAAATGTTTGTAGGCATGTTCTGTGCAGCAAGCTTGTTCACAACAACAAGCTGTATTGAAGAGACATTCCCTACAAGCGCAGCAACCGAATCACAGCTTCAAGAAGCAGGTGCCAAAGGTACAGAGTCCCTTTTGTGGGCTATGCCTGCCTTCTTGAACAACTTCAACACTCAAGGTAGCGAGAGCCACTACGACTGGGGTTACGGTGCAATCATGCACATCCGTGACGTAATGACAGGCGATATGACTGTTCCGGCAACAGGCTACGACTGGTTCTCAAACTGGGCACTCAACCAGTATCAGGGCGAGAGCTATGCATATGCACAGTTCATCTGGAACTACTACTACCAGTTCATCCAGACATCGAATAACCTTTTGACAGCTGTTGACACTACAACCGCAACAAAGGACGAGCTTGGTATGATTGGTGCAGCATACGCATACCGTGCACTTGCTTACCTTGATGCAGCACAGATGTACGAGTTCTTGCCTAATGACAGAACCGACAGCATCAACGCTGCAGGAAACAACGTAATGAACCTTACTGTACCCATTGTACGTGAAGGCATGACAGAAAGCGATGCACGTTTCAACCCACGTGCAAAGCGTGATGAGATGGCTAAGTTCATCCTCGAGGATCTTGACAATGCAGAAAAGCTCATCGGCAACCTCAAGATTTCAACCAAGACAATTCCACACTTGGACGCTGTATATGGTTTGAAGGCACGTTGCTACATGTGGCTTGCAGATTATGAGAATGCCAAGAAGTATGCACGTCTTGCTATCGACAACAACACTGGTGACGTGATGACAGAGAGCGACTGCTTGAACACAACTACAGGTTTCAACGAACCAAGCAAGTGGATGTGGGCATGTACACAGCAGAAGGAGGACGATGTTGTAAGCACAGGTATCTTGAACTGGACATCATGGATGTCACCTGAGGCACAGTACGGTTACAGCGCAGCCGGCGCAACATCACTGATTGACGCAGCAATGTACAACCGCATCAGCAACAACGACTTCCGCAAGAAGATGTACAAGGCTCCAGAAGGCGGTGCACTCGAAGGTCAGGAGGTATTCATTGATGCTGATTTCGCAAAGGATCTTCCAGAATACGCAGGTGTGAAGTTCCGTCCTAACGAGGGTAACACACAGGAGTATTCAGTAGGTTCATCATCAGCTTATCCTTTGATGCGTATCGAGGAGATGTATTTCATTGAGGCTGAGGCTGCTGAGCACTTGGTTCCAGGCGAGGGTATCGCATTGC
Source organism: Bacteroidaceae bacterium (assembly GCA_017555585.1). Classification (GTDB taxonomy): domain Bacteria; phylum Bacteroidota; class Bacteroidia; order Bacteroidales; family Bacteroidaceae; genus HGM04593. The sequence goes on from JAFZGA010000002.1 coordinate 79,557, forward strand.
TGAAGGACTTCATGGTTACATACCGTAATGCAAAATACAACTACGTATCAGTTGATGGCGACAATGGTGTAGAGGAAATCGTATTCCAGAAGCGTGTTGAACTTTGGGGCGAAGGTTTGTCATTCTACGACTACAAGCGTCTTGACATGTCAGTTACACGTGACTACGAAGGCACAAACGTTGATTCTAAAAGAGCTTTCAACACAGACGGCCGTCCAGCATGGATGAACTTCTGTATCGTACGCTCTGAGAAGAACAACAACTCTGCATTGGTAGGATATGAGAACCCTGACCCATCAGATTTGTACTAAGAATAATAAAAAACTATTTTAAAAGAATATAATCATGAAAAAGTTATTTTTAAATAGTTATTTCGTACTGCTATCAGTACTTGCACTGGGTTTCAGTGCATGTACCGAGGAGGTAGAATATACTCCTGCTGAAAAACCGGCATCGGATCAGGTATATTTCTCTCAGGAAAACAGTACAGAAATCGAGCTTAAGAAAGAAGCTACAGAATTCAGCATATGTCTTATGCGTCAGAACGCCGAGGAAGAGTTGAGCGTTCCTGTAAAGTTTGTTGCTGACGAACTTGCACAGACATTGTGTACATTCCCTGAATCTATCAAATTCGAGAAGTATTCAAAAGTTGCATTGTACACAATAAAACTTAACGGCCTTTCAGACTTCATCGACAATGAGAACGGCTATGACAAGAGGTTCAACATTACTTTGAGCATCGATGACGAGAACGGCAAATATACAACTCCTTACGGTAACAACACATTCACATTCAGTGCGTATGTTCCAGCACCTTGGTCTGAGTGGACAGAGATGTCAGGTGTATACAACTTCAGCTTGTACGTAAGCGGTGCATACCCAATCCCTGTTTACTACAGAGAGCACATGTTGGACAAGACAAAGGCTCAGTTCCTTTTGGGAGTTACAGAAATCGGTACTTTGGCAGACATCACTGTTGACTATAACAAGGAAACAGGTGCATGTCAGGTAGCTCCAGTACCATTCCTCACCAACTCAAATTATGGTCCTGTATATGTAGCAGACTTGCCACACTACCCTCACCAGCCAGGACTCAGCTACGAGAACTACCCATGTACATATGACAAAGAGACAGGTTTGTTCAACTTGACACTTATCTACTTCGTAAGTACAGATTTGGGTGGAGCAGCTAATGGTCAGTTTGCAAACGGTGTTGAGACAGTACAGCTCGACGGTTTCACACAGTACGACTATAACTTTGCATTCAACTATGCAGGTTACTATGTTGACCAGAAGAACAACTGCAATGCAGTTATCTCAACAGCAATGGGTAAGGACCTTACTCAGGTTGCAATGACAATGGTTAAGGCTGAGGACGACATCGAAGCTGCATTTGCAGGTATGATCGACGGTACACTCGCTTGCGATACATTGAAGCAGAGCGGTTACATGGCATACCCTGTAAGCGAATCAGGCAACTATGTTGCACTCGCTGTTTCATACGACAAGGACGGTAAGGTACTCGATTCATACACAACAGAGTTCGAGTTCTTCATGCCTGGCCAGAGCTCACCTTGGAAGTCTATCGGTATGGCAACATACACTGATGATATTATAACAACATTCTTTAATGTTCCAAATGAGACATACTTGGTAGAGGTTTTGGAAAACACTGAGAATCCAGGTTTGTATCGTGTAATGAACGCATACGGTGCAGCATATCCATACAACGAAGATGGAGATTATGATACATCAAAAGATTACTTCTTTGAAATCGATGCAACTGATCCTGAAGCTGTATATATCCCAGGTTTATATGGAACAGGAATGAATTGGGGTTACGGAGAGTTCGAGATTACCAGTATGGCATACTATTACATGGCAACACAGGGAATTACTCTTGAACAGGCAAAAGAGGCTGGACTTTGCGGAACTTTAGTTGACGGTGTAATTACTTTCCCTGTAAAAGGTCTAGCAGTATTTATGGGAGACTATAGTGGTAATGCAAACGCCAACGGCGCATTTAAACTTGATTTAAATCCAGCTGTAGAAAAAGTTCAAGATGCACAGAGAAGTACAGCTTCAAGAATGTTCAACAAGGAACTTAACGCTGAGGAGAACGCAAAACTTCAGAATATTAATAACAAAGGTAAGTTCTTTAAGAACCGTCCTGAAATCGTTTTGAACAAGTTCTAATAAAACTTCTTTAACAATAAAATCGCGACTTTGTCTTCAAGGTCGCGATTTTTGTTTACTTTTTACGCAGCTGGTATATTTTCCTATAAAAATCACCCTAAAAAGGGTGCGTTCTCCTAAAATACAGCAAATTCCGTGCATAAATTTTGTCAATCCAAGAAACCGCATTACATTCGCATAATTAAAGAAGAAGGAGATGCAGCCTATTGGCATAGATGAACTAAAAAAGATACAAAACGAGATTCTTGACGAGGTTGTAGCTTTTTGCGAAGCGCACGGAATACGTTATTGTCTTGCTTACGGCACACTGCTCGGCGCGGTGCGCCACAAGGGATATATTCCTTGGGACGACGACATTGACATACATATGCCACGCCCCGACTACGAGAGATTCATTGAACTGTACAACCAAAAGGAGAACAGTGAGTACAAGGTTGTCACGCACGAACTCGACAGACGATACCATGTGCCTTTTGCCAAGATATACCGCAAGGGAACTATTGTAAATGAATTCTTCTACAAACAGAGCGTGTTCGGTGCGTATGTCGACATATTTCCACTTGACGGAATTAAATCGAAGTGGCAGGCATATATTTGCGGACAGTGCATACGTTTCATGTACATAAAGACAATGATATTCTGCAACCGCCAGACACTTGCACGCAAGGCAAGACTGCTGGCAACCAAACTGATACTGCTGCCATTCACATCGCATTTCATTCTCAAAAGCATGAGACGCATAGCCACAATGCACGATTACGAGAAGTGCAAGCATGTATGCAGCTTCGGTTCGCGCACAGCAATGCGTGAGATTCTGCCACGCGAAGTTTTCGATGACAGCACTACCGTAACATTCGAAAGCAGTGAATACCGTGCGCCAAAAGGCTTTGACCGATACCTGACTCAAAAATATGGCAATTACATGCAGTTGCCACCTGAGGATAAACGTGTATCGTCGCACGATTCACAAGCATATTACTTATAAGATGTAATTTCACAAGAGCGTAGCGACGAGGAATAAAACACATTATACATAATGAAGAAAGTAATCACATACGGCAAGACAGTAATACACCGTTTTGCAACCATAGAGAAAGTTGTCGAGACGTATAGGTTCTGCATTGAAAACCCGTTCGTCAACTGAAGCCTTATCAAGGTAAACGGAGGATACAGCTATAAATAAGAGATAAAAAGTATGAGTGAGAACAAATCAATCAGTTGCTACAAAAAGCAAGGTTCCGGAATATTTGTAATGATTGGACTTGTTGCATTAGGTCTATTCATTGGCAAAGGACTCACAAGAATAGCCAACCAGGAACAGTATGTAACAGTAAAAGGCCTTGCCGAGCGTGAGGTTATGGCAAACAAGGTCGTTTGGCCGCTTCCTTACAAGAGTGTAAGTAACGATATGCAGGAACTGTATGACGGTATAGAGAAGAATAAGAATGTGATATTGTCTTTCTTGAAGAGTGGCGGTATAACAGAAGATGAAATAATCGTTTCGGCACCGGCTGTTACCGACCGTCTTGCACAAAGCTATGTTCCCGACAATGTCAAATTCCGTTACCAGTCCGAAGCTGTCATAACAGTGATATCTCCACAGGTGGAAAAGGTTATAGAACTTATGGGTAAGCAAATTGAGCTTATGAAGGATGGTGTTATAATAAGTAACGAATATAACTACCAGACTCAGTTTGAATATACCGCTTTGAACGACATCAAACCTGAAATGATTGAGGAGGCTACGCGTAATGCACGTGCAGTAGCACAGAAGTTTGCCGAGGATTCCGGTAGTAAACTCGGAAATATCAAGCAAGCTTCACAAGGACAATTCAGCATAAGCAGTGATGAAACAACTCCACAAATTAAAAATATCAGAGTGGTGACAACAATCAAATATGCACTTGAGTAGAACAGAAAAAGGCACCCAAAGGTGCCTTTTTCTGTTCTATTGATAATGATTATTTTTTCTTCATTCCCTTGTATGCAAGGTATGCAACGACAAACACAGCTACAACAATGAACACAATGCCTATCTCGCTGCTGTACTCCTTCACCTTGTTCATCACAGCCTCCTCGGTCTGCAAGCCGGGGATGTATGCCATGTAATAACCAAGCGCTGCAAGAATCACATTCCAGATACCGGCACCGATTGTTGTATAAAGTACAAAACGGCCAAGCCCCATGCGTGCAAGACCGGCCGGGATTGAAATGAGCTGACGCACTACCGGTACCAGACGGCCAATGAGAGTAGATACCACACCGTGCTCGTCGAAGTACTTCTCGGCCTTCTGCACTTTGGCCTCATCAATAAGACACATATGGCCAATGCGGCTGTTGGCAAAACCATAAACTATTGGACGACCGAACCACAATGCAATAAAGTAGTTTATCAATGCGCCCATGAGTGCGCCGAGTGTCGCAAACAGGACAACCAGAACAACATTCATATCACCGCTCACGGCAGCTTTCCATGCGGCAGGGGGAACAACCGCCTCCGATGGGAATGGGATAAAAGAACTCTCAATAGTCATGAACAGCATCACTGTCCAGTAATTCAAGTGGTCAAGACAAAATTGAATCAATGTTTCCATAAAGTTTTATTTTTTGTTTGTTATTTCATTTCAATAATATCAGCGCGGTCATTTTCTACAGAAAAGACGTATTGCTTCGCCAATCCAGAGCACGAGCGATGTCGAAGCGATGATGATGCCCCAGCTCTTGGCTGTCAAAGGCTCTACATTGAACATCTCGCCACCAAATGTAACGATAAGGAACTGACCTATCAGAATGACACCGCACACAAACAGGAATGACGTATCGGCAAACAGACCTTTGAATGCCGATTCTCCTGTCATATAAGCCTTAGCATTGAACATATTCCAGAATTGTAGCATAACAAAGAAGGTGAAGAACTCAGACTGCTCATACCTTGACATGCCACCGCTATTGTCGAACCACACCAATAATGCTAGCTGCACTGCAACAAATAATACTCCTACGACAAAGATGTTCCATGCCATTGATGCAGTAATGATGAAATCACCGTTTGCACCACTCTTGCGCGGTTTATCCTTCATCACCGACCAGCTTGGAGGCAACGAAGCCAACGCTCCTGCCGCAAAGGTATCCATGATAAGATTTACCCACAACATTTGAGTAATGGTCAAAGGAGATTCTGTACCAATCAGCGAACCGAGCATGACGATTATACATGCTGCCACATTTATCGTAAGCTGGAAAAGCAGGAATCGCTGAATGTTCTTGTATAGCGAACGGCCCCACATGACAGCACGTGTTATGCTGCTGAACGAGTTATCTATAATGGTTATGTCGCTAGCTTCCTTTGCAACAGATGTACCGTCACCCATCGACAATCCCACCTGAGCCGCCTTCAGAGCCGGTGCATCATTTGTTCCGTCACCAGTAACGGCAACCACAGCGTCCTGCTCCTGCAACAGCCTTACAAGACGTTGCTTGTCCATTGGACGTGCACGGCACATGATCTTCAACCCCATTACACGCTTGGCAGCCTCATCATCTGTCAAAGCCTCGAATTCAGGACCTGTGATAATTGCTTCGGTAGGAGTATTCCTGTCGCATATACCTATCTGTCGGCCAATCTCACGCGCTGTTCCGGGAGTGTCACCTGTCACAATCTTCACATCGACACCAGCCTGCATACAACGTCCTACAGCCTCAGGAACATCAGCACGTACAGGATCGGAGATTGCCACAAAACCCACGAATGTGAGGTCTGTTCCATGCAGACGGCCATTCTCGTATGGCGCAACATCAGCATTATCGTCGAGTATCTGATAAGCAAAACCGAGTGTACGCATTGCCATGCTCTGATATTCGAGGAGCTTTGCCTCTATTGATTCGCGGTGTTTGCCAACAGTTGTTTCTCCGTTCTCTGTCATCATTCTCTCGCAATGGGCAAGTACTATTTCGGGTGCGCCTTTGACATAAAGTACCTTTTTCCCGAGCAATGGAGAATCGACCACGGTTGCCATATACTTGCGCTCTGTAGAGAATGTCAACTGACTGAGCACCTTTGCTTCGTCACGCAGCTGCTGATAGTCGACGCCCTGTTTATCAAGCCACAGCAGAAGTGCAGCCTCGGTGGGGTTACCTATTGTCTTTACTGCACCCTCTTCCTTGTTGAGGTTTGCCGTTGAATTTACAGCCATACCCTCCTTGACTACGACACTTGCCGAACCGCTTCCCAAAACCTGATCCTTCAAGGCAAAGAAGTTTGTTTCGTGTACCTGCATTCTGTTCTGGGTGAGCGTACCTGTCTTGTCGGTACAAATGACGGTTGTCGCGCCCATTGTCTCGCATGCATGCATCTTACGTACAAGATTGTTTGTCTTAAGCATACGGTTCATACTCAACGCAAGGCTCAATGTAACCGACATTGGCAATCCTTCGGGAACAGACACCACGATGAGAGTCACCGCAATCATAAAGCTGTTGAGCAACGACGAGACAACATCCATTGTGTCCAGAGGATTGTCCTGCATGAACACCTTCAACGACAACAGCACGAACGTTACGGCAGCTACCACATAACCAACCTTGCTTATCAGCCCTGCAAGACGTTTCAACTGCATCTGCAATGGAGTATCAAGTTCATTATCTATCAATGCACCCTGATTGACCTTGCCGTATTCAGTAGCGTCACCAACAAGATCCACCTGCATTATTCCATGACCGTCGACAACAGTTGTGCTACGTAACGCCCTGTTTGAAGGGTATGTAGCCTCATCGTCGAAATCGGCCTCGACGGTTGTCTTTGATATCACAGGTTCACCGGTAAGTGTCGATTCGTTTATCTGCAACGAATGGCTCTCGAGCAACACACCGTCGGCAGGCACCTCGTCACCGGTATTGAGCATTACAATGTCTCCGACAACAATCTCCTTGCGCGACACCTCCTGCACCTTTCCGTTACGCATTACCGTAACCATTATATCGTCGTTAACGGTATTGAGCACCTCAAAGGCACGTGCAGCCTTTACCTCGAATATAAAGCCTATGGTGCTGGCAAGTATTATAGCGAAGAAAATGCCGAGTGGCTCAAGGAAAGCGGCAAAGCCTTCCTGCTCCGGGCCCCAACAGTGAACACCAGATATTATCATCGACAACACCCACGCAAGCAGAAGAATGCGTATTATAGGGTCCTCGAACTTCTCCATAAACTGCGTCCATAGCGACACCCTTTTGGGAGGTGTCAGCACATTCTCGCCAAAAAGACGACGGCTCTCTTCGACCTGTTCGGTGGTCAGACCTGTAATTTTATTTTCCGACATATCCGTTCGTTATATGAATCAACTCAAAAAAGTTTCAATTTATTTCCACGTGCTTCATCGAGCGAACGCAATGGTTTTTCGCTCCTTGAAGACACACTGTTACGCAAAGCCTCCTGCTCGATCTTCAGTTTGCCTACAAATGCCAAACGGCGCTCGCTGCCACCAAGAAGCTCTGCTGCAACAACAACATTCTGCGACACGTCCTTAACGTGTATCACCGGTGCCGAATAGTGCGGTGCAATCTTTAACGCTGTATGCAACGGACTTGTTGTGGCTCCGGCAATCATCACCGGGATATCGAGCCCTTGAAGCTCCATCTCCTTGACCACAGAAACCATCTCGTCGAGCGACGGTGTTATAAGACCGCTCAACACCACAATATCGACATTGTTACGTTTTGCCTCGGAGACGATACGTTCCTGAGGAACCATCACGCCAAGATCTATGACATCGTATCCGTTACAGCCCATCACCACTCCTGCGATGTTCTTTCCGATATCATGGACATCGCCCTTGACAGTAGCATGCAGTACCTTGCCTGCCGACTGTCTCATCTCGCTACGCTCACCCTCGATGAGTGGCTGAAGTATGGCAACAGCCTGTTTCATGGTACGTGCAGTCTTTACCACCTGCGGAAGGAAAAGCTTTCCTTCGCCGAAAAGATTGCCTACAACGCCCATGCCATCCATGAGAGGACCGCCGATGACATCAACCGCAGTGCCGTATTTCTCGACTGCCTCAGCAAGGTCACACTCGAGCCAGTCGCCTATACCCTTGAGCAGTGCCCATTCAAGACGTTTTTCGACACTCTCATTGCGCCAAGCATCGTCAGTGACACTCTGCACAGCCGTTCCCTGCGACTTCAGTTCTTCGGCAATGGCGATAAGTTTCTCTGTTGCACCTTCGTGGCGGTTGAGCACCACATCTTCCATTGCCTCACGCACCTCGGGTGCAATGTCATTGTACTGCACCTGTGTCTGAGGGTTAACAATACCCATATCCATACCTGCCGATATGGCATGATATAGAAAGACTGCATGCAAGGCCTCGCGCACATAGTTGTTACCCCTGAACGAGAAAGATAGATTGCTTACACCGCCGCTCACATGCGCACCCTTTAGATTTTCTCTTATCCATGCGCATGCCCTTATGAAATCAAGACCATACGATGCATGTTCCTCAATGCCTGTTGCAACAGCAAGGATATTAGGGTCGAATATTATCTCGAAAGGTTCAAAACCGGCCTTCCCGGTCAACAGACGGAAAGCCCTTTCACACACAGCAATCCTGCGTTCGTATGTTGTTGCCTGACCTTCCTCGTCAAAAGCCATGACTACAACAACAGCACCGAGACGTCTGGCCTCGACAGCACGTTCTACAAATAGTTCCTCACCCTCTTTCAATGAGATTGAATTTACTATGGCACGCCCCTGTATGCACTTCAAGCCGGCACGTATCACCTCCCAATCGGAAGAATCCACCATCAACGGCAAACGCGCAATCTCAGGTTCACCTGCAAGCATATTAAGGAAGTTGACCATCTCTGCTTTTACGTCAAGCAGACCATCGTCCATGTTTATATCAAGTACCTGGGCACCATCCTCGACCTGCTGACGCGCAATCTTCAGTGCCTCGGTATAATTCTTTTCGTTTATCAGTCGCAAGAACTTGCGCGAACCGGCGACATTACATCTCTCGCCGACATTCATGAAGTTGGAACTGCTGTTAAGCACCACCCTTTCAAGACCTGATAGCCACAGCTCGGAAGGTTTGGCAACGGGAACACGCGGTACAACACCATCGACCATCGGCGGGAACAGTGCTATGTATTCGTCGGTTGTACCGCAACAGCCACCAACAATATTGACAAGTCCCTCGTTGATATATTCGCGCACGATAGCGGCCATCTCTGCCGGTGTCTGGTCGTACTCGCCAAGAGCATTGGGCAAGCCGGCATTGGGATATACACTTATATAGAAAGGCGCAATCTTGGAAAGACGCTTTAGGAATGGCTTCATCTCCCTTGCACCAAACGAGCAGTTCAAGCCCACCGACAGCAACTTGCGCCCAGCAACCGAAGCAAGGAAGGCCTCTATTGTCTGGCCCGAAAGAATACGTCCCTGAGTATCGGCAACGGTAAACGAAAGCATCACCGGCACTTCGCGACCGGCAGCGGCCATAGCCTCGTCCGATGCATAAAGAGCAGCCTTGGCATTGAGAGTATCGAATATTGTCTCGCACAGCAACACATCGACACCGCCCTCAATGAGTGCTATCATCTGCTCCTTATAGGCCTCGACAAGCTCGTCGAATGTGACATTGCGGAAAGCCGGATTCTCGACATCGGGGCTCATGGAGCATGTACGCGATGTAGGCCCCACCGAACCAGCAACAAAACGGGGCTTATCGGGAGTAGAGAATTCATCGGCTACCTTACGTGCCAATTCTGCCGCACGGCGGTTTATTTCCCCGCACAGTGCCTCGCACTTGTACTCCGCCTGCGAGATTCTGTTGGCGTTGAACGTAGATGTCTCGATTATATCGGCACCGGCAGCAAGATATTTGGCGTGTATCTCGCGAATGATATCAGGGCGGGTGAGCACCAATATATCATTATTGCCCTTGAGCAAAGTCGAGTGCCCGGCAAACCTATCGCCACGGAAATCACTCTCATTAAGGGCATACCTCTGTACCATTGTACCCATTGCCCCATCAAGAACGAGTATCCTCTCTTTGAGTATATTATGCAATTCCATATTGTACTTTCTTAAAAACATCTACTCTACCCTTCGCATTACCGAAAGATAGAGCATCGTATAAATCAAGGATAAGCATGAGGGATCAATAATCCTTTCTTATTCTGTCCATTTCGCGTTTATCGTCGCGTTCCTTTATCGACTCTCGCTTATCATATTCGTGCTTACCGCGTGCGAGGGCTATCACAAGTTTTGCCAAACCCTTCTCGTTTATAAACAGGCGCATAGGCACTATTGTAAAACCGGGATTCTTGACTGTTTGCTTGAGTTTTCGTAGTTCGTTACGCTGAAGCAGCAACTTGCGGTCGCGACGTGCCACATGGTTATTGTACGAACCGTAGAAATACTCTGCCACATGCATGTTCTTTACCCAAAGTTCATCGGCAATGAATGTACAGTATGTATCGACAAGGCTAGCCTTTGACTGCCTTATCGATTTTATCTCCGTACCGGTGAGTACAATTCCGGCAGTGTATGTGTCGACAACAATGTAGTCGAACGACGCCCTGCGGTTCTTAATATTGACGTTAGAAACTCTCTTCTCCATGATCAGTTATGTAACGGATTGACATATTCGCCAGCATAGATGCCACATGCGACATCATACAGTTCGCCTGTCACCTTCTTGTTCTTGCGATATATTCTGAATGTCAGTTTCTCATATTCCCTCAAAGCCGACTTTTCCTCGTCGGTAAACATTTCGGTAATGTTCTTTATGTCATACGAGAGAAGTTTTGAATTCACAGTGTCGCTTGGCAAAGTTGTCTTGGCAAGGATATCCAATCTTACAGTATCCTTCTCGACACCGCGCAATGCCATGACAAAATCGGTTGCTGAAGGCTTTGCCGCAAATGAGACATTGATGTTCAGTCGGTTGTCCCATATCCATGTAGGATAAGTATTGGCAGACAACAACTTATATGAATAAAGCCCCAACGGCAACCCGTAATCGCCGGCATCGACACTGCCACGTGGCATAATCGGCAACGTAGCAATCTCCTCTACATTAGAATATATATTCAGTTCACCACCTTTACCGTTGTATGCATCAAAATAATAGTGAAGAATCAAATGGGCACGGTCACCCGGCTCAAGACCGAACTTACCGAAATCGCCTACATTGTTTACACGATACAATGTATCCTCAAACTCAGGAGCAAGCTTCAGATCCTCGGTTATGGTGTATATATTGCTCGAATATGAGCTTACCACATAGGTAGGCTGAACGGGTTCACAAGATGTAAACAACAGCACAGCTGCCACAATTGCAGAAAATATTCCTTTAAGTTTGTTCATAGTATATACATATTTTAGAAACTAAATGCGAAGATACAAACAAAAAGGCAAACAACGTACCTGAAACACCAAATATATACAACTATTATATATTTTTTAGCACATATAGGGTAAGTATGCGACTTTTTATAAACATTTTTTATTGCTACTTTTGTTCTACACATAATTTTCATTATCTTCGCAGAGCGAAATAGTCTATGTTTCACATTTTAAACATATAAAAATTATGGTTTATTCACACGAAGTAGAAAACATGTGTGTAGTAAAGAAAGGTCCTAACCACGGTCCTGCTCCAATACCCGAAGAGGGCAAATGGATCAAGGCTAAAGAGGTTGCCGACATTTCAGGTTTCACACACGGTATTGGTTGGTGCGCTCCTCAGCAGGGTGCATGTAAGCTTTCATTGAACATCAAGAACGGTATCATCCAGGAAGCTCTTGTTGAGACAATCGGTTGCTCAGGTATGACACACTCTGCAGCTATGGCTTCAGAGATTCTCCCAGGCAAGACTATTCTTGAAGCTTTGAATACTGACCTTGTTTGCGACGCTATCAACACAGCTATGCGCGAGTTGTTCTTGCAGATCGTTTACGGTCGTAGCCAGTCAGCTTTCTCAGAGGGCGGTTTGATCATCGGTGCAGGTCTTGAGGACCTCGGTAAAGGTCTCCGCAGCCAGACAGGTACTCTCTATGGTACTTTGGCAAAGGGTTCACGTTACTTGGAGATGGCAGAGGGTTACATCACTCGCCTTGCACTCGACAAGGACGACGAGATCTGCGGTTACGAGTTCATCAACCTCGGCCAGCTCATGGACGAGATCAAGAAAGGCACAGACGCTAACGAGGCTGTCAAGAAGTTGACTAAGTCTTACGGTCGCTTCTCAGAGGAGGCAGGTGCTGTTAAGTATATTGACCCACGTAAAGAATAAGGAGGAAAAAGCTATGATAAGACCCGTAAAATTTGAAAGTCAGGATCGTCGTATCAAGCAGATCCTCGCTGTACTTAACGAGAACGGTATCGCTTCTATCGAAGAGGCAAACGAAATTTGTGAGCAGTACGGTATCGACCCTTACAAGATCTGTGAGGAGACACAGCCTATCTGTTTCGAGAATGCAAAGTGGGCTTACGTTGTAGGTGCTGCTATCGCATTGAAGAAGGGTTGCTCAAACGCTGCTGACGCAGCAGAGGCAATCGGTCTTGGTTTGCAGGCATTCTGTATCCCAGGTTCAGTAGCTGACGACCGTAAGGTAGGTATCGGCCACGGTAACCTCGCAGCACGTCTTCTCCGCGAGGAGACAAAGTGCTTCGCATTCTTGGCAGGTCACGAGTCATTCGCAGCAGCTGAAGGTGCTATCAAGATTGCAGCTAAGGCTGACAAGGTACGTAAGGAGCCACTCCGTTGTATCTTGAACGGTCTTGGTAAGGACGCTGCACAGATCATCTCACGTATCAACGGTTTCACATACGTACAGACAGAATTCGACTACTTCACAGGTGAGTTGAAGGTTGTACGCGAAATCGCTTATAGCGATGGTCCTCGTGCAAAGGTACGTTGCTACGGTGCTGACGATGTTCGCGAAGGTGTAGCAATCATGTGGAAGGAAGGCGTTGACGTATCAATCACAGGTAACTCAACTAACCCTACACGCTTCCAGCACCCAGTTGCAGGTACATACAAGAAAGAGCGCGTTCTCGCAGGCCAGAACTACTTCTCAGTAGCTTCAGGTGGTGGTACAGGCCGTACACTTCACCCAGACAACATGGCTGCAGGTCCAGCATCTTACGGTATGACAGATACTATGGGCCGTATGCACTCAGACGCTCAGTTTGCAGGTTCTTCTTCAGTTCCAGCACACGTTGAGATGATGGGCTTCCTCGGTATCGGTAACAACCCAATGGTTGGTGCTACTGTTGCTATCGCAGTGGATATCGCTGGTGCATTGAGCAAGTAATATTCTTGATTTAGAATAGATTAGAGAGTTATCCTTTTTAGGGTGACTCTCTTTTTTGTTGCCCTATTCAATGACACCAAACCATAAACTTCAACACCACTACCCTAATGAAAGTTGTAATTTAAGGCTCAATTTTTCTTGTGACGGTATTAGCAGATTATACCATTATTTAACTCTAAAAATGCCACAAAAACAGATATTTTGTGACGGTTTTGTGACGGACTCAGACACCGTCACAAATGTGTAATGCACTCCTTTTTATATCTAATGAACGACCTCCTTTCTCTTTTGGTTAGCTTTGGCAAAAATAACCATTCATGCATTATCAAGCAATTTAATTAAATCCAACTTGATAACAATACTATATCTTTTTTAAGCATTTCAACTTACTGTATATTGTGGTATTTTGCAGGTTTTAAAACACCTAAAAAACAAAAATAAGAAATCTATTAACATAGAATATCCAACCATTATAATTCTTCATTTGGCAATGCATTAATCGCATAGTATAATATCAGCAGATGATATTATTGTATAAATCTTTAAAACATGCTTTATGGAGAAATTAACGAAAAGAAAAAATGCAAGGTCAAAGGGTTACACACAACTTAAACCTAAAAGACGTAACGAGAAGCAAGAAGTTGCTTACATTCTCACTGATATAAAAGAAACTGTTGTTACTGAAAACTTCTACCAACCAATTCCTGTAAGTATTCTAAAGTATTATATGCCTAAAGGGATGCTCTGAAAAAAGCCAACTTACCGTTATATGGGTAGGTTGGCTTTTTGTGATTATTTCACGTCTTCTAAGAAATCTGAATTGAATATATCTACAGGAGCAACCGCATATTGTGCTTTGGTGATTCCTCGCTTCTTCATTGCCATTTCAATCTTTGGCAGTTTGTCTGTCCAAAGAATTAGATAGTCGCTCACTTTCTTGGGCTTGCACAACTCAATGCCTAATTGATTTTTATAGATGTCGTATATCAATTCTGAACAATAGTACTTGTCATTATCAAACCTAAAAGCCAAATCATAAGGTTTTCCAAGGTAACTTTTATATTTAATTTTGATGTTCTCTTTATTGGAACGCTTCAACCAATATTTGCTATCTACCCCACGAGCAATGAACTTATCCAATGGAGTAAGTACCAATGTTTTCAATGTTTCAAGAACATAAGGTTTCCCGTTCTTCATTACAATAATTCCGCAATGAGTAATTTTAGAACGAGTAGCAATTTGAAGCAATGGAGATTGTTCTGATTGTGATGTTTGAAAAATCACATCCCCCTCTCTTATGTCCTTTATCGATTCTGTTTGGGCTGTAAACGTTTCTGTTAGCATTGAACTAAACGGTAACGCAAGTATCAGTAAAATTATTCCTAATATTATAAGTATCTTTTTCATAATTTTGTGTTATGCAAATAATCAATAAAATTCAAGTAAAAACTTTTGCTATGCGTGTTTTTTGATAGTTCGTTTTATCAACCAATTAGTAAACAGAGCCAACAGATAAAGTACCACAAAAATAATAAGATTTACAATATAGTACTCAGTCCAGCCTTTTTTATAATATGGCATATTTGTTGGAATGTCAAGATGTGTGCTTAAAGCATTAAGGTCATCAAAGCAAATTGCAAATGCTGTATCGCAATCCATATTGCCATATCTGTTGAACAAGAAAATGCCCAATAGCACAAACGGTACATTGTACAAAACAGTCAATATAAGCACCGCTTGCCTACGTGTTGTAATCCCTTGCCTCATTTTCTTTACCGCTACATAAATAACCGATAATGCAGATAGCATTAGCACTGCATATTGTAGGTATAGATTGATGTAAACACAAGCTTCGTTGTATGTCCATCCAAACAGTTTGCCAAGCAGTGACATTATCTCACAACAGGCGAAAAAGATTAACGATACTATGTAGAAAAGAATGTTTGTCATTTATCTAAATAATCAATAGGATTCTAATATTCATTCTCTGTTGCATAGTAAAGTATAAGGTAATTCTCCAATTCTATATTTGTTGAGTCTAATTGTAATGCTCTATTTGCATAATATCCCATTTCTTTATAAAAATTGTTTTCGTGGAACAAACGCACCGCACTCAAATAATTGTTTACAGCCAAATCTTTTTTGCCTTGTTCCTCGAAAATCTCGGCAAGCCAAATATAGGGACGTGCATAACAAGGATTGCACTTGATAGCTTCGTTGTACGCATTGATGGCTTCTACAGTATCTCCTTTAAATAAGAATAAACTTCCCATTTCTTGGTACAGTAATTGTGGCTTTTCTGATGATTGAATGCTATTTTTTAGCAATTGAATAGCTTTGTCATATTCCCTTTTGAAACCGTATGCTGTTGCATAGGAAAGTGCCATATTGTTCATTTTTACTTCCAAAGATTTCAATGAATCCAATGCAGAAAGCATCGCATCTCCCTCTTGCCTTTCTTGATGAAAAAGCAATGTGTCAATCATTTCTTGAATGAGAGTATCTTTATCTACGATGATTTTTTCTTTGTTACACGAAGCAAAAAGCGTACAGGCAAGTAGTGCGATTGTTAGTGATTTAAGTGTGTTTGTTCTCATATTTGTTTATTTTAAGCAATCTAGTGGTGTTGAATAGAATATATTAAAAAAAACCGTGGTATAAGAAATCCTACCAAGATAATTGATAGGATTCCTATAATGGTTCTTTTAATACATTTTTTCATATAATCACTCTCCTCCACAATAGCCAATATGTTGATAAATGTTTTTCATTTAACAAAACCATAAGTTCAAATAAGTTAAATAGAGGGTTGCCACTCTTATTTTACTCAAGAAAATTTCTACCAATACGCAATGCTTCGTTTAGTGATATATTAGGTAATTTACATGCTTTACATACAAGCGTCCAATAGAAGGTTTCATTAGGAGAAATATCTCCATCTACCCCCATCATAAAAACTAAGAGAGAAGCAAACAGTTCTTTTTTCTCAAAGTTCATTGATGATATAATTGGAGTTGCTTTATCGACATCATATTCGGAAGATAAGTTCATTTCTTCTTCAGTAATACCAATTTTTGCCCCAATTATTGCTCCTAATTGAATTTCTGAATTTTCAACAACTCCGTCTGCCAATGCCATGTGTGAAAAATAATAATACATTGCAGCTTTTTCTTCTTTTGTGAAATACATAATAATAAATTTTATTTCTTTGAAATGCTCAAAAAATGTTAGTAATTATTTTTAATTGAAAAGATAAATTCAAGATACAATACTTATACTTTTAACATTAATACCTTAAAAACTTCATTATATATCTCCATATCTTTAATTACGGGATTTTCTATTCCAACATACGTTAAACTTCCGTCGCGGTCATAAACAATACCGTTTGGGGCATGCCTACATACTCCCACAAGTAAACCAAATTTATAAAAGTTTATTTTTTCAGCATCAATAACAACTTTTCCTATAGGGCATTGTTGTTTATAACCGTAAATTAATTCTTGTAACCAGACACAAGTACGTTGGTCTGAATATTGTACTCCTTCTGTTTTCTTTATCGTAATCATAATATTAAGAGAATTTAGGGTAAATCATATTAAATATTTCAATATTGTCTGGAACAGTGGGAGCAAAGATACCTTGATAGTCCAATTCCTTACCCCAGAAAGAACATTTGTAAGCTGAATCGTAGTAATAAATAAGATTACCATATTCTATATAGAAATTAGGTCCGAAATTGGGTATATAAGAATAGATACATCCTGAATATCCTTGTAACATAGGATTATAACATTTCCCAAATTCGATTTTATTCTTAAATATCTTGATGCTTGGATTCTCGTTCTGAGCTAATATAATCCCATTTTCAATAGAACCAGAAAGGCACATTGCAGCAACCCTCGTAATAGACTTTACGGAAGAATCCAATTGGATATTTATAGAATTAAGATAAAATCCGCCATTCATAGTATTCAATGTTATGCTCCCCAATTCCCAGATGAAAGCGGATAAAAAAATAAGGTGTGGGAACTATATTTGCTTTATCCTTAGATTAGGTCTTCGCATTACCTTTAGCATAGATAAAACAATAGCAACCCACACCAAAGGTTATGTCAAAAGCCAATAATGGCTGTACATACCAATGATGTGGTGCTACCGCTATCATCTTCATGCTAAAATTAAAGTTGCGAAGTTTAATCTAAGAAGATAATCTCAATAACACCTTTTTATAAAAAAGTCTTTCATACCGCCACTGCGGTACTGAATTATTGCAAATATAGATAAAAAATGGATAACCCAATCTAAATACAGTAATTTCTGTTTTTAATCCTAATTCATGTCAATATCTATTACCGATAGATTACAACATTCGTTAGCATAAAAAAAACAAAGTGGCTAATCACTGAGAAAAGCCACTTTATAAAATCAGAAACTAAGACTATCATAAGTTTCTAAAATTTCTTCTTGCCTTAACCCTAAATATCGTTTAGTTATAGCAACAGAACTATGATTAAATAATTCCATGAGTTTAACTAATGCAAGTTCAGAATTTTCATTATTCATATTATAAACCTGTCGCCCAAATGTTTTTCTAAGTGAGTGGCAAGAAAAGTTATTTATCTTAAGCCGATACCTTTTCTTTATTTCCTTAAAAATAACGTTAATTCTTTGAATAGAAAAAACCGTTCCTTTTTGACTTACCAATATAGGTGCTTTATCCCCTATCGGCTTTATATGTTTATAACATTCTTCAATATGCTTCTGTAATTGCTGATTCAAACGAATGATTCTTTTTTTACCTGTTTTTTTCTCAAATATTGTAAATTCATTAGTCTTTAATATCTGATTCCAACGTAAAGCAAGAATATCAGATATTCGTAATCCTGTGAAACAGCCAAGTGCAACAAGAAGCGACATTTTATAATTTTCATCTTTTGCCAATTTCCTTATAAGGCTCATAGCAATTTCCCATTCTAAAAAATCGGCTGTTGTTGTAGAATATTTCAGTCCCATAATATTCAGTTTTGAAGATTAAAAAATAAAAGTGAATGTTCTTAAAAGCATCATCTTATTAAAGCATTGATACTCAACAGAACATTCACTTTGTTAATTAGCGAATATTTGTAAAAACAATATACGCGATAAGCAACACCAAGAAAAAAGGCGGAAATGCGAAACACAAAACTACAACCGCTAAAATAATGATAACGGCTTTAATAATTAATACAGTATCTTTCATAATTAATCAATGAACCATTTGTATTTTTCGTCACCATGTAATGCCATGTTTATGCCTACCGCCATTTCTGTAGCGTTTAAAGAACGGTCTAAGAACGAATCTATATAACTGCTCTTATTAGCACCTGTTAGAAGATTGTAGAACTTCCACATATTTAGTTCTCCACCTGTGCCACAGAAATTTTCATCGTTTATATACGATTTAGCAACAGAATTTATTTGTGTATCTGTCAGCAACATTCTTGGCAATCGTTTTTGCATAATATTAGGCAAACATTGATATAACCTCATTCTACCTAAAATTTGGCAAAATTGGTGTTCGCTCATCGTTGTATTCCCAAGAGTTTGCAATAAATGGATTTGTTTGGCTGGGTTAAAGTTGTTAAATAGTTCCAATGCACCATTATAGAGTTCTGAGACATTGGAAACTTTCAAATCGTCCTTATATCCGTCCGTAAAAATGCACATATTGCAACACACTTGATTTTTAAAGCCTATAGCCAATTTAAAAAGTTCTGGACTTTTCTTAGAATAAAGATTCATTTGGTTATAGGCTCTTACTCCAACTATTGAAAGGTTGAGTTTATTACCCTCAATCGTTTCATAAATGGTTGGTACATCAATACTGAAAGCACATCTTTCATAATAAATAGTTTTTTCACTCTCCAACAGTTCATTTGCTTTCTTATGAATAGCTTCGGGGGTTCTTCCCTTAATCACATGCGATACGCGGATTTTTGGAGAAGACACAGTTTCACCATTGAAGAAATCATTTGTAGCATCACAAACCGCATCAATAAATTGGGAATGGTTTATTGTCAATTCATTATCTTTGGCAAATACAGGAGTTATACACTCATTAGCTAAATGGTTAATCCCCACTTCCACTGTATTAGCTTCAATAAAATGCAAATCCTTTGGTAAGCATTGGTTATTTTCTTCCAAAACAACTGTTGCATCGTCTGCGAATTGAGCTAAATTCACTTTTTCTCTTGCCTGTACAGGCATTAAAATCAAATCTCTCATAATGATAAAATTTAATAGTTAATAATTCTTTTTATATCAAATATGAGGAGGGGAATAAAAGGGTAATGCACCACCAAGTTAAAGTATCTATGTAATTTTAGAGGATAGATAATTAAAGGAGGGGGGATTGAATAAAGTACCTCGGTGTTATTTTCTGTAAAACTGTAAATAGATAATGTTGGTAATAAGTACGCATATTATCAGTAACTGCTAATGAGGTATGAATTTTCAGTTGGGGTTATATGTACCTTAATTCAGATGATTTTTTACAGGATTCCAAATCAGTCATTAACAGGCGATATTTTCCTGTACCCATTAGAAGGTAAGAGCCATAAGTAATTGCTTACCTACGGCTCTTTATCAGTCCACAATAATATCTAATTTGGCTGGCTGTACGGCTTTGGCTTCCCTTTTTCGGAAATCTGGTCGAGGTGCATTAGGTATTAGGAAGATGTCATTTCTCAGAATATGTATGCCTTTTTGGTCTCTACGGATGTAGCCTTTAGATTCCGCTTCGGATAGATAATTTGAAATGGTGGATTTGCCTATCTTTAGCTCATTAGCTAATTGGTTTTGACTGTAAAGGGTGGTGTTTGTACCGTTCAGACACTTGCATTTCAGCAATATCAGAAATCCTTTAAGCTGTCTGCTTATGGGTTCATTATGTAATAACTCGGTAATAAAAACATAATGCTCGGTGTTGAGTTTATATCTACACCTTTGGAATCTTCCATATCGTCCTTTAATGTTGCTCTTAATAACTGTAAGTAGCCCACAAGATTGGAAATGATATAGCCAATCACTTATTTGGTCTGTGTCTTTTATTCCGTACTCATTAGCTAAAGTCTCTTGCTTTATGTCTGAGTAATAGGTTTTCAAATCTGCGTTGAGTGCAAGACAGTAGAACAGGTAAGCTTCTTTAGGCTTCAATTTGCCAGCAATGTGTTCGGTTATTCTGATGTACTTTGGCATTTGAGTTGAGTTGTTTTGGTAGGCATTGGAGTCTCCTCTATAATTTTCCATAATAGGTATTAGTATTTAGGTATTAGTAAGTAACCCCTCTGAATAGAACACCCCACACCCCCTAATTTGAACACTGCCTTTTAGCGTATTATAGGACGGTTTTGGGGATTCTATCAGCCTTTAATAATCAATATAGGTCAAACCAAAGTTGGAGAAAACAGAAGCCTACCTCTCACATAGGCTTCCGCTTTGGTTCATTAAGCAGCCGGAGCAAACTGTCTATTGCGTTCCAATTCCTTTATCCAAGATATAAGAACGGTTACAATGCAGGTTTCTTTCTCACCGCAACGCATAAGCTTTGTTCGCTCAACGTCATTAGCAGGGATTGTGTCTAATGCCTTATGAAGCTGTACAAGGGTATATCCCTCAGCCTTTTGCAAGTAGTTAAGTGCTCTGATTGTATATCTCTTCTTAGCCTCATTAACACCAAAGGTTAAGCAAACTTTCTGATGAAGCTCTTTAGCTTCTGCGTAGCTTCTTCCGAGAGTACACATATCCTTAGGCTTGTAGCCTGTGGTCATCATGCTGGTTGTTACACCCTTAACCTGTACATCAAGATAAAGCTGTGCAGTGCTCGCTGGCATGTTTGTTTCTACAGCCAAGTCGTAGATAGCATTACAAACCTCATCGTTTGTTGCAAGGGCAGCAACACCCATTTTTTCCTTTGAGGTCAAGCCCCTGCTGAACAGGTTGGTTGTGCCTGTTACCTCGGCAAACTCCTGTACATCAGCAAATGAGTGTACTTCTACAGTCTTGAGTACCTCATCTATCGAGAAGCGATAATAGGTGTCTGCTGTTTCTACAGGAATGTAGACATTGGGTGTTCCTGTTGGGATTTCATTACCTTCGTAGTCAAAAAGAGCAATTTCTGCTGAGTAAAAAATTTCAGATGTTGAAACGTGGTAGATTACGTTCAACATTTTCGACTTATCAATCATCTCAAGTTGCTTCATCTGAGAAGCCTTAAGGCAGTCCATAGAGTATTTATGGCGAGCAAGGATAATCTCCTGTACTTCGCCTTTAATCTTGGCTTTAAAAGTCTTGAACTGAACCATTTCTACACTTGCAGTAGCTACTGCGTTATTGCTCACTGTTGCGATTGAGTTCGCAGGTTTTGCTTTTTTTTCGTTTTCCATTTTATTAAACTTTTTAATGATTAAACTTCTTATCAATCTCCAAAGGGCGCCCTTGTTGTTGATTGGTGGTGCAAGCTCATTGTTTGGGATTGATGGTTCTTGATTCCCACTTACTGTTCTTCGGTGTGAACTCCTCTTGCTTCTTTGGAATGAATCTTCAACTCACCTTTTCAATGATAACTTGTCCTTTTGACAATGCAAAGGTACTGCTACATCAATGTGTAGCAAAGGATTTTTCTTGAAGCCCATGTGTGTAGAAAAAGTAGCATTTTTCAGTACGCAAAAAAATGCGTACCAAAAGTTTCACCTTTTCAGTACGCATTTATATTATAAAATATTACTTAGATTAAAGCATATAGTGACCAGCTGTAAGCATTGGAAAATCTTCTTTAATATATCTTCTTAACAAGTTTGATAACATCCTGTTTGGATTGCCCTCGTTGTCATGAGATTCATTATATCGCTTACCATCGTATCCTACCGTATATATAAGTCGTGAGATAAACAACATCTTATCTTTTGACACATTATATATCGAGTTTTTGGGTACTATTGCTTTTCTTTCTTTCAAAAAGTAGAGGAATATTTCTGCAAATTTCCATTTCTTATATGATATGTCAAGATATGACCTATCTTTAAAATTAAGAAAACAAGCATCACCAACTATTGAACTATTAATGTCGTTCAGCCTTTCTACTTCTCCACTATTTATAATTTCATTATAGGATTTAATATAATGCTGTATAGCAACCTGTACGATTTTGATTGTATCCTCTTTTTCCACAGTATAACTTTTTCTATTGCTTTTCTTCAAGATTATACTTGTAGCTTCTGATAATTTTTCCGCAAAATCGTTAAAATCTTGCAATGTACTTTTACCAATCGCTGGAGAATTATTTCCTAAATCTTCGATATAATCATGCACGAATAGGAGCAAATACCATAATTTGCTAACATTAAGCCCAAACGCGGAAATGGTATTTTGTAAACACTCATTATTCAAATATCGTTCTTTAAAATTAGATTTTAATGGCTTATTATCAGTTTTTAAGTAATCATCAAAAGATATATTAGAAAGATAAAAATTCTTGTGCCGTTCATATCTTTCTTCGATTGGCAAATATCGCTGATGGTATCTTTCGCAAAAAATCGCAGGAGCTTTAGACATAGCACCATCAATATTAGGCAGAAAATGGTCTGCAACTTCCCAAACATAATCAAGAAGTTCTATATCTTGATAGTTGTCATAATCTTCGATGGTCTGTTTTATATCTGGTAATTCTTCTATCATTACATTAGTTATTTATTGGCAAAAATAGAAAGAAATTCTCGCTTGTAGTAATACAGGTGAGAATTTCTAATATTAGCAATTATAAATAATTCTAATCACACGAATATGTATTCATCAACTTATCCATTTCTTCGCCAATGCAATTATCTACTAACTTTGCATAATGCTCTGTCATTCGTACATTAGAATGACCTAACATTTTTGAAACAACTATCAATGATACATTATTCGCCAATGTAACTGTACTTGCAAACGTGTGTCTTGCTGTATGATAGGTTATACGTTTATCTATATGACACAATATTGCAATATCTTTCAGATAAAGATTAACCTCCTTATCTGAATAAATTGGCATCAATGTTTCACCACCAGCATACTTATCCAACAACATTTTTGCACTTGGTAATAATGGAATACGAGAGAGAACACCTGTTTTCACACGCTTCTTCTTTATCCACATTCTTCCCTGATTATCACGTTCCAGATGTTCAGCCTTTAAAGTTTTTACATCTATATAAGATAATCCTGTATAGCATGCAAACAAAAACATATCACGTGTACGCTCTAATCTGGGTAAAGGCGAATTAAAGTTGATAATCTTACGAAGTTCATCTTCCGTCAGAAAGTCTGGAGAAACGATTTGTCTTTCTAATCTAAAATTTGCAAATGGATTAAAAGCCATCTTGTTATTAGCGACAGCACGATTAATGACCTTTTTTAATAATGCAAGATACTTCACTGCACCATTATGTGACAAGCGATGCTCTGCTAAAAGCCAGACACGAAATTCCTCAATAAAATCACGGTTCAGTTCACGCAAAAAAACATCATTACGATTGTATTTTTCTTGAATAAACTTTTCTAAAAGTTCAAGACCATGTTTTGAATTAGCGTACGTTCCTTTAGATACTCCAAGACCAATTTGTTTATATTGCAATTCATTATGTTTTCTATAAACACTCAATATGGTTTCTTCTTTAACCAATTCAACCTTATTCATTAGAGCATCGCGTAACAATGTAGCGGTAACAGCAAATCCATGTTTTACCAACTTTATTTCTTCTTCATATATACGAACACGAATACTTTTTAGAAATTCATTCAAGACCACTGCTTCTGAATTTACACCGCGTACACATTGTTTGTCTTTGTTCCATAATTCTATAGCTATAAGCTTACCTGTTGAAAACACGACACGCTCATCCCCAAGAGAAATCAATACCTCAATAGGTGCTTTACCTGTCTTATTTACTTTGCTGGCTCTTACTATAAAGGATAGATTATAATTACTTTTATTAAACATATACTTTTTGTGTGACGTCTCAGTGACGAACACCGTCACAAAGATTTTAATTAGAAACTTCAAAAAGCATAATCTACTAATATTCAAACACTTAAAGGCTGTCAAACAAACATGACATGAACGAGCGATTTATGACAGATACAATGGGCCGTATGCACTCAGACGCTCAGTTTGCAGGTTCTTCTTCAGTACCAGCACACGTTGAGATGATGGGCTTCCTCGGTATCGGTAACAACCCAATGGTTGGTGCTACTGTTGCTATCGCAGTTGATATCGCTGGTGCACTTTCTAAGTAATTAGCTAATAACTAATTCTTTATACAGAGACATCCTTTCGGGGATGTCTCTTTTTTATTGCCCTGTTCAATGATACCGACTTATAAACATCAACACCACTACCCTAACAGAAACACCTTTTAAAACTCCTGATTTTTCTTGCGACGGTATAAGTTGACTATACCATTATTTAACTCTAAAAATGCCACAAAATTGGATATTTTGCGACGGTTTTGCGACGGTATTTGACACCGTCCAGAAAATTGACATTAATCGTTGTCACATAATAAATTCATAAGCATCCCTTTGCGGTATTCTCTTGGTAAAATCTCCAGCAATTCACTCAATTCAATTTCGATACAGAGTCCGCTTCTCAACTCGACTCCGCAATAATTTTCAAGTCGTTCAATATCATTTTTGAATCTCTCAGGTATTATAACTTTTGTGCTCGCTTTATCGATAACATCCGGGGCACAATCCGAACGCCCATCTTGTGATTCTGAACCACAAAACAGGTTATACAAATTCTTTATTAACATTCTTTGCTATTTATTACACCTATTAGGACTTGGGTGGGAATTGGCTGCGTTTGGCGCATTTCGACAAAGAGGCAGGCAATAAATATAAGAAACCCCTACAACGCAGGTTGCAGGGGCTCTAAACTCAATATGTAATATTACAACGCTTTTATAAGGTTTTCAAACACATCAAGGTCTCTTGTTATATATTGTCCAAAATTTTCTCCTGTGCAAAGCCACATACGGTGGCAAATGCGATAATGAGGGTTAAAAATAGTTTTTTCATATAATCTAATTATGTTTTAACAATACACTTTTACTATAAGACAGACAAACCGCCTGTTTGTTACAAGGGTACATTGATTTCTCAATCTTTCATCTCGGAAGAAAACTTCAACTCAAATGAAAAGTAAATTTCACCCACGGCAAAAGACTGAATCTAAAAAATGCTCTTTAGATAGACAATAACATAGATGTTGACCCATAGTTATTTTCCCACACGATGCTCGGCTTTGATCCCCTTCGGGCAGGACCGTTGGTTCGCTATGCCCAGCATGATAGGTTGCGCAGGGACAACATCCATATTATCACATTTATTGTTTCATGACACAGAAGCCGCCATCACTCGCGGCGGATGACGTCTGCCGGGTTCACCTTCATTATCAGCTTTATCTTGTGCCATGTGGTGAGCAGCAGCAATCCCAACGTGACAACCAATATAAAGACTCCATAAGGGCAATAGTACTCCATAAGACTCCTTTGCATTTTTGCACCTCCTTGTGTCGCCCAGTACATAAGACAGCACAGTAAAGGATATACAATGATGAATGTTACCAGATATGTAGTTACATAAGGAAGAATAAAGTGCTTGAGTATATCCTTTTTCCTTGCACCGTTAATCTTTCTCACGGCAATGTCCTTCTGGCGTGTTTCCGCATCGAGTGAGATTGAGGAGTACACACTCAGCACCAACACGAGCATGCAGATGAAAACGAGAAGATAGGCAAGATGCAAAAGCGACGTGATTGACTGATGAACCATACGGTGAAGTTCACCAATGGTATTCACCTTTACCTCGAAGCTCTCAGGGACATACTTGCGTATGATGGTCTCTATCGATTTCTTCACATCTTCAACCGATGCACCTTTTCTCACCCTGTAGAAGAAATCGGTATGGGCGGCCTCCTCTACACTGAAAACGAATCCGCACAACGGTATAAGGCCTTCACCACTAATAAATGCTTCGGACGTGAAAGGGAAGAGTTCATCCTCCATCACACCTGCAATCTGATATTTCCACAAATCACGGCTCACTGTTCCGTCAAAATTGCCGTTCTGCATAAGCCTCTCATGGAGCACCTTGTCCACGTACATATAGCCTCTATCGGACGACTTGACAAGCTTGCCGTTGACATTGATATTGAACATCTCAAAGAAATTGGGGTCACCCATGGCAAGCAGACGCGAATATACAGTATCACTACCGACTGCAACCGTGACATACATTTGGACATCTGATAATATGGTACAGCTATGGGCACTTGCCACGAGTTCGATATCAGGAAGATTCGCAATCTGGGGATGTATCTCATCCCAGAAATTCGTATAACGTGAAATTGCTATTATCCTCTCGCGCTCTGCGCCCGAGAGTTGCCTTGGCAACCATCCTTTATCGACTTTATTGCCGAGTACTACGAAACCAAGAAGACATAAAAAGACTATCGTTATCGCGAACTGCAAGGCGAACATGATGTTCCTTGTCTTTTTTCCTTGGCGACGGCGCACCATTGCGCCCTTCATCTCTACACGGCGCAGCCTCAGTACGGGGAACAGCACAGCGACAAGTCCCACGGCCAGCGCAATGACCGTAGCCTTCAACTGTAACATAAAGAGCAGCCTGAAATCGACATACATATTGAAATCAAGGTTCATATACTTTACGTAGCTCAACGAGAGTTCGCTCACGATACACGACACAAGGAACGACAACAACAGCACCAGCACCACCTCGCTTGCAAGCAGCGCATAGAGTCCCTTGCTGTCCGAGCCCATGCATTTGCGCAGGGCAATCTCGCGTTGGCGTGTGTAGAACATCTGGACCATGAATTTCATGAAGTTCACGAAACCGATGATGAATATCAGCCACGAGAAGAGCTTAACGACAACGAGCACCAACCAGTAAGTCATATCACGTTCCCGTGCTGACAGGTAAAAACTTAATGGCTCACCGTCGGCAGACGCTCTCCACTGGACGGCATTGAGGTTCTCCTGTGCCTCCTTTACCGAATACCCGTCAATCAGATCGGCCGAGACATGTACTGCTGTATTGTTCTGCACCAATGGTACATACATCCAGGAGGTGACATCGTTGCCCATGTCAAGCACGCCCACTATGCGATAGGTGGTCGAGAAATATTCGTGACCTTCAAAATTCCCTTCATAGTTCACGGCTTTGTTGAGACTGTCGGCTGCCAGCGTGATGCTCTTGCCTATTGCGCTTTCGGTATCGAAGATCTTCTTTGCAAGCCCCTTGCTTATGATAGCCTCGTTCTTGCCTATGGAATCGCGTCCTTCACGTATCCAGTAGGATCCGTATTGCATTACACCATCGCTGTACCTGAAGAAGATGTCTGATATACCGTGGACTCCCACCTGAAACGGAAGTTCCGGTTTGCTTTCGACATAGGCATTTGCACTTATGGGACGTAATGTCACACCAACTATATTCTCCAGGCCTTCGACCCCACTGTCCTTGAGCTGAAAGAACTCCGAGGCATGGCTTAATCTGCCGTTGAGATAGATAGTGCATTTGTTCTCAGGCTCTATTGAAGTCTCAAAAAAGAGGTTCATATAACCGTTGAATGTGAGACCGATTCCCATACACAGCACCGAGACCACGGTGTGGAACTTGTACTTGAGCAGTTGTCTCACTGCCACTTTCATATAGTGTCCTAACATGATATTGCCGTATTTGAGGGTTATTGATGGATCTCTGTGGCTACCTGCCCGTCGAACATATTTATCACACGCCCTGCATACGAGGCATCACGCAACGAGTGGGTGACCATAACCACCGTGGTACCCTCACCATTGAGTTGCTTGAGCAGTTCCATGACCTCAATACCTTTCCTTGAGTCAAGGTTACCCGTGGGCTCATCGGCGAAGATTATCTTGGGATTGGTGACCACGGCACGCGCAATGGCCACACGCTGTTGCTGACCGCCCGACAGCTGTTGTGGGAAATGACCCGCACGGTGCGCGATGTCCATCCGTTCCATAGCCTCCTCGACCCTCTTCTTGCGCTCCTTTTTGGGAACGCCCATATAAAGCAGGGGCAACTCTATGTTCTCGTACACATTGAGGTCATCGATAAGGTTGAAGCTCTGGAACACGAACCCTATGACACCCTTCCTGAGTGCCGTGCGCTCGTCCTCGCCAAAGAGAGCCACGTCGGTCCCGTTCAGGCAATAGCTGCCCTCGGTAGGGCTGTCAAGCAGGCCCAATATGTTCATCAATGTGGACTTGCCACAACCCGACGGCCCCATAATGGCCACGAACTCACCCTTTGCTACCTCTATGTCCACTCCATTGAGCGCCCAAGTCTCGACGTCCTCGGTGCGGAACACTTTCCTGATGTTTTCAGTCTTGATCATCTTTTCCATAATTCTATACAAAATTAAACAAATACATTATATTCCAAAATTCACTCACATACTATTTAAGCTTTACCCTTGCGGCATCAATGAACTCCGCGTATGATGATGTTATCACCACATCGCCTGGCTCAAGGCCCTTGATTACCTCCAGCTGCTTGGGGTTCTGCCGGCCTATTACAACCGGTGTACGCACGGCCACATCGCCGGTCTCGTCAAGGCGATAGACGTAATGCCCGGCCGATACGGAGTAGAAATCACCGCGTGGTATCATCAATGCACTCTCGGGCTTGCCTAACTCTACCTGAACACGCAGGCTCTTGCCCACACGGATATTGTCGGGTTTCGCTCCGGTGAACTGGAGCTCTACATCAAATGTCTTGCCCTTGACTTCAGGGACTACCCTTGTTATGAGCAATGGGTATTTCTCATCCTGCCAGGTTGTGGAGGCCGGCAAGCCGGTGGATATGCGGTCAATGTAATATTCATTCAACGAGGCCTTCACCTTGTAGTCTTCAAGGATCTTGAGCTCGGCGACACGTTCGCCCGCTGATACCCTTTGTCCTACAGCGAACGACAGGCCGCCCAACTGCCCACGCACAGGGCTCAGCACAACAAGGTTTGCGGCACGGCGCACGACACGCTCATATACACTGCGGCCGCTTGCCAGCTCATTGTCGAGCAACGAACGCTGCAACACGGTCATCACAGAATCGTAGCGGAGACTCTCGAGCGTAAGGCGGGTGCGCTCCACATTGTACCTGTACTCATTCTCGGCAACCTCGAGCTGTGCCTTGCTCTTTATACCCATGGCAGCCTCTTCCTTATCAAGGTTATAGCTCTTGGTAAGGCGCGCCATCTCATACTCGGCCTGCAGTACCTGCTGACGCAGTGTCAGGCTCTTCTGCTCCATCTGATAGCACTGCTGTGCATGGTTCATCTGCTGTTTCTCCCACAGTATCCTCTGCTCCTCAATCTCCCTCATGAGTTCAGGGTTATCAATGACAAGGATTGTGTCACCGGCCTCAAGCATGGCTCCTTCACCTGCAACCACGCGTGAGACAAAACCTCCCTCACCGCAGTTCACCTGTACGTTTGATATGGGCTGTACCACTCCCTCTACATCAAGATATTCACTGAACTCACCGAGCGTAGCCTCGGCCATATCCACCTCCTTAGCCTTCACGTATACCGTGTACGGTGCAAGCAGCATAGGGAGAGTCACGCCAAGTACTGTAACGATTACCAGCCCCAGTAGCATTGAGTAGGCGTGTCTTACATACCACGGGCGTCTTTTGATTCTAATATCCATTATTCTTATGTTTTTATTTTATTCAAAAACCTTGCCGCCTGTCATACTGCGCAACCCGTAATACAGGCTCCAAAAATGCTCAATGGCGCTGATGTGGCCACGGTAGGCGGCATCCTTCTCCTGTGTGGCCGTGTTGAAATCGAGAATGGTGGACTTGCCGAGCATATAAAGGTGCCTTGCGACATCGTAGCGCTGTTGGGCAAGCTGGGCTGTCTTAGCGGCAATCTCCACGCGATAGGCCTGCAGGTTGAACTGCCTGACAAGACGGCCAATGTTTATCTCGAAATCCTTGTACTCCTGCTCGACCTGAGTCTCTATGAGCCTTAGATTGGACTCGGCGACCTTTACACGTCCCTTACCCCTGCCCCAATCAAGTATGGGCAAGGAGATGCCGATGCTTGCATATTCTTGGTTAAGCGGCGAACGGTAACTGCCCGGCAGGTTGTCGGCTGTCTGTGAAAGACCCAGCTGGAAATAGAGGTCTGCCTGCAGTCCCGAGTTGGCCTTTGCCTGCGCAAGGTTGCTCTGTCCCTCAAGCAGACGCAGTTCAAAGGAGACCGGATCGGGGCTATACTCACGTGCAAGAGCCAGCACCTTCTCGGGCTCCACATGCAGGCTGGGGACCACGGGATCGACCTTGACTTCGACGACAACACCATTGTCAATGGAGAGATAGGAACAGAGAGTCTGCATCGCATCATCAAGCTGGTTACGTGCACTCAGGACATTGGCCTCGGCCGACACTCTGTTGAGCTCAAGCTGCAACATCTCGCTCTCGGTTATCCTGCCGATATCGTACCGTCCTCGCGCATACCTGTTCAATGTATCGGCCGAAGCGTAGTTGTAGAGTGCTATTTCAAGTTCTGTCTGCGCCTGTGCCACGGCAAAGAAATAAGTAACCGCGCGCGAGGCTATCAGTTCAAGGCTCTCGTTGTAGCTTTTTTCGGCACGTGAATAATAGAGCGGCTCAATACGGCGTGACCACTTGAGGGAGTTGTAGCCGAACAGTGTCTGCTGGTAGCCTATCACAACAGGCTGTGAGTTGTAGGCTACGGTCTTGTTCTCGAACTCGTCATTGCGCAGGAGCGTGCTCTTTAGGAAGAGCTGTCCACCGGTCAGGGCAATGTTCTGCGTGATGCAGAGTGTCGCGTTGGTGCTCAGCTGGTTCTGCCTGACAAAGGAGCTTGTGCCATCGGGCAATGTTATCTTGCTTATCGCACGGTTAAGCGCCGGACTCGACGAGAACGTGAGGCTGGGCAAGTAATTTGCCTTGTAGAACTTGTAGCTCCATTCCGAGGCAAGGAACGAGTGGCGCGCCACCCTGGAATCGGACGAGCGTGCCTGCGCAAACATGATGGCATTGTCAAGGGTAAGCTCAAGGGTGTCGGGCACAGCGGCCGTCGCAGTGAGCGTTGAAGCCATCAGCAGGCAAAAGATAATCTGTTTCATAAATCAATTCGGTTTTATTACGTGAATGACACATCGTCACATTCATATAAGCAAATTGCGTACCAAAGCACTTACTCTATTAGCACACAACAACTTATCAAAATTCAACAAAACACAACAGCGTGCATTAACGCACAAAAAACGTGCGATATCGAACACTTTTCAATACATTTTTTTAAAAATCAATTCTTATCTTTGCGGCACGCAGTAAGCCATAACCGACATGTATAAAGGAAAGGTACTTATCATAGATGACAATGAGGACGTGTTGTTCTCGCTGAACCTGTTGCTTAAGCCACACACCCAGGCAATAAGGGTGGCGACAGACCCGCAACGCATCGGGCACTTCATGAAGGTGTTCGAGCCCGACGTGATATTGCTTGACATGAACTTCACACGCGACGCCGTGAGCGGCCAGGAGGGTTTCAGGTATCTTGAGCAGATTCTGGAGATAGACAAGGACGCTGTGGTCATCTTCATGACGGCGTACTCCGATACGGAGAAGGCCATCAGGGCGATCAAGGCAGGAGCCACAGACTTCATCCCCAAACCGTGGGACAATGACAAGTTGCTGGCAACCCTGAAATCGGGAATGGAGCTGAGGATGTCGCGCTTTGAGGTCACGAGCCTGAAGGAGAAGATTGTTGCGCTTGGCGGATACGGCAGTGCCGAAGGCCCGATACTTATTGGCGAGTCGCCGGCAATGCAGAGGATAAAGGCAAACATAGGGCGCTTTGCGATGACCGATGCCAACATACTGGTACTTGGAGAGAACGGCACAGGAAAGGACGTGGTGGCACGCCTCATTCACCAGATGTCGCAACGTAACGAGAACCCGTTCGTGGCGATTGACCTGGGCACAGTGCCCGAAGCGTTGTTCGAGAGCGAACTTTTCGGTTACGAGAAAGGGGCGTTCACTGGGGCAGGCTCGGCCAAGGCCGGAAGAATGGAGGTGGCATCGGGCGGCACGCTCTTCCTTGACGAGATAGGTAACCTGTCACCGCAGGCACAGAGCAAGCTGCTAACAGCTATAGAGAAGCGCGAGATAACGCGTGTAGGCGGTACAAAGGAGCGCAATATCGATGTAAGGATTATATCGGCCACGAATGCCGACCTGCAGTCAATGGTAAGTGAGGGCACTTTCAGGCAGGACCTGCTCTACAGGGTAAACACCATTGAGATAGAGATTCCGCCACTGCGTGACAGGGGTGAGGACGTGATACTGCTTGCCGAGTATTTCCTTGAGAAATTCGCCGGCAAGTACAATAAGAAGATAAAGGGATTCAGCAGGGACTCGAGGATTATGCTTGAGAAATACCACTGGCCAGGCAACGTCAGGGAACTGCAGCACGCCATTGAGAGAGCCGTGATAATGGAGGACACGTCATTGATAAGGCCGTACAGCCTGATGATTCCGCAGAAGGAGCAGCAACAGAAGGCGTCCGTGCACACTGGCGAGCTGACAATGAACCTTGAGGAGCTTGAGCGTGATGCCATAGAAAGGGCAATGAAACGCGCCAACGGCAACATAAGCCGTGCGGCTGAGCTATTGGGAATAACAAGATACGCGCTGTACCGCAAATTAGGCAAACAATAAAAGCAGACGGTTTCATGAAAAAGGAGTTCATCATAAACATAATACTCATAGCCACAAGCATTACTGTCGCCGCCATTGCCTACATGCATTCTTTGTGGATGTGCGGTACGGGAGCTTCAATTGCCTGTGTGGCTATTATATGCAGACAGATTATGCTGTACGCAAGGTTCGAGAAGATGCTCGAGAGCGAGAGAAAGCATCAGAGGCAGCTACAGAAGAGATTGACAGGAAGCGAGATGGAGCTGCACTTCTACAAGCAACTGATTGACAAGGTCGATGCAGCTGTCATTGTGGCTACGGACAACGGCCTTGCCGAGTGGCGCAACCGCACAGCAGACAAGCTTATAGGCAACGGGGAGTCAATGCCCAAGGAGATTACCGATGCAGTAAGGGAGAACAGATACGAGCTTACGATAGACGGTACGGAGTACACCCTGAGCAGCACGCGCATAACAAGCGGAGGCTCGTACCGCAATATTGTAGTGCTGAAGGATATACACAACTCCATCGAAAAGAGCAAGATCGAGTCCTGGCACAAGTTGGTAAGAGTACTTACCCACGAAATCATGAACTCAATGACACCTATTATCTCGCTGTCGGCTACCCTGTGCGACAACATAAGGAACAGCACCGTGCTTGACGGAAACGAGGAACTGGAGAGCGTACGCCAGGGAGTTGAGATAATCAACAGGCGCAGCACCAGCCTTCTATCGTTTGTAGAGAACTACAGGAAACTCACACGCCTGGCAGCCCCACAAAAGAGTTGTTTTACAATAAAGGAGTTTGTGGACGAATTGCAGAGGCTTTATACCGAGCCATTCATCAAGTTCCGGATAGAGGGATGCGACAACGCTACCATCAATGCCGACAGGACACAGTTGGAACAGGTGGTCATCAACCTTATAAAGAATGCGCTTGAGGCGTGCGCGGAAAAAGCAATATGCATTGATGAGAGCAGTGAAGGATACGCACAAGAGGTCATCCTCACGTTCGGGATGGACACCGAGGAAGGAAACCAGAAGGCCATCATTGAGGTAAAGGACAACGGAATAGGAATCATAGCTCCTGCGCAGGAACAGATTTTCGTACCGTTCTTCACGACAAAGAGAAACGGTAGCGGAATAGGACTGTCACTCAGCAAACAGATTATCGTGAACCACGGAGGAATGATTGACGTGGTATCAAGCGAGGGAGAGGGATGTTGCGTAATCATCTCGTTGCCGAGGATGATTCCCTTGAACTAAAGACACTCACCAACGAAGGCGTGGTACATATTGTTGATATCAAACGCAAACGCAAATTCCCGTTGTTGCATTTTATAGGAAGGATAAAAGGGTAAAACAAGCAATAAAGAAAAATATCCCCAAGGCCACCGCCTATAGGTACTCTTGGGAAATTGTTGTGTTTAGTCACAAAACTCTTTCTTCAATCTCATAACAGTAAAAATTCCAACGCCTTCAATCTTGGCGATATTCCTCACCGGATATCCTCTCTTCAGTAGCTTGATAACTCCGGCATACTGCTCCGCTTTCTCTTCTTTCGATTTGCGGTAGCCGGTCTTTCTACCAAGTTTGCCGCCACCTCGTTTATAGAGTTCACGGCCACTGTCAAGACGAAATTTTATATTCTCTCGTTCCATCTGGGCTACAGTGCCAAGAATAGCTATAAAGATTGTAAGGAAAGGATGCTCTTTACCTGAATCGTCAAATATGCTAAGGTTCTCTTTCTGAAAATAGACATTCAGTTTGTGTTCCTTACATAGCATAACGTTTTTGAGTACCTCGTCTACATCTCTACCAAGACGAGAGAGTTCTGACAAGAGTAGGATTTTTACATTATTGAAAATGCAGTATTCCAAGCATTCAGTGAGAATTGGTCTTTCTGCATTTTTCTTTGCTCCTGATATTTTCTCTTCGTATATCTTTACGATTGTGTGGTTTTTCTGTTTGGCGAGAATTTTCAAGTCCTCAATTTGGCGTTCATTACTCTGCCGTTCTCCTAAACTTGAAACTCTCGAATAGATTACTGCTGTTTTGTTCATATAAATCTTTGATTAAAATGGTTACTGAAATATTGTGTTCAGTAGCGTTATTTGCTATTATTTGAACACAAAAACTGTTGAACATAAGATATAACAGTATGGGAAATGTGAAAAAATTCAGAAAACAATGGCGGATTATGTGAAAACAAGACCTATTTTAGTGTGTAATTATGTGAAACTTGTTATATTTGCATATCATTATTAATACTTTAGCTGTATGGAGAAGTTGCTTAAAAGAAAGATAGATGCTTATTTGGTTGATTGGAAGAATAATCCAGATAGAAAACCTCTCATCATAAAGGGTGCACGCCAAATTGGAAAGACGCACTCCATAGAATGGTTCGCCAATAAAAATTACGCAAATGTGATACAAATCAACTTTGTGGAACAAAAGAAATACAAAGCGATATTTGATGACGGATTTGAGGTTGATATGATTCTCAAAAACATCTCGCTACTGAACCCTAAATTCAAATTTGTACCTGGTGAAACAATATTCTTCTTTGATGAATTGCAGGCTTGTCCTAATTGTGCAACGTCATTGAAATTCTTTAAACTTGATGGCAGATTCGATGTTATCTGTTCCGGTTCTTTGATGGGTATCAACTATAAAGAGATTGAATCCAATAGCGTGGGCTATAAGGAAGACTACGAAATGCATTCAATGGATTTTGAGGAGTTCCTTTGGGCAAAGGGATACAATGAGGATTTTATTGAGGACCTTTATAAGCATATGCTGGAAGTAAAGCCTCTTGGACAATTGCAGATGGATATTCTTATGGAATTGTTCCGTGACTATGTAACTATAGGTGGTATGCCCGAGGTTGTAAACACATACATCAAAAACAAAAACTTTAGCGGCACATTGGCTATTCAAAAGCAGTTGCTAAAAGACTACGAAGAGGACATTACAAAATATGTAGAAGGATTGGATAAAGCAAAAGTAAAGGCTGTATACAACCATATATCAACATTTCTGGCTAAGGAAAACAAGCGTTTCCAAATTACAAAGATTGGCAAGAATGCACGCAACAGAGATTACATCGGTTGTGTAGAATGGCTTTCCGATGCCGGTGTAATCAACATATGCTATTGTATGAACCAGCCCGAGCTTCCTCTTAAAGGGAACTACGACCCCAAACTATATAAAATATATTTCAAAGACACAGGACTTTTGATTGCCTCACTTGACGAGGAAGCTCAAGAAGATTTGAGAGCCAATAAGAATTTGGGCACATATAAGGGGGCTATTTATGAGAATATAGTAGGAGATATGCTTGTAAAACAGGGATATAACCTCTACTATTATAGCAATGACAGACCTTCAATAGAGATGGACTTTTTTGTAAGAGATGCCGACTCGCTTATACCAATAGAAGTAAAAGCCAACGATGGAGCAACGGCATCACTGAACAACCTATTGAGAGAAGATAAATATCCCGATGTAAAATACGGTATCAAGTTGGGATATAAGAATATCGGTTTCAATGGCAAATTCTATACATTCCCATACTTCCTTACTTTCCTGTTAAAGAGGTTTGTAGGAGGAAGGGAATAATTTGACATAACTTGATACAATTATTATTCGCACATAACTCATTACACGAACAAATAAAATGTTTTAAAACTTTAGCATTCATAATTTATTATGTTTTTTTTTTCAAAACAAAGAGTCAAAAAGGACATTACGACTAAAGATTTTTATTTTGGGTTTCCTGAAGCTGAGGGAGAGAATATAGAAGGACAATCTTTGACAGATTATTTTGAAGATTTTTTAGATGTAATGAACGAACTCAGCAAAGGTCGTTTTATATTTATAGGTAGAAAAGGAGTAGGCAAATCTGCTATAGCAAAATATATAAAAGACATATCAGATATTACAGATAACGCACATGCAGCACTACTAAGGATTAGTGATTTTGATACAGAAAATGTATTGCAAAAAAACAATATTGAAAGTAATAGTGCTTTAATGTTTGAATGGCTGATACTTATCAATATAGTTAAACTTATAGTCAAAAGCCAAGCGGGTAAATACACGCTAGAATTTCAGAAGCTCGAGAAATTTTTAGAGCGAAATACTGGTAGTGTTGAGATTGATAAATTTGAAACAAACGAAGTCTTTATTAAAACAGGGGGAGAAATCAACTTTGAAGTTTTGACTCATGCATTTGGTGGCATTTTTAAAAAACACTTTGATAGCAAAACTAAGAAAGCACCATATTACCGATTGATTACCCCACTAAAAGAAATCGTAAAGAAAATATTATCTTTTGATGTAATAAAAGAACATGAGTTTTGCTTGTTGTTTGATGATTTAGATATTAATTACTCTATAGACAACAAGGAATGCAATGATAACATTATAGAACTTTTAAGAATTGCTAGAAACTACAATAACGAAGTTTTTAATGTTGGAAATGCGAAGATTTTAGTATTTATAAGAAAAGACATTAACGACGTAATAGTATCAAGATATAACGATTCTGCAAAATTAATTAATAGCTATGGAATTGACATTAATTGGTATTGTAATGATTTTAATGAGAATCGTGTTCCGTTAAAGAAAATGGCAAATAAAAGAATTGAACTTAATTTCAACAAATTTGCTATTTCATATAATAAAAACGATGCCTGGTCTAGTTTAATCCAAACAAACTGGAATGAATATAAGAAATCTTCTTTCAAATATGTTTTGGATTTCACTTTTTATAGGCCTAGAGATATCATTACATTCTTAGACACTATAAGTAAAGATGACTACAGCTATCCAATAGATCATTTTACATTAAAAAAAATACTAAAAAAATATATTCAAATAACTACTACTGAAATAAAAAGCGAATTAAGTTTATATTTTTCAGAAGAAGAAAAAGAACTTTTGTTTTCTCAAGTTTTCTCATTTATAGCAAATAATAATAGTAATATAAAACTGGAAGACATTAAAGATCTTATATCATCGTTCGGATTTGACATTGCAAGCGAAAAAGTTGTAGATATATTATTGGCATATAATTTATTAATCTACAAGCAAGAAAATGGAAATCTAATAATAAATTATAGAGAGGATGATTTGGGTTCATACAATAAAGAAAAATTATACATTTGCTTGCATAAATGCCTATACCATTATTATAGACCAATTGTATAACATACATAAATAAAACAATAGAGCAAACTTCTAAACATCACATCTGCAGTGAACACGTTACGAAAGGTAAAGGAACTATGTTTGGATACTGAAAAATAAGCAAACGGCAAATATATTTTTCATATAGAATTTGTATTTTCAATTCGGTTATTTTTCACTTCAAAGGGTTTCGATTGCCTTACGACGTACCCACTGTACGAGTACTTACATATTTATCGACCGGTTTTTCTGCAAACCCGGCTTCATACGGGTAAGACGGTCAGTTACTTAGGGTCGGTCAGAATGCATCCGACCCGTTGTAACGACCCAAATGACCGATACAATGGGCCGTATGCACTCAGACGCTCAGTTTGCAGGTTCTTCTTCAGTACCGGCACACGTTGAGATGATGGGCTTCCTCGGTATCGGTAACAACCCAATGGTTGGTGCTACTGTTGCTATCGCAGTTGATATCGCAGGTGCACTTTCTAAGTAATTAGCTAATAACTAATTCTTTATACAGAGACATCCTTTCGGGGATGTCTCTTTTTTTGTTGAGTGTTGTGGTGGGTATTAGGAGTTGATTAAAACTCATTTAAGACACTTTAGGTCTCCATAAGGCAATTTAACTTAGTGGTCTTAAATGAGCCCACATAAGCCTATATGATACCATATCGTGCGACCTTTTGCGACCAAAAAGCGACCACCTTTCGGGTGGTCGCAAATAGGCCGTCTAATCACATTCTACGGAATCTAACATAAGACGGTGCTCTATTTATTCACTTATTGGAAATCGAGCTAAAGTAGACTGTGGCTTATGTATTTTGACGAAAATATGCCGAATATTTTACTTTTCAATAAAATTAGTATTCTATAAACTCAACCATTAATATATAACATTATGCCTTTACCTTTAACCATGATTTTAGGAAGATTTTCTCACTATGGTATTTGTTTTCCGTTTCACGAATCAACCATTCTCGTTCTTCATCTTTCATGGCTAGACTATATAAGACGGCTTTCACAAAACATACTACATATTCAAAAACCTCATCAATTGTTCTTTCGCTTATTTCAGAATTAATCCCTTGTAAAAACCATTTGAATTCATCAAATGCCGACTGTCTTATGATAACACTTGTTAAAGATTTAACAGCCTCAACATCATCGCTACGAGAAGTTTCAAAAATATTTCTTCTATACATAATATTATTGATTTTTAAATTCTACAATATGATAGAATTAGATCTGCACCAGTGATAATATCACCTCCTCCAAAAGTTATTTTTATGAAATCATGCTTAATGTTAAAAATATTAGGAATATTCTTTTGTAATAATTTATAAAACTTCATTAAGCAATCATTTAATGTTTCTTTGGTAAATCCCCAATCATAATAAATATTTACTTTTTTTAGAGAATATGTAATTCTACCAGTTTTAACTTCCAATGGAATTTCGTTACCATGGTAACAAACTAAACATTCTTTTTGATAATGCTTTTGAGCACCATCAATAATTTTAATATAAACAACGTCTTTTTTCATGATTATAAAATTTATACAATAGCTATAAAACCATTGCAGATTAAACAAAGGATTAGATTCTAATCCTGAATATTAAAATAATTGATTTAAGAGAGAATCGATAAGCCAATATTAAAACATCACTATTTTCTGTCTCTATATGGGGAATACCCCCCCATTACAGTATTACAGTCAACTCTATTAGTATCAATAATAAGCCGGCATCAATAATTTATATACCAACAACAGGGTATTGTTTTTATAATAAGAAATCTGCTAACCTACAATAAGACAATCAGTAAGAAATATGCGAAGAACATCATTAGCAGAAGTATTAATGTACATATCAATATATTATCGATATTCTTCTTATGCGTTTTTCATCGACGAAACATTGCGAATATAATACAGCTACGATTATTTCCCAAAAATAAATAAAAGTTTATTAAAGAAATTTGAAATAGGCTTTTCGCGATCATAAATTTCACCTAAAGCAGATAAAGCCTCTTTGGTTTCAGACTTTTTATACCATTTCACAGCCTCACTATATGAGCGCTTTACCCCTTGTCCAAATCTATAACAGGTCGCTAAACAAAACATTGCATCCTTGTGTCCGTGTTCTGCAGCTCTGCGATACCATTTAATGGCTTCATCATATGACTGTTCAACTCCATCACCGTATTCAAAACATCTACCTAGTTTATGTTGAGCTTCTGCACAATCTAATTCAGCAGCTAATTTGTAATATCTAAAAGCTTCATTGTATTGTTTATCTATATATGCACTATTTGCAAAATCCATTATTAATAAAACATCATCTACGCTGTCGTAAAAAATCAAATTACAAATATTATTAACTGTAGCCAATCCCTTTTTGCTTAATCTGAACTTAATAATGTGAGATATGATAATATCGTGATTATAAGTATTTATCTGTAATAGCTTAGCATCACTGAGTGGAATTACATACTCCTTACCTACCGGTACTTCCAGCTGTAAAAGATCTATATCTGCATCAATAAATAGCTTATTAAGAAGATTTGTGTTATTATTGTTTTTTACAATTCTATTAAGAATGCTCCAATCCAATGGAATTTCATCACCTTTATATAATGTATCACAAACAGCATATAACGATGTATATATTGTATTTACAAACCCTTTTTTCCAAGTTTTTCCATTATCTTCTGTGACAAGCCCACGTATATTTGTTGAAAGAGTAAAATCAAGTCTTATAAACTTATTTTTCTTGTTTACAACAACATTCTTAATCTTAAGGTGTGATAATTTCTTATATCCATAATTAATGAGTTTTTCAACCTTAATATCGAATGGATCGTTATTAATACTAATGTCTGTATTTATACAATCTAAACATTTACAACGATCTTTACCTATTATAACTTGGCAAGTCCATTCATGACCTTCGACAAATTCTCCTTTAAGAAAAATTTCACTATAACTAACATCTATGTCAAGTAATTTTATGAAACGTTCTGTCTTTTCATCTTGTTCTTCATTATAAAAGTAAGGTTCAATACATATGTAGAAATTTTTACCAATAGAACACTTTTGAATTAAGTTACCAAAAGTTTCTAGATTAAAATAATCGTCTGCTAAATCTATTACATTAGAAAAAATATGAAGAGTAGGGATAGATTCGTCTATGATTATGTCATTTGTTGTTAAATCATCAAAACCTTTAAGAATGGTGATTATTTCAGCTTTTGGAAAAAAGCAAGAAACGTGCAAGGCAGCTCTTTTAAGAGCTAATTCAGATGGTTCTATTAATATTACCCTTCGCACGTTTTGGCTTTTGCCTGTTTCGCGTAAAAAATCCGCATAGCAAATTGTTCCAATTGCTTGACCACAACCATAATCTATAATATCAATAGTCGAATTTTCTGCAAAGTCTTTGGGAAGATGTTTAAAAGCATGTTGAAGTTTTGCTTCATGCATTAAACCAAGTGCATGGAGATACATATTTAGTTCAGGCTCGCTTTGTAGTTTGCACACTCCATGTTGAATACTATCATATACCTCTTTGTTTAAATCAGAGGGTAGTCTTTTTGTGAATTCAATAGAAACGGAGCGAATTGAACGAAAATCAATATTCTTTATTCGTTCAATTGTATATGCATAATTGGTGCCTTTCTCAATATATTTAGCCATGATTATTTGTCTGTGATTGTTTCTGCAAATGGACTTTTTTTGTGTTGTTGCCAGTTGCTTACTGCAGTTTCCTTACTTGTATTGGCATAGCAGTACTCGCAAAGGTGAGGACAGGTGTTATACTCACCAATATCTTTTGATTTCATACAGCCACAAAATTCTCTCTGTCCTTTATCTTTGTTACTCTTGTTTATTATTGCATACTCCCCATTATCAAGAAGAATGGCATCTTGTGGAATGGCTGGTGATTCTTCCATTGCGAAGAGATCCTGTTGAACAACATGGGGCTGCAATATTTCAGCATTAAGGAATTTCATCAGTTCCGGTGAGCGATAGCCCAAACGGACTATAAGCTTGTCATCGACACAATGATTGTGTTTAATACCGAATTGCTCAATATCGATCTTTTCGCCACAGGTTGCAAGTTCATACCCCCACTTCTTGTTCAACTCTGCAAGTTTTGACGCGAACTCCATCATAGAGGACTCATCCCATTCTTTATATCGGATATTGTTCTTTTCAAGATTTGCCTTCACTTTACGATATGAAGCAATATCTGCAAAACTGAAAACAAGTTTCTCTGTATATCCATAGAGACTATCACCAATAAATTCAATTTTACGGAGCAAATCATCAACACCTATAGTTTCTGTAAGAATAAGAGGATCAAAACGCCATATGACAGCACCTTTGCCAAGTTTCTCCACTAAAAGTTTGAATGTCTCAATTCTTTCCGTAATAGGCCTGACTGCTTTTTCTAGTCTTTCCTGCTCGTAATCATTGAGAGTGTATTGTATATAGCAAGCAATACCTTTTTTTTTCAAATCGTCTATGTGACTTAAAATAGGACGAGGATTCTTTGACCAGAACACAATAAACTTGGTATCTTCATAGGATACATAAGACTTAACCCCATTAAAAGGATTAGTCC
Source organism: Bacteroidaceae bacterium (assembly GCA_017555585.1). Lineage (GTDB taxonomy): Bacteria > Bacteroidota > Bacteroidia > Bacteroidales > Bacteroidaceae > HGM04593. Next base: position 122,695 of record JAFZGA010000002.1, read on the forward strand.
AAGCTGAATACCCCTTATTCAGCCTATGGAAGAACCAATCCGAATAAAATGCAGGTATATCTGTACTGCGACTCGCAGAAACTACAACAGGAAATGTTGCTTTTGCAACGGTTCCGTTATCGAGTACAATAGTTCTATCTTCTTGTTTTTTCGCCATATATTTTATACTCTTACTGCAAATATATCGATTTATTCGATGTAATGACAAATGAACTTTAGAAAGTTTTTAATTGGTTTAAATAAATGTTTGGATACTGAAAAATAAGCAAACGACAAATATATTTTTTATATAGAATTTGTATTTTCAATTCGGTTATTTTTCACTTCAAAGGGATTCGATTGTCTTACGACACACCCACTGTGCGAGTCTTAACTCATTTAGCGACCGTCATTTACGAGTTGCCGGTTTCTTAGGGATAAGATGGCCAGGTACTTAGGGACGGTTTGAATGCAAACGCCCCACAGTACTAGCCCAAATGACAGATACAATGGGCCGTATGCACTCAGACGTTCAGCTAACTTTGTTTTCCTCCTTCTCGCTCGGCAAAACAAGCAAGTTTCTTTTGCGCTCGCTCGTGCGTCGGTTCGCAGGTTTTCTCAGTACTACCACACACGCCAAGATGATGGTTCCTTAAGTATCGGTGACAACCTGGGTGGTTGGTGCTCCAAAAAGACAAGGATGCCCAACAGAGTTGGGCTATCGCAGTTGATATCGCTGGCGCATTGAGCAAGTAATATGCAAGCGAGTGAGTGAAAATTTATTTTCACACGCAACGAGCGCAGCTATTACTCGCCAAGGCGTAGCCGAAGGCAGTGTAATTAGCTAAAACCTAATACTTTATAGAGAGTTGTCCCAGTGGGGGTAGCTCTCTTTTTTGTGCCTATATTAAATGCTACTAAACTATAAACTTCAACACCACTACCCTAATAAAAGTTGTTATTTAAGGCTCAATTTTCCTTGCGACGGTATAAGTTGATTTACCCCTATTTTTACTATAAAATTCAAAAAAAGTTTTCACAAGTACCATACCAGCACCTTTGCAAAGGGCAAGACCCTACTTTTATCAGATTCTCCTGATATAACATCCTCTATCGCTGTATATCTCTACATGCCCATTTAAGGTTACAGCAATATCACGCCCAACTCATCTTGCTTGGCTTGCATTACCATGAACTATTGTTCTCTGATAGAACCTCTTTCGTCGTAGAGTTCCACTTTACATAAAGTAATTTTAACGATGTACATAGCTTTTTAAATCAATCTACGGATTATTTAATTATATTCTATCAATTATATCACTCACAAAAGCAAGTGAATTCTCAAGATGAGTAAAAACAGAATATTCTTCAGGTTTATGCGCATTGAAATACCCGCAACTTATATTGCAACAAGAAATTTGTAAGCCACGTTCCTTAAGAGCAACGACATCTGTACGACCACCGTCCACACACACATAGTTATACTTTTGAAGTAGGTCGTTAGGAATAAAATCGTTATCACAAAGACGAATATTCCCCTTACCAACAGTTACCACTTCATTGTTTCCCTTGCGGTCAACAGCAAGAATATAACGCACATCGTCAAAGAAAGCAAGTGAGCAGGCCATAGAGCCACGACAACCGGGCATTTCCCCATCACGCTCCTCCTGAACAAAAAGTGCAACCTTAAGCACCTGTTTCGTGTGTAACAGGTGACTTATTATCCACAGACCATTTTTATCATCGGCACCAATGCCAACGTGTTCCCCCTGGTTGTCAACAGCATATATCAAATCACCATCAACAATGATATTCCTTTCCGTTGGAGCATGCACCTCATCAAAATGCGCTGTTACACAAGGATAACTTCCAGCAATACCTTTTGTTATAAATATATTACCAATGCAATCCTCCTCAATAGTAAGTTCCAAATCAGCAAGTAGCCCAATAAAAAAACTCTTTATCAGTCCTTCATAGCCCGACTTACTGTTTATTGTATAAAGTGATTTCAGAAGTTCCATAATCAATAGTAAATAAATAATCAATAACCACTCTTCTTTTCCTTTAGCTCAGGAGTATATACCTTTTCCACATCACTTTCAAAATGATGATTAAGAGCATCTGCAATAGTTTTTGCAATGGCAATACGTCGCATATCCCACAGACAGGCACTCCAGGCTATGCGAAGGATAATATTATTGCGACAGCCCTTACCTTCTTGAAACTTGCGTGCAAAAAGATTTTTGGTTGCTGCTGTATGGTAACGTTGATGATCAGATTCCATCTCGAATTTATCCTTGAGTTCAGCAGTCAAATCTTCGTAGAAATCACGGTAAGCCGGCATATCCTCTATCACAAGATTATCACCCTCAAAACGTTCATCACCCTTTTCTCCACCTGCCGTAAAATGAAAAATCGTTGGATATACAGGCTCGTTCGCACCACTTGCTACCAAAGTTGTAAGTGTCCAACTTCCATCTCTCGATGTCAGACGTTCCAAGTCCTCCATATAAAGAGGAAGATTCTCTTCGTGATTCACATCAGCAAAGGTATAATACGAACGATAAGGACGTATCTCGCCTATCTCACGGCTTATGTAGTTGAAACCACCGATCATAGCAAGATAATACGAAAAGTTGCCTATACAAGGATCGGCAAGGCTCGATGGTGATACAATAGTAATCTTTGAGCCACGATCAATGTAACAGCCATATGGACGATTGACAATAAAATGTTCTACTGCCAATTTATCCATAGGATGTTCATCAATTGTTTGAGTAACGGCAAGATTTATCAAGCGAAAATTATTCGATTCTTCCACCGCATCCATAATATCATCAGCCTTCAGTCCCATTCTTGCTTGTATGTCACATATCGACAGATGTTGCGGTATTATCATAAAACCGGTTGGACGATCAAGTTTCCTTTCAAAAGCAATCTGCAATTTTAAAATATTCTTCTGATTTTTATCGTTCTGTTTCTCATTCTCCATAGCCTCGGAGAATCCAGAACCAATAAGACCGGCAGGTACCGCAAACAATGCAATACCAAGCAGACCTATGACGCAGGCAATAAGTCTGCCCACAAAGGTTATTGGCGGAGTGTCGGCAAAGTTGCCGGGGTCACCTATATACTGTGCAAAAGCCCAGATAACCGATTTAAAACCATTGTCATATACATCGGGTTGAGCATTATGCTCATAAAAGAAGAGCACGAACGAGAGCATCAGCGTCACAATAGCCAAGAATTGGAACGACACCCACATCTCTTTTGCCTTGGATGAAATGGCTGTCTGCAACAGACGGAAAGAGTGCATGTAGCGGAACACCCTGAGCAGGCGCAGTACGCGCAATGCCTTAAGCACAGAGTATGGCAGCGGAATGAACATCTGCACATAAAAAGTATAGGTCGACAGGATATCTATGAGACCATAGAATGTAAAGCAATACCTTATCCTGCCCCAGAAACCCTTGTACTTCTCGTCCAGTTCATCGGCTGCCCAAATGCGCAATGTAACCTCAATGGTAAAAGTAATAACAGTTACAATGTCAATCACCGAAAGCACCTTCTCGCACAACGGGCCCACATTGAACGTAGATATAAAAACAGAAAGGGTACTCAACACTATGAGACCAATGATTGCATAGTCGGGGTAGTTCTCCCATTGTTTTGTGCGTAAGTCGTTATCGAATATGCGCGCAAGATTTTTCTTGAACTTTTGCATCTGTTTAATTTATTTTGCTGTTTTAAGTGTCCTAAATATTGTGTAAATGAGAAAACAGGATTCGGATGTATTTAACTATATCTGAATTCTGTTTTCAAATATAAGTATAAATTGATTCATAATCAAGCCACAGTTGTGAATTGGCTGAGAAACTCCTTTGTCAATACTGAATCGGGAACTGCGTTGTGATCTTCTTGCTTCATAATAATGTGTGTTTGGGTAAATGTATAAATAAAAAATTACAGAGTCCGTATTTTGAACCCTGTAATCTCTATTTACACAAAATTATGGATAGTCCCTTTTCTTGCGACTTATTCGCGACCATTTTTGCCATTTTTTGAAAATGATCGCAAAAACAGCTTTAAGTCTCTGTAAAACAAAAAGATAAACAGTTTTTAAGAGCTTCATATTGTCAAATTTTTAATATTAAGAACCAACTATTTTGATTCACTTAAATATTTGATAACTATAATATAAAAAAGTTGTTATCGAATTGTAGGTTTAGAAACTTTTGGTTATTTTTGTAAATAGTTTGTAGTTTTTAATCAACATTTGTTTTAGTGTGTTAATAAGGACTAAAATGGACTAATATATCTTCGTTAAATTGTGTTTAATTTGCGAAAACTATTTTGCGCTATAGCGTCTTTAGGCGTGCTGTGACGCGTAAATATGGTTTGCTGTCGACAATTTATAACAGCAAGTGCCACTTTGGAGTGGCCGAAAATGTGCCTTTGGTGACACAAACAACGACAATAACTTTAAAACAAAAATACTATGAAATGCACTAATTGTGGGAATGAATTAAATCCCGGTCAGAAATTCTGTACAAAGTGTGGTACTCCGGCTCCAGAAACCAAGTCGGCAGGTTTGCAATGCCCATCTTGTGGCAAGGCGTTGAACCCCGGTCAAAAATTTTGTACAAAGTGTGGTACTCCGGCCCCGGCTCCCGAAGCCAAGTCGGCTGGTTTGCAATGTCCCTCTTGTGGCAAGGCTTTAAATCCCGGCCAAAAATTCTGTACAGGCTGTGGTACTCCGGCCCCGGCTCCCGAAGCCAAGTCGGCTGGTTTGCAATGTCCCTCTTGTGGCAAGGCTTTAAATCCCGGCCAAAAATTCTGTACAGGCTGTGGTACTCCTGTAGCACAGGTAGCTCCCGTTCAGCCGGGCGAAAAGGGCGTGTTCTCACGCATCGGTGCAGGAATTGCCAGTGCTGCAACCGGTGGTTCATTCTCGCAGGGCTATGCACAGCAACGCGATAGAGAGCACGAGTTTGAAAATTTGAACAATATGGCCCAGTACGCTATAAAGAACGCCCGTGCCGAAATGAAGAAGTTCATCAAAGACCATAAAGATGCAATCTCTTACGACGATGAGGCCGAGGTAAATTCAATTATTGAGAAAATTGAAGAGGCGCTTAACGATAAAAATGCAGAGCACGGCGACAAGAATTCAAAGATAAAGAAATGTATTACAGCTCTCGAAAACAAGATTAGCAGCCTGCGCGTGAGAATAGAGGGTGGCAACACCGCTCAACAGGGTGCCCAACAAGATAGTCAGCAATCTGCCGGTAATAATACTCAGGCGGCTTGGGGACGTAGCCTTAACGAGTTTAACGAAGATGAGCTGAATGTTGTGCGCAACAAAGCTATTTGGGGTCTTCAGCCCGGACAGATTGCTCGCCGCATAACAGAGCGCGAACTCGACTCGGTTACAGGCCTTAATGGCTTCATCATCCAAGAGGGCTGCGAGGCAATGATATTTGTAAACGGTGCTCTTGTCGCCCAAATGGAGGCCGGTGCCTATAACGTGCCACAGCGTAGCGAACAACTGTTAAAGCAGGAGTTCGATAAGCTCTATGCCGAAATGGAAAAACAGGACAAGGAGAAACGTGCAGCTGCCGATGCCAACAAAAAGCCCCAGACAGTTGCCGAGCGCGGTGGTCTTTTGGGTATTGCCGGTGGTTTCTTGCGTCGTGGCTGGGAATTTGTCTTTGGTGCCACACCGGCTAAAAAGGAGAAAACCAATCGCGACAACGAAGAGCGCGCACGTCGCCTGAAAGCCGAGGTTGAGAAGGCGCTCAAGGTCAAGAACCCCGAGCCTGTGATGTCTATCATTCTTGTGAGCAAGCGCAATATCTCGCTCAGTTTTGGTGGCGTCGATAACGGTAACGGCATTGATTATCAGCCCTATACAATTCCTGTTGGCATCTTTGATGTTCAAATGGGTGTTATGTTGCAGCTGAAGGTAACTAATATCAGCGCGTTTGCAACAAACTACCTTGCCGACAGAAATACCTGCACAAGCAATGACTTCTTTAAAATACTTGTAACAACCATTGAAAATTGCTTACGTCAGAACTTGCGCAATGTCGATTATCAGCGCGAGGGTCTTGCACCGGCAATGGTTGAGAATCTTAAAATACAAATTACAAACATCATTAACCAGCAGCTATTCGGTATCGAGTGTGCACAGGTGTTGCAAATTACCGACAGCAATGCCGACTTCGAGCGTTTCCGCAGTGTAGAGCGCGAACTCTACTGCACCGAGAAAGAGCTCGACTATCTACAGCGTACAGGCGAGTTCCGCAACCGCTTGGCTATTGAGACCAACAAGCAGACTATTCAGCAGGCTACCAACGACGAGGATTTGCGTTACGCTTTGCAGCAGATTAACAAAGACCAGATGCTCCACGACGACGAGCTCGAGCAGTTCGTGCTGTTCCTCAATGCACAAAAACGCATACGCGAGGCAAAGAGCGACGAGGACGAGCGTCAGGCATATATCGACCTCAAGAAGAGCGGTCTTATAAAGGACGAGGAACTTGAGGTTCTACAAGATGCACTCGAGCAGAACAAGATTCAGCGCGAGAGCATTACCGAGGTTCTACGCATACAGAACATGCACACTGTGGACGATGCACGTCTCAAGGCCGAGTGGGCTCTTGACGATATGAAGCAAGATCACGACTGGGAGCGCGAAGACCTTGCACGTCGTCGCAACTGGGGCATCGAGGACGAGGAACGCGAGCGTCAGTGGCAGGTCGAGGATCAAGAGCTGCAGCGTAGTATAAACCACGATATGATGCGTGCTCAGCACGAGAACCAGATGACCGATGTTGAGCTTGACACTGCTCGCAAAATGGACGACTACAAGTTCGAGAACCGCGTTCGCGAGGACGACTACCAGTTCAACAAGGACGAGCGTCAGCGCAATGCCGACTGGGAACAGACACTGCGCGAGGAGCAGATGCGTCGCGAGAACGAGGAGACCGACTATACCCGTGCCCGCCAAGACAAGTTCGACGATGCCGAGCTTTCAAGAAGAAGTATGGAGGACAAGATGCGAATGATGCAGGCTATGGAAGAGGCCGACCTCAACAAACTGAAAGAGCAGAATCGCAGTGAAGAGGAAAAGGCTCGTACAGCGGCCGATGTTCAGATGAACAGAGACAACGTCGAGGCGAATATGGACGCAGCAGCCATTGCTGCAAAACAAATAGCTCAATTGCAAGGCGATGGACAGGTTGCTCTTGCACAGGCACTTGGCAGTGGTAAAGTAAATGAACTGTTGCAGAAGCAGATAGACAAGGACGATGCCCTTTATCAGAAGATGTTGCAGATGCAGCAAGCGCATGGCAACCAGAGCCAGGAGCAGATGATGGAGATAGTGAAGATTATCGCCGGTGCAAATACGGCAAACCAGCAGGCGATGCAGCAGTTCCAGCAGCAACGTTACGACGATGCTGTGGCTATGAAGAACGAGTATCGCGAGAACGCTATGCACCAGCAGGACCGTATGGATGCCAACCAGCAGCAGGCACTCAACTACACAACACGTGCACACCAGACCGACTCGCAGAGCTTTGCACAGGCTATGGGTGGTGTTCCCGGTGGTTTCCAACAGATGCAGCAACCGGTTCAGCAGCAGTATGCTCAACAGCCAGTCCAGCAACAGTATGTTCAGCAGCCAATACAACAGCAACCTGTTCAGCAGGCAGCACCGGCCGGTAAGTTCTGCCCCTCTTGTGGCACACAAAACCCTGCCGATGAAATGTTCTGTGGCGAGTGTGGTAGTAAGTTGTAATTAATGACACTATATATTATAAGGTAACATAGAAACACTACTATGCACTGTTCAAAATGTAACAAACACTATCCCGACAATAGCGGAGCCCGGTTTTGCGACCAGTGTGGTGGCGCAATAGTCGAGGACGCACAGGAAGGTGGCGGTCTTGGGTTGCAAATAGGTCACGACAATGTAATAAAGGATCTTCAGTTGCACGACTCGCACAATGTCGATAAAAGTGTACACAATACCGACAACAGTGTACACAACGACAATAGTGTTACAAACGTAACGACAAACAATACCAATACCACCAACAATACTACAGTAAACAACAACTACACTACAATACACGAGCGCGAGAAGAGTGCCGAGGAGCTACAGCAAGCGACTGAGGCCGATTTCATTGCCGCAATTGAAGAGCTTTGTAAAAGTGGTAAGATGGACCAGGCTGCGTATGCCGAACTAAATATTCTTGCACAAAAGAAGAATATCGTCCCCGAGCGTGCTAACCAGCTCATTGACAGTATACGCAAGAATATGGCACAAAAGAGTGCTGGCGCAACCAACGATTTCCTTGCCGAAAAGGTGGTAAAGGAGATTATGGCTGCAGTAGCTTGTTGCAACGTCGATGTTCTTAAGCAAAAATTACCGGCACTGCAACAGCTTGCCAAGAACAGCATCGACAACAACGTGCAGTTCTTCAGCAATATGTTGAATGCGTCGTTCAATCCCGAGAGTTGTACCGTGGAGCTTATGAACACCCACACCGACAACTATTGGCAGATATATTGGGCAGCCATTGCATATATAAAGAAGGGCAATACCGACAAGAGTGCCGAACTCTTTGCGCGCTTGGGCGGCTTTGGTTTCCCACAAGGCGATATGTCGCTGATTATTGCACTGAACAGCATTGCCGACTATCGCAAGAATCCCGCGCAGGCATTCTATCTACAGCAGGCAAGGGAAAATTTAGACGAGGCTAACCACTATGGCATTAGCGACCAGCTTGTTCCAGTGTGGCTTGCTGTTAACCAAATTGCAAGCGACGCACCAAGCGTAGAGGACAAGTTCCGTTTCTACTACAGCATTACGCTAAAGGAACTCTGTACCACGGTGGCCCCGGTAATGCCAAAGGTAGCTCAAATGCCCGCCACTCCACCGCCACCACCGGCAGCGGCTCCTGCAATGCCACAAGAGAAAAAGATAGATGCACAAAAGGTGAACCTCGCGCAAATGCAGGGCTTTAACCCTTTGAAGGCAATGGAGCAGCTAAACAATGCGGCAATGCAACAGCCAATGGGTATGCCACAAATGGGAATGCAAATGCCCGGTATGCCACAAATGGGTGTTCCGCCAATGGGAATGCAAATGCCGGGTGCTCCGTCAATGGGTGTTCCGCCTGCACCGGGAGCAGGTGCTCCGCCACCACCTCCCGCACCCGAAAAATAAATAGGACATAAACAAAACACAAACAATATATAATTATGGCATTTTTTGGATTTAAATCAAAGAAAGAGGTTGAGGCTGAAAAACAGGAAGTTGCAAAGCAAGCGGCCCAGAATGCTGTCAAAGCTGCTGAATTCGTTAATCAGCACAATGTAAACAATTTGGGGCGCGGCAGCCAGTTCCAGTTCCGCATTCGCTATTTCGATGTCTTTGACCCCCGTTTGCAGGACACCGGTGTTCCTGTTGCTGTTGGTGTCACAGTAACATACGCTATTGAGGATATGCCTACATTCCTCAGTATTAACAAAATGGAGGTGTTCAGCGATGAGGTGTTCAAAGAGAAACTCAAGAGCGGTATTACAAAGTATGTGAAGAGCGCGGTAAGCAACGCACCAAGCGATGCACAGATTCCTCTTGTGCAGATTGAACGCAAGATTGTTGAGGTAAGCGACTATGTACAGGGAAAAGTTATTCCACAGATAGAAAACGTATTCTGCATTAAAGTGCGCGCACTCGACATTACATCAATAGATGTTGACAAGAGCAGTCGCGGATATATGGAGCTCAAGGCTCTTACAGCCGACTTTGAGAAGGAGCGTCTGATAGCACAGCATAATGCACAGATGACCAACTTCAATATGCAGAACAAGATGCAGCAAGACCAAATGATGGCACAGCATAACGCGCAGTTGAGCAACTTTAACTTGCAGAACAACTTGCAGCAGAACCAGCTGAAGATGCAGAGTGCGCTTAACCTCGATGCAATGCAACGTCAGCACGAGATGCAGTTGGGCGGCCAAGAGCAGATGCAACAGATGCAGCTCGATATGCAGCAGAAACAGATGAATATGCAACTCAACAACCAAAGCGAGACAATGCGTATACAGCGCGAGGAGATGCAGCGTGCAGCACGTTTGCAGACCGAGAGCACATTCCTTGATGCACACAAGGCTAACCTCAATGCTTCAACTGTAAATAACGCAATGGACAATGGTTTTAACCCCTACGAGCAGCAGCCAATGAATATGGGCGGTATGCAGCAACCAATGGGTATGGGCGGTATGCAACAACCTATGATGGGTGGTATGATGGGTCAAAAATCAATGGGTATGCCTCAAATGGGCGGTATGCAACCACAGGTGAACTATATGTTGGCTGTTAACGGCCAGCAGGCAGGTCCTTATAACTGGGCACAGTTGCAGCAGCTTGTACAGCAGGGCCAGCTTACACAGCAGACATACGTATGGAAACAAGGTATGGCCGAGTGGGCACTTGCAGGACAGGTACAAGAGCTTATGCCTTTGTTCCAGGGCATTGCACCGGGAATGCCTGGTATGCCACAAATGATGTAATATCAAAAAGCATAAACATAATATTAATCAAACAATTTTTACAAAATTATGGCAAATTATCCAAAAGAACTTCTTGACTTGGTTCAGGAGTATTTAACCGACGGTGTCATCACAGCCAAAGAGCGTCAGGTTTTGATTAACAAGGCTGTGTCACTTGGTGTAGACGCAAATGAGTTTGACCTTTACATAGATGCTCAGGAGCAGAAATTACAGAATGTGGCAGCCGAGGCTGCTAAGCAGCAGAAAGGTCGTTTGTGCCCATTCTGCCAGGCAAGCCTTCCCATGTTTGCCGACAGGTGTCCCGAGTGTGGTAGCAACATCACTCCCGAGGCAAGCAAAGAGGTTGAAGAGCTTATAGACACTCTTGAAAATGCCTTGGTTAGCTTCAAGGCAGCGGCCGAGAATAAGAAAGACACGTTTAAGATGAACAGCAATGAGCAGGCTTTGAAATCGTTGCAGGATATGAAGAATGTGTTCTCGGGCAAAGGTCTCGCAGCTACTAAAGATACCACAAACCAAGACTATGCTACAAAGAAGGCCGAGGTTGAGCGTTATATTCGCAAGGCTAAGATGTACTACAGCAACAACAAAACCGTAAACTTCCTTGTTGCGGAGGTTGAGGCTGCTATTGCCGATGCAGAAAAGAGTATCGCTGCTGAAAAAAAGAAAAAAAGGAATATAATTATAGCAGTTGCTACTGCTTTTATTCTTCTCTTTGGTGCACTAATGACATTTACATTTACATATGAGCCACCTTTAAGTCCTGAAGAAGAACTTGATGTAATGCTGAAAGATGTGATAACATTGGTGGACGAGGGCAAAACAGATAATGCTGCAACAATGTTGAAGAGCCACGACGTTCCCGAATTTGTTTACGAGGATAAAGGTACAGGCAACACTGTAAAGGTATACGATGCAGCATTCCTCGCTGTAGTTCAGTCATATTGGAATGACGGTGAGTTTGACAAGGCTGAATCTGTTGCCCTTTCATACAAATCCAAGATAAACAATGATATGAGCTGGGGTGACTCTTCTGTATACACTTTTCTAAAGAGCAAGTACAAGAAAGAGGATCTCGATTTCAGTCCGCTGCGTTCAAGATACGACTTGGATTGAGACAATTGTGACTATAGTGTTAGGTATAACTGACTATCAGGGATTCAGTACAAAATACTTTTTTAACAAAACAATTTAAAATTATGGCATAGTCTTGATTTGTGCTATCATTTTGATGTATGTTTGCATTTTTGAGTTTATCTAGTCTTATGGTCGGTAATTCTAAGCTATAGAAAAAATGCCTATATAATGGCACTAACTACTTTGGAGTCTGTGTCAATTGACACAGACTCCTTGTCTTTAAAAGCAGTTTTTGAAATAAACATTTTAAACAAAATGATACAAACATTGAATAGCCTGAAAAACAACCCGATGTTTTGTCTTTCGCTTGCATCGAAAGAATTGTTCCATAGCAATTTCTTAGAATGGCTTTTCAATATCGATGCAAACAAATTCATTGCATTGATAGATGACATAGCCGATACACAACTGGCCCATAAGAACCCTGCAGGTGGGTATGTACTTTACAGGGAGAAAAACAATTTCGATATTTGTATCACTCACAAAGAGAAACCGGCAAAGGGGAAAGAAAAAGAGGTGTACGACATTGTGCTGGAGAACAAAGTAAAGAGCATACCCTATAAAAAACAGTTAGACGAGTATGTTTCTAAAATAAAAGGGCTCAAACAAGAGAATGTTAAATTTATTCTTTTGTCGCTTGCCAATAATTTCCCACAGAAAGAAGAAATAAGCGAGCAGTGGGAAATTGTGAATTATAAATTACTGAAAGAGAAAATTCAAAGCCATTATGGCAGAACAAATAAATATATAAATGATTATTGCGATTTCATCGATTACTTACACAAGTTTCAAGAGAGTGCATTAGGCAATGTCGATTCGCACCTTTTTGCCCAATCGAATGATTACAAGCCATATCGATTGCACGATATGTACATAAAAATGCGTTGCAGCAATTTTGTCGTGGAATTATATGAACGATTAAAATGTATTGCGACACCAGAAGGCTTAGAGGTGTACTTTCTCGAAAATGGATACGAGAGTATTAGAGGAAAAAAGGGAATTTACCTTCAATCAACAATAAACAAAGGACAAGGAACTATTAACGTCTTTCTTTATTTAGACGATGCAAACAACGATTATATATACGAGTTTGTGATACAGGCCAACACTTACCGCCACGGGATAAACAGTGAACAGTATAACAACGATTTAAATGCTTTGTGGACTGCAGTAAAGGAACTAAGTTTTATAAAAGATTTTAATTGTTCAAATTATGGCAATTTATCGCAAAGCAACAGTAAACTGGAATATAATCATTATGGACAAGTTTATGTCTATAAATATCTAAAAACAGACAATACGACTTTTAACAGCCTGCTTGATGTTGTTTGTACCGATGTTACGAATTTTATTAAAACACAACCACAATAAACACAACTATGAACCTCGAAGAACGTATGGCAAGCTTGCAGAACAAGCTCAACGACAAACTGAATAGATTGAATGGCTACGGAGGGGCTGCTGCACCATCGTACAATGCCAGTGGTGCTTCAACACCACAACAGACAACGCCACAGCCTGCAGCGCAAAGCTGTGAAGAGGGCTATTCTTTCTGCCCCGAATGTGGCAATAAAATTCCTTCAGACAGTCTCTTCTGCCCCGAGTGCGGACATAACATAGCCGGCGAGTCATTCGGCAAGGCTGCCGTTGGTGGGGGTGCCGAGAACGAGGGCGTGATAATGACTGATACTCGCCTGCTTGCTCTAAAGTATCACACCGACAGAGATACTGTCAAAGATATTATTTCGTCATTCATAAATTATAGCAGTTCGGTTGGTTTCACTTGGCACCTTCTCGACATTGCCGACCACCAGCACGAGATTGGCGAGGCTACGTGGATGGACTACAGCGACGTGCTGCAGAAATTCTGCCTTGACAACAATATTGAGACCGGCCCTAAATTGTCGCTCTTTATCATTGGCGGTAACGACGTAATACCGCAGCCCTGCGAAGATAATCCTTGCGGTTGGGGAGGTGACGAGTATCAGGACAGAGTATATGCCGACTTCTACTATTGCTTCTATGGTCAGTTGCAACTCGACTACCTCGACTGTAACAAGGCACGTTGCAACGTGTCGCGTCTGCCACTCGAAAGCGGCGAAATGGCCAGCACTATCGAGGACGACTTAGGCGGTTATTTGGGTAAAGCGTTGCAGTGTATGAACGAGGGTGGTATAGATATTGGTCGTGCGGTTATGACATCGAACGTCGACTGGATTCCTGCCAGCCGCGAGATGTCGCGCAACCTGCCAACCGAGTCACTCGAGAATACCGACGATGAGGTGCTCGATAATATGTACATAAGCCCCGATATTATGGTAGATATGAACGACGACTTGCGCGAGCAGTACTACAATTCGCTTTCCACAGCCGATATGCTTGTCTTTAACCTACACGGTGCTTGTCAGCCCGAGATGTCGGGCTTCTACAGTTCGGGACTTGCATTCTCGACATATATGCTAAGAGAGACAAATGCAAAGATATTCAATACTGTTGCTTGCTGGGGTGGACGTTACATAAAGTACCGTCGTAACCAGAGTATGCTGCTCACTGCAATGCACCAGCACAATGTATTGCTTTACTCAGGTGCTTGCGTGCCGGCTCTTGGCAAGTGCGGTAACTACCAGAACGATGCCACTTGGCGCATACAGCCTGCTGCCTATTCCGAGACCTTTATGGCGCGTTTCTCGGAGTACCAGTGCATTGGTACAATGAGTGCCGGCGAGGCGTTCCTTAGAGCCAAATGTGACTATTACAATACAAGCCGTGCTGTGGAGGAGGACGAGTACACACTTGCAACTGTGCTTATGTTCAACCTGTATGGTTGCCCGGCTTTGCGTACAAAACCCAATGTGCACGCTATTGCTGAGATACAGAACGAGGACGGCTCAAAGGCGTGTCGCATACCGTTCCGCCCACGCAAAAAAGAGGTGGTTATGCAGTTCGATGCAAAAGAACAACAGCGCAGTGCCTCAATACTCGATGCAGTGCGTGGTGCAGTAGACAATAACCTGCATATGATACACGAAGTTATAGTAGACAAGCTTTACAATGCTCTTGGTGTTACACCACGCGAGTTATACCTTGTTGAAAAATATTCTACAACAGACATCAATGGTAACACTCAAAAGGGTTATCTATACCACTATAACAAACAGCGTTTCGAGGATGTAAGATCGCACATTGAGGTTGCTCTTGATGAGGCCGGAAACATTCGTAGTGCAATACAGACAAAGTAAAAAAACCTAAAAACTCCAATGTTATGAATATAGACGAAAGAATGGAGGAGATGCGTCGCCGTATGGAAGAGCGCAGTGCGCAGGCTCAAAGTAGAATGGATAATCTAATGAACAAATATGGGCTGAACAGTAGTGCCGGTTGTCCACCGCCTCCACCGTCAATGCCTACATTCTCGGCTCCGCCTATCCCCACTGTAGCACCACCAATGCCCGCAAGCTGTGCGTGTGACATACAGTTCTGCCCCTCTTGTGGCAACAGGTGCGATGCCGATGCAATGTTCTGTATGTATTGTGGAACAAGGCTTGCTGCCGACAACGTTGTGCCGGCTGCAAGTAGCATAAATATCCCCGATAAGGACGAAGAACAACCCTCTTGTCCGGTCGATTTTGAAGATTTTCTCGATTGTCATTTCAGGTATCGTTATATGTCGGGTGGCGAAGAGACTGTGGTTGAGGTTGTGTATGAATACAACGAAGATGAAGGTGATGTTTTTTGGTGTATTGATGGCGAGGTAACTGATATCGACAACTGCGATTTCCTGGGTTGCGAGGACATACACGACTGTGGTGTGGCGATAGCGAAGAAAATCATCGATGACAACGATGGCGAGGTGATGATGTCGTTTGGCTCGGGAAGCGAAACATTTACCGATGTTGCATACGAGATTGAGCTCGACAAGAACCTTGATTATTCCAACGATAATAGTGACACTGTATATCTGACACTATATGCCAACCAAGGCCGAGACATTATGCAGACAAATTTCTATGCGTTGGACGAGGAGGATTTCGACAATATCAAGGAGGCTATGGAGAATGATGAAATCAACAATGTCTGGGATTGGTTGGATTCTGATTTCTACTGCAACGAGACCCTCGACCTATGGGACGACGAGGAAGAGGAAAGGCTTGACTACGAGGTTGCGGATAGCGACGGTAATGTAATGGACGAAGGTAATATTCACGTTGCCGTGAATAATGTGTTTGGTTATCGCGACGTTGCCGACAATTTTGCCGTGACAAAAGATAATCACCCCAAATATCTGCTTGTGACAACCGATATTGTAAAACGTGCTTATGCAACCTTTGAATTGCCGGTCAACTTTAACGTGGGCGGAATCAGCTTTATTAAAAATGGCAATGCCGACACAGGTGTTCTTGACTGCAACGGCTTTGGAGATTACGTCACCGGTATCCAACAAATAAGATACGCCGGAGAGACATACTGTTGTGACGACTGTGGTGATGCCGGTACTTATGGCGACATCAATTATTTCCTCTTTGAGTGGAATGACGATAACGGCCGCTATGCTCTTGTGGCACAAAGCAGGTAAACAGAACTTATATATAACAATTGGAATGGCTTTTAGTGGCCGCTCTCTTTAAGGTGGGTAGAATATGAATTTTGATTTCTTTGAAAGAATAGAGAAAGAACGCCGGTGGAAAAGGTTTTGGGGGCGGGTTACCGGTGTGTGCAATATTCTTCTTATTGCAACGGTTATTTTTGTTGCAATAAAAGCCGGGTATTTGGGCTGTGCAAGCTTTTATCTGTTTTGCGCAGCTGCTGCGGTGTTTGTCACTTGCAAGTATATTATCTACCCTCTATGGGATACCGTTGACTTTTCTCGTGGCCGAAAAGATATAAAATACTTATTGGATAATATGCATTTCCGTAACACTTTCACCAGCGCATTCGGTTGTGGCAATGTTCTTTTCGGGCGCTTCTACCGGGCACCAGACTGGCCATCGGTGAGCTACTCGTTCCTTGCCATAATGTATATTCCGCTTATACCCACCGGTTGCTACGATATCAATGGCTCGGGAAAGAGCCGGCTCGACCTTATTGGCGAAGCAGAATACTCTACAAACAAGTATGAGTGGAGACTTCTTGAGGTGTTTTATATATATGTAAAATGTTGGAGTGTTGCGGTTATGGTTTTTACCGTACTTAACGTGCTTATTGAAGATTATTTAAAAGTTTCAACGGGATTGAACTGATATTATGAAAGAGATAAACAGGGCTTTACAGCATAGCGTAGAACTGTCAAGGGTTCTTGCCGGAGCATTGTCGGCACAGACAATGGACAAGGACTCTGAGGTGAGAATAAAAAGGGTAATCGAGAATTTGTCTGCACAGGCAACGGTAATGGAACAACTATTGCAGGGCTTGTGCAGCGAGTTTGTCGTTGAGGTGAACAATGCAAAGCTGCAACTATGGGAACGCAAGCTACTCGACCTTACACTACGCAACAACTTGCTGAATATGAAGACTCGTAGCAATGCCGTGCCCTACCCGCACCCCGACATTGCTGTGCTCGAAGATGAATTGTACGAGGGCAAGGAGTTTATTCTTGAACAGAAGGAAATGAAGCCGCTCTATCGTGCTGTGCGCACTAATATCGAAGAGACCGGTGCAAACACTCTCTTTCTTACTCTGGGCTCGCTAAAGTGGCAAGAACGCGAAGGAGGCAAAGAGTACAAGGCACCGCTACTGCTGATGCCTGTTGAAATGGTGCCACTGGGCAAGGATAGGTATGCCATACGTCGCCGTGACGAGGAGACGATGTTCAACGTTACGCTTGCCGAGTTTTTGGCTCAGAACTACGAGATAGAACTGAAGGGGCTCTCGCCACTGCCACAGGACAACCACGGAATAGATGTCAATCTTGTCCTGCACACTGTGCGCGAGGCCATAAAGGATAACAAGGGCTGGACGGTAGAAGAGGATTCGGTTATTGGAATATTCTCATTTACCAAATTTGTGATGTGGAACGATATTCACTCACATAGCCAAGCTGTTATGGGTAACGACATTGTGCGCAGTCTTGTCGAAGGACGGTTAATGGTCGAGGACAATGCGCCTGCGGTTGATGCTCGCGAAATGGATATAAGCGTTTCGCCCGACTCGGTGGCCGTTCCTGTCGATGCCGACTCGTCGCAGCTTGAGGCTGTGGTTGAGACCGAGCGAGGCCGTTCGTTTATTCTGTTCGGCCCTCCGGGAACAGGTAAGTCGCAGACTATTACAAATATAATTGCCAACGCTGTGTATCACGGCAAGCGGGTGCTGTTTGTGGCGCAGAAAAAGGCTGCACTCGATGTCGTGCAGTCGCGACTGGCGAAAATAGGTCTTGCACCTTTCTGTCTTGAACTGCACTCCAACAAGGTGGATAAAAGGCATTTCCTTGCACAAATGCAACAGGTGATAGACCTGCCTGTGCAAGAAGGCAACGAGGATTATAGTCGTGTAGCCAAGAATCTCTATGCGCAACGCCTGCAATTGGTTGGTTACATTGATGCTTTGCATCGCAAGCACAACAATGGCTGTTCGCTCTATGAATGCATTGAAAAATATATTGAGCTTGACAAGCACCCGCTTTCTTTACCCCAAGGCTTTGCCAAGGATATGACGCGCGATGATGCTACAGCTGTATGTGACAGAATTTTGTCGCTCGAGTCGGGTGCAGCAATTCTTGGTTGCGAGCCGTCGGAGCACCCTCTCCGTGGTTTGTTCCCCAAAAAGCAGGAGGATAAGAGCAGTGGGTATGCCAAATCGTACGCAACAAGTGACACGGTGGAGAAGTTGTTGCCAACGCTGACTCAGTCGGTGATGAGCATAAAACAACAGATTGAACGTGCACAAAAGATGTCTTTGTCGTTAAAGACTACAAGGCAATATATAGAGAACGATTATAAATGGAAAAAATTCCTTGCAGTGGCAATGGTGGACGACACGTTGCTCGACGATATTGATGCTCTCGTAGATGCTGTGGAGCGGTGGAACAAGAATATTGCACTGTTACCGCAGTGGCAAAAATATGCCGACCTGCTTAATTGGTTATATGCCAACGGGCTGGGTTGTGCTGTTGTACGCTACCGGCAGGGCGAGCCACTACAGGCGGTCAAGGAGGCTTTTATGGCGGCGTATTACAAAGATATCGCACACGCAATCATTGACAAGGATGCTGCACTGAGCGAGTTTAACGGCCTGTTATTTGAACAGGTGATAGAAAAATATGCTGCACTTGCCAGGGAGTTCCAAATGCATACAAGGCAGGAACTGGTTGCCCGCTTGGTTGCAAATATTCCATTCGAGACTAACGACCCGGTAATAAGCAGCGAGATGACGCTGTTGCGCAAGCGCATAGGAAGCAAGGGGCGTGGGGCAAGCATAAGAAACATAATAGACCAAATGCCGAACTTGCTGCCAAGCCTTTGCCCGGTAATGCTTATGAGCCCGCTGAGTGTGGCGCAGTATATTGATATCGATGCTCCAAAATTCGATATAGTGGTGTTCGACGAGGCAAGCCAGATGCCGACAAGCGAGGCTATTGGCTCTATTGCCCGAGCAAAGGCGGCTGTCGTTGTGGGCGACCCTAAACAGATGCCACCTACAAGCTTCTTTGCGGTGAGCGCTACCGACGACGACAATGCCGACATTGACGACCTTGAAAGCATCCTCGACGACTGTATATCGTTGTCTATGCCAACACGTTATCTGGGATGGCACTATCGCTCGAAACACGAGAGTCTCATCGCGTTCAGCAACAAGAATTATTACGACTGCAGGCTTGTTACATTCCCGTCGGCCGATGACCTTAGCTCGCACGTCACTTGGCAGAAGGTCGAGGGGTACTACGACTATGGCAAGACACGTACAAACCGCGCCGAGGCCGAGGCTATAACTGCCGAGGCTATTGAAAGGCTGCAACGCAACCCAGAGAGGAGCATTGGTATAATAGCCTTCTCGCGTCAGCAAAGCGACCTTATTGAGGATATATTGACCGAGGAACTTGCAAAGTATCCCGCTCTGGAGGCTCAGAATCGCCAAAGCAACGAGCCGTTGTTTATTAAGAATCTTGAAAATGTGCAGGGTGATGAGAGGGATATTATTCTATTTTCGGTGGGATATGGACCTGACAAAGAGGGTAATGTCTCTATGAACTTCGGCCCACTGAACAAGGCCGGCGGCGAACGTCGCCTGAACGTGGCTGTGTCGCGTGCCCGCTACGAAATGAAGGTTTTCTCAACTCTCACCCCTGAACAGATTGATGAACGTCGCACACAGGCCGAGGGCGTGTTGGGGCTTAAACGCTTCCTTAAATTTGCTCAACAGGGTAGCGAGGCTCTTGTTGACGAAAAGAGCACTAAAGGTAATGATAATGCAAACCTTATAAACCAAATTGCAACAAAACTGCGCGAGCGTGGCTACGAGGTTAATACGCAGGTCGGAACGTCGGACTTCCGTGTGGACATTGCCGTTGTTGACCCTGTCAACCGCGAGAAGTATATGCTTGGAATAGTTTGCGACGGGTGTGGATACTACAAGTTGAAGACTGCCCGCGACCGCGAGATTGTGCAACCCACGGTGCTCAAAATGTTGGGCTGGGAACTTATGCACGTCTGGTCGCTCGATTGGTTTATGCACCCCGACTCTGTGCTCAAGAGTATTTTTGACAAATTAGCAGGGAAATAAGATAAATGAGAGGTGTAAAAAGTTGTTCTCGGGCTTCAGCATTTTTGTCAAGGCTTACGAGGCTACAAAGCATCAAATATGGGTGTCGACAAAGTTGTTGCTGCTGGTGACGCTGTTATTTGCAGTAATGATGTTTATTGCCGAAAATAGTGTAAACAGTGACTACTCTTTTTTCGATGCTTTAATTTGGACTTTTGTGAAATATGTAGAAGACCCTGCCTACATAGAATCTCCTCCTATCACAGTATTGGGGCAAGTCATTGGAACCTTAGTGGGTGTATTGGGCGTTGCTATATTTGCAGTTCATGCCGGTCTCATCGGTTCGGGACAGAAGAAAGTAATGGATGAGAACAAGCGAGAGAAGGATGAGGCGTAAAATAGCTTGAAGCAATATGAAAAAGTGGCTATCCCATCGGGCACAAACCTTTTTATTTTAACTGATTGATTATCAGTCTTAGTTTTGCTGGAAATCCATAATCCCTACATAGAAGGCTACATGGAGTTCGTTGATAGCTAACTAATTGCGATGACAAAGATATATAAATCTTTTGAATCAAAACGCTGATATGTAAGTATTTTTGGCTGAGCCAAATATACAGAGAAAAGTGGCGTATGCGCGGTAAACATAAATCCGTACATACGCCTCTTTTTATCTTATTAATTATCATTAGTTTATATTGATTAGCACTATGGTTTCGGGTGTATAATAATCACCTCAAAAAACTAACAATATCGCCTCGAAACAGGCTTGATGAGTAAATCAATATGTTGATGTTGGAGTATATGCTCCATCGCTTTGTATATTGCCATCTTCTCGATACCGGCTATTTTCAACGCCTCCATCTTTATTGTGTTCTCTAAGAGCATAAGGTAATCCTCCTCTTTGAGTTCGACAAGGCATTGTGTTTTTGATTTTAGCTTCGCCATACCTTATTTATATATTAAGAGATTACTTATTTCCGAAGTCTGCAGGTGTTTCGCCCCACTCGAGATTATCCCAATGTAGTACCTGAATACCGTCTATTTTAGCCGCCATAACTTTGAGGAAAATCTCGGCTAATTGCAGCTGCTCACAGCGTCGCGATGACGCGGTTTGCTTATTACGATACCAAGTGATTGCGGTAATGCTATCTGAGTAGATAATACGAGGTGCTTCGGGGTGTCTAAGGATATATTTGACAGCCTCTACAATGGCGAGAAACTCTCCTATGTTATTTGTCTTGTTGCCTATGGAATGGTTGAAGAGTTCCAATCCAGAAGAGAGGTCAACCGCTCTGTAGCGTGTCAACCTCTCCTTCGTGGAATGTGCGCCGTCAGTGGCTATTCCTACTGTTGGGCGCTTCATTTGTGACCACCTCCTATGTAACGCTTGCCGGTGTAGATATATCCGTCTTGCTCGAATCGACGTATCAACTCCTGAGCTTGCTTAATGAAGTCGGCTATCACATCCTCGTGGTTCTCGATGTCCTTGCGTTCTTTGAGGACAGGGAGCACGCCATCGAGCGTTCGGCTCATTGCACTTTTGCCGTCCTTCGGGTCGAGATAGATGGTCTTGTTGCCGAATGACACTGTAACCTTGTACAGCGTTTTGGGAACGATTATGGTCTCTACAGTCGCAGAAAACTGAACAGGTGTGGCGGCAACAACCACATACCCCTTCGCCTTGTGCATAGGCTTCAATTCAACCGAATAGAGAACATTTGGCTCGATTGTGCCTTTAAGGTCCTCCGCCAGGACACATATCTGTTTGCCATATCTTGAGTCTTCCCTGACTCCTTTCAATTGACGAGTTTTTGAGTGACGGGAAACAAAGCCAATAAGCTCTCCCGTTCTTTCCGATTTCGCAAACTTAAGCTGCGACTTCTCCGATGTCATTTTACTTGTCTACCATATTCAATCTATTTCAATCAATTTACAAACTTGGTTACTCGATCACGCTAAATGGAGTACAAATATACACTTAATTTGCTTGTCCGCCAAGTGTTTTACTCGTTAATTTTCAGAGGGTTAGACCTGAAATATATAGAGAAAGTCATCTTTCAAAACAGTCTTTCATCTTCCGTGAAATGGCTAAAACGCTCGTCATTATCAGAGACTTGCAATAAGTGCCGACACTTCCAATAGCGATAAATTTTACCACCGTTAGGTATATAGACATTTACGTCGTGAAAATTTAGGTATTGGTTGCCTTGTTCTGTTCCAAAATTCATCCAAGTAGCACAATTCGGTAGGTTCGGGTTGGGTTGAACATAGAAGTTCATCTTCTCCTTACCTGCAACGAATATATTATGAATTCGCAGATCATTGTCTATCGGAAATCGGTAGGCATAGAGAGCGAAGTCGCATATATCGGTATTGAGAAGACTACCTCCAAAATACTTTGGCGCTTCGACTTTCAACCTATTAAATCGTGTTTGAATGTGAGGTCGGCCTCGTATCTCTTCATACTTCTCATTGGTCACGGGTTCCACTGTGGCGTACACCACCCTAAAACCGTTGTTTGTGCTATCCAGAACCATTACATGCTCCACGATGTTGCCACTCTTATTGATGCTCTCCTCTGTTAGGTCAGGAGGTTTTATAACGCAGCACTTCACTAAACCTGCGATAGCTACTATGAGCATTAGGATACCCCAAGGTCCAATGGCTGATGCAACGAATACCGCATTGTCAGCCTTCTGCTTGAAATCTTTCATAGTTACTTTGTTTTGATACCTCTCCGCTCAAACTCTCGGCGTAAAGTATTGACCAACTGTGTAATATCTATCACTTCACAACTCTCGCCACAAGGTTTGCCGTGAAATAGCGGCGTGTATAACAACTTAAAGTCATCGTCAATAGAGAAGCCTCCAATGAGCACGATGCCTGCTTTAATGCGGTAGTATTCGCCGTACATTGCGTACCTGTCCGTGGTCTTTGCAAACCCATACTCCGGAAGTAAATCCACCAATGCATCAAGTATAGGTCTTATAACCTCTTTGAGGAAGTTGGGAGATTCCAACTCTCCTTTTTTCTTTCCCTTCTTGGGAGGATTCTCCGCCACCTGTTCTGCGTAGGCAAAGAATCGCTCCTTGTAATCTTGTGTCAGTTTCTGAATATCCATATCCAATCAATTAAGTGTTACTATCCAACCACTCCTGGAGTGTCATAGAGTCCTCGAATCCGTACTCGTCAATCTCCACGAAGCCATCAGGTCCCATTTCGATTACCTCTTTCGAGAGGATTGTTCCTGCGTGGTTTACAATTACACGGGGCTCGATGGTGGCGAACTCACCTCCGGTATCCGACTCACGAATATCGTATGCGTGGAGTCCCTCGGGAATAATGTCTCGGTTAATACGGAGGCAGGTAAACAATACCTCTTTGTTGTTTACACTGAGAACATCAAAGTTCTCGCTATATAACTCTTCTTTTGTCTTCATATCTTGTTACGCTATTTATAATTGTACGCCTTGTTAAACTCTGTGAGGTTGTCGGCAAACAGTTCCTCTTTATTCCACTGGGTATCTACGAATGCCTCGATGATACTCTCCGAAGCCTTGGTGTTGGCTTTGAGGTAGGCAATGGCATTTCTGCGCCACTCTTTATGGCAGATGTGCGTGTACTTCTCCCACACCTCAATCAGCGACTTATTGATAATCTCGCTTACGCCGTATGGCTCATCTGTGGCTGTGCCAATCTCACGCATACAGCACTCCTCGCTCTCGAATATCTCCTTGAGTGTGCATTCGGCCAGTCGCTGCTGTTCCTCGCCATTCTCATCTTCGGGGTACTCGATGACTGTTACTTTCATAGGCAGCCAATTCTCTGGCTGATGATTTGCTGCGACAAACACGATGCTGTCTACTAACTTTCTTTGGAGTTCTAGCTACTGTTCTCTGGGTTTATTACTGCTATTTGAATTTTACCTTGTTTTAATATTTCGTGTTTTTACTTTCTGTGTTCCCGGACAGTCTCCGCCCATTTCTTCTTATCAGGCTTATACATACCTTTCGCCTTGCTACGCTTGAGTCGGCTGCGTGATGCCTCCATCTTGTCGGGGTCTATGA
>JAFZGA010000017.1 GCA_017555585.1 Bacteroidaceae bacterium
AAGACCCCTCGACTTGCATGTGTTAAGCCTGTAGCTAGCGTTCATCCTGAGCCAGGATCAAACTCTTCGTTGTAAATTATATCTGTAATGCCCAAAAAAAGGACATCAACTAATCAAATTGTTTGTACTGGCCGGAAAATTCGTATATCAAATCTAAATTGACGGTTCGTTTTTCGTTCCTTACTTTACACTTAAATCTTTATTTAAAAAAACAAAGACCGTTGTACTGCTTGTCTGTATGGAATGGTTTCAAGGATCATCGTGCTTAACGGAGAACCGCGTTAACGCGTTGCTTTCCGAAAGCGAGTGCAAAGGTAGTACTATTTTTTATACCTGCAAACTATTACGACAACTTTTTTACTAAAATTTTAAACTTTTTTAAACACTTATTGATTTTCAGCGATTTACAAAAACGCCTTTTTCGCGCATTTTTTCACCCCAAAAACAAAAAGAAGGAAAAACCAGAAAACAGCAAATGCGACAAGTCTAAAAAAAACACATTATTTGCGTATTCTTTTTTCAAAAAAACGGGTAGCACCATTTTTTCAAGCAAAAAAAAGGCGCGATATGCCAAGCATTTCACACCTTTTTATCACAGAACTGTCTGTTGCCTACCCCAACGGAACAAGACATGTATAACTGAAAACTGCAATTATTTCTCTTTATTCAGTATCTCCTCCAATTTACGTGCATCAAGATTCTGCATCAACTTACCGCCGATGGCTGCCGAAATTGCACCCGTCTCCTCTGAGACCACAATCGCTATTGCATCGTAGCTTTCGGTGACACCAATAGCCGAACGATGACGCAGACCAAGTTTCTTTGAAATATTCAGATTATGCGAAACAGGCAATATGCACTGCGCTGCCGTAATACGGCCGTTCTGTATAACCATCGCACCGTCATGAAGTGGCGCGTTCTTGAAGAATACCGCCTCGATAAGACGCTGGCTTATATCAGCATTTATAGTCTCGCCGGTTTTAACGATATCGTCAAGCGACATATTGCGCTGCACAACAATAAGCGCACCCACCTTCTGCTGCGCCATACTATTGCATGCAAGAACTATTGGCAGGACATCGGTAGCATCCTCCTTCTTATCACGAGAAAAGAACCTCGAAAGAAACCGCAACTGGCGGTGTGAACCGAGAGTACGGAAGAAATTACGTATCTCCTCCTGAAAAATTATCACAAGCGCAAGTGTACCGACACTCATCAACTGGTCGAATATCGAACCGAGAAGACGCATCTGCAACAGCTTCGACACAAACAGCCATGAGAATATGAACATCAATATTCCCAAAAAGACATTGAGCGAACCGGAATCCTTCATTACTCTATATAGATAGTAGAGCAGGAAGGCCACCAGCACCACATCAATGACATCCATTATTGCTATATTAAAGAACATACCTTATAATATATAAATATAAAATCATTTCTTTCCATTCACAGCTTTCCACAATGCGACGGCCTGCACAGCCTCTTCCACATCATGTACACGCAATATGTCAGCACCCCGGTCAAGCGCCATTGTATTCAGGGCAACAGTTCCTTCAAGAGCTTCCGCAGCCTTAATGCCAAGAGTTCTTGTGATCATGGATTTGCGGGATATACCCACCAACAGCGGTGCTTCAAGAAGCCCGAATTCGCGCATATTGCCGAACAGTTCAAAATTCTGTTCAAGAGTCTTGCCAAAGCCAAAACCGGGATCAACGATGACATCACACAATCCACCCTGATGCAACTGCCACATTTTTTGCGACAATGAAGTCAACACCTGCGGTGTACAACGCTCCAAAGAGGAGACGTCGACAGAATGGGTGAGCACATACGGCAAAGAGGTCTCAAGAACAGCATCAAGCATGGAGTTGTCCCAATTAAAACCGGACACATCATTCACTATTGCAACATTATGTTCCTTGACACACTCCCTTACAACAGTTCCCCTGAACGTATCGACAGAGACGACCGCATCGGGCAATTCCTTGTCAAGTATGTCAAGTGCCGAATGCAACCTCGCAAGTTCTTCTGCCTCAGAAACGAATTCACCGCCCGGCCTGGTAGAACATGCGCCCAGATCGAGGATAGCGGCACCGGCTGCAAGCATATCCTTTGCCCTCGACAACAACGAATCGTTCTGTACACGCGATGATGCATAGAACGAATCGGGCGTAACATTCAGTATTCCCATAACAACGGGAACATCAAACGTCATCAGCTTGCCTTTTATGTTAATGGAATACGACATAATGCTTGCGAAGATAATAATAAAATAGAAAAATTAAAACATAAGAACATCACAATTGCCTTTTAGCAATATTTTTGCTAAATTCGCCCACGATTATAGACAGATGCACAAATATGTATCCTTTAAAATATCATCTACATGCAACAGACCCTGTTCAACATAGCCGGACACGCATTCTCAATCAAGGCAGAAGCTGATATAACGGAACTTCTCACCAACCTGAAACCTTTCGTGACTGAGAATACCACTGATTTTCTATTTGAAATCACTATAGACAATACCGTAGCACCACAGTGGCGCGGCGAGAAGATCGGTACATTTCCATGTCCGTCAGCCACATTCGAGGTATACCGGGAAGCTGAGGGCGCATACCGTATATTGGTATCCGACGAGAGCGATACCCCATGCGCATTCATACAAAGCGATGCTGAACGCAAGAACTTCACCATTGCCACAAGAGGCGACAGAAACAATGTGGAATTCGGCATCAACAACTCGCTGATGATCATATACACACTCTGTTCTGCACAACACAGGACACTGCTGGTACATTCATCGGTAGTAGAGAACAGCGGACGTGCATACATGTTCCTCGGCGCAAGCGGCAGAGGCAAGAGCACACACAGCGACCTGTGGACAAAGCACATTGACGGAAGCACACTGATAAACGATGATAACCCCATTATAAGGATTGCACCTGATGGCACACCAATCATATACGGCAGCCCATGGAGTGGCAAACGTCCTATATACAAGAACGTACACTACCCTATAGGCGGAATCGCAGCCATTGAACAACACAAGGAGAACAGCATAAGACGCGAAAGCATACCTGTAGCATTCGGCATAATGTTGAGTTCGTGTAGCACTTTCAAGTTCGACAAAAAGATACATATGGACATCAGCAGTACCATAGCAAAGATTCTTGAACGCATTCCCGTTCATACCCTATCATGCCGCCCCGACGAAGAGGCAGCAAGGGTATCAAGTCAAGCCTTTGGGTTATGAAAGAAGCAAGCAGGACTATACACATCAACAACCACCTGCTGATGCAGGAGATAACCCGCATGTTCAATGAGCAGAATAAGGAGAGCGTAACGTTCATAGTACGCGGATACAGCATGCGTCCATTCCTCGAAGACCGCAGAGACAAGGTAGTCCTTGCCGCACCCCGAGTACCTGTAATCGGCGATGTGGTGCTTGCAAGAGTAGGCAAGGAACAGTACGCTTTGCATCGTGTCATCAAGATAGAAAATGGCATATACACCATGCAAGGTGACGGCAACCCCACATATATGACAGAGACATTTACCGAAGAGTGCATCATAGGCATTGCCAAAGCATTCATAAGAAAGGGCAGAACGGTAAATACGAACAGTGCTATATGGCGGAGCTATTCATTTACATGGCGAATGCTCAAGCCGTTCCGCCGGATAATCCTTGGAGTGTGCAGGAGAATAATGTAAGTCACAGCACAAATGACTATGATGTTGTAGAATATGAATTACAACATCAAAAACAACAAACCGCCTAACAATAAAAAACAGATAATATGAAAATTAAAGAAGGATTCGAATTACAGAATGTATGCGGTGAGCATATAATTGTCCCCGCAGGAGAAGGGAACATGGACTTCAGCCACATAATAAGCCTTAACCCCACAGCGGCCTATTTATGGGAAAAGCTGGCAGAAAATGATGAATTCAGCATAAATGACATGGCAAGACTGCTTCTCGACGAATATGAGGTTGAAGAGGAAATCGCCATCGAAGACTGCAAACTTATAGCAGAACGCTGGAAAGAGATGGGATTGGTTGAATAATTTTCTCTTTTTTATTTTTTAGAACAAATACGAAACGAGGTCGTGCTCAGCACGACCTCGTTTCGTATTATATAAAGGTTATTACTTTAATATAACCTTCTTGCCATTCTGAATATAGATACCCTTACCAGGGTTCTCAACCTTACGACCACTCAAATCGTAGCAGTCAGCATTGCTGTCACCTTCTTCGAGAACACTCTCGATGATGGTAATGATATCAGCCAGCTCTTTATCCTCCTCAATAGAAACAAGCTCCAACGACCAATACAAAGCATTCGACATTGTTCCGAGGTTCACATTGCTACTCTGTTTTCTCAGATACTTTTCACCGTCGGTAAACGCAACTGCCTTTTTGTTTGCGTCATACACTGCAGTCAAAGGCTTGATATTTTCAGTTATATAGAGATAGTTTGCACTCTTACCATCCTTATTAGAGATATAACCGTTCAGCGCGCAATTGTAAACCTTGAATTCATTCTGACGACCTGTTGGAGCAAACGCCCATAGCTCTGTATCGCTCAAACTGTATTCATCAGCAAGAGTAAGACGATCTTCCTTACTTGTATCCACGCTCAAGTATTCACCACTGTTATTGTCCATCAAGCGATACCATGCGATTGTCTGACCTTCAGTAGCAAGAGGTGCTGTAACAATATATGTACCCTCAATTCTCTTTAGCAACTCACGGAATGTTGTCAAATACGCCTTGTGCTTAGCAGCATTTTCAATATCGGCAGAAACGGTCTTGTAGTGATTATACAAGTCAACAACATATGTCTCAAGGTTGCGATCAAGAACTACGACATTGCTCTTGAAGATGTTCATAGTGTTGATATTGGCAATATCAAGAATCTCGGCAACAATAATATTGGCCTCAGTCATAGCATTCTCAAGCTCCTGCTTGTAGAATGCAGCAGAGTTATTCTTATAAACATAAGCAAACCATTCCGCAGCAGTTTCAGAAGAGAGGACACCCATTACCTTCTTATGCCACGCATCGTTCACCTTAACATCATCATTAGTAGCTCCAAGACCAACCGCATCACCGTCACCAACTCGTGTAAGGAGCAGGTTACCATTCTCTGTATATGTAATTGAGAAACGTGCAGCTGATGCAGTACCTTTAACATCGGCATATACAATGCTGTTATATGCAAAGTCCTTTACATAATTACCGTCGGCACACTTCAGGTAGTACACACCTGTTTCACCGGCATACTCAATAGACCAACGGCTTTCAGCCTTTGCATCGTTTGTGCTACCTGATGCAACAAGTCCCATATATGTGTTTGTCAAAGTATACTGGCTTGATGCCGAATAGATATTCGCCTCCATACCCTCTTCGAAGAGAACGCGTGTACCATCAGTTGAAACGAGTCGCTTGCATTCATTGTCAAGCATGATACTCCACTCTGCATAAGAGTGCTTGCTTGTATCATTATTATTGAAAGCGGCATTAGCTTCATTATACAAATTCTCCAGATACTCGAGTTCATTAGGATGGAAATATCCGATTTCTGTACCAGAAGTAGCTTTTCTGACTTTATATTTTCTTGCAGTAGCAAGAGATTTTTCCAACGCACCACGTTGCATGCTCTCTGGACCCTGTGATGCATGAGGCACTACGTAGTCGTTACCATCGGCCTGAGCAGCACATACTACGAGATCATTATTCATATAAAGTACTGGAATCTTCATACTCTCCTTATTTGTAAAAGTAAGGAGTTTTCCGCTCTCCTTGTCATAAAGTTTGAAACCAAGAGCACCGCTTGCGTTTGTATCCTTAACGATAGTTACCTTACCATCAGAAATTGCATAATAGTAGCCCTGAGCCTTCACACTCTCGTCAACATAATCCTCCCACTGACCATACAAACCTGTAGATGAACCAACAGGAACCTCCCAGCTATAGTCGGCGCGATAGCCGTTGGTATTGCTGTTGATAGCGCTCGCCATCTTCTTTGAAGGTCTGATACGGTCCTCAAGGAACATCAGGTGACCGCCCTTCTTTGGATAGTTAGCCTTCTTGATTCTTGCCTTAACTGCATCAATGGAATCCTGAAGCAGATATACGTGGTGATGACCATAGTCACCTACATAGCCATTTTTCATTGGGATGAAGAAGCCCCAAGCCTCGAAGAACTCAGTCAAGTCCATCTGTGCGATAGAACAGCACTTCTCGACAAACTTCAACTGGTCGTTTGTTGCATCCATTGAACCCAATACAAAGCCGTTGGCATCCATTGGGTGATCGGCATCACCGTCACATTCACCTGAAGGGTGGTTGCTGCCCCTCTGTGAAGAAGTGACCCAACCAACAAGTTTATCCGCACGAAGTTCCTCAAACAATGTAGGATAGAATTCAGGATTCTTGCCTGCAGCGTGGAAGTATAGGAACAACTGGAAGTACATACGTGTCATACTGAAGAGCTTCTTGCCATATTTTCCTTCCTCACGCAAAACATAAGGCACATTGTTCTCGAAGTCGAGAATCTGGTTTTCCAGATTGTTACCACGGCTGGTATGTGTACCTATATCAAACAAGGTAAAGTTGGCAAGAGCATTGTTACTAACCTCAGATGTACCTACGATTTCAATGGCATACTGGTTGGTGTGACCGATTTCGTGCAAAGGTCCCCATGTGCTACCACCATCGGCAACAAGCAGATTGTAGTTTACAATAGTACTCAAAGTATTATTGTTGTAGTGTGTACGATAGTTACCGGCATCCATGAAACCGCCATCGTCCGACATTGCAAGCTGTTTGTTATTGAAGTAATCGTAGTAATCGTCAAGATTCATATACCATCTCTGGCGCTCGTTCCAAAAATCCCAAAGCTGCATCACACCAACAATGTTGTCAGGACACTCCTTAAGGAACTCATATGTGCGGAAGTCGAGCATCGAGTGGTCACCCACAGCCTGAACAGCCATTGGGTTCTTGAACATATTGTCGCGCATGTATACCCAATCCTCGTTATTATGTCCGCGCTCCTTGCTCCAGAAACCGTTCACATAACCACCCTCGATATGTACCTTCACTGCTGGATAGTCAGAAAGCTTCTTTGGGCCAGACTTTGTGGCAACATCAAAACCTGTGTGAGTATCACAGTTGTAACGGATGTAAAGCACACCGTCCTTGCATGACGAAGGAACGATGTTCAAACCCTCAACAAGTTCTGTATCTGTACCGAAATATGATGTGCCGTTCATTTCGGCAAGATACATTGTTGTACCTGCCGGAATTTCATCAACAAATACATATACGAAGCCCTTGTCACTTGTAGAACATATACCTGTAGGGTTGTTTATACGGTTGAATGGACGGTGATAAAGAATATCCTTCCACTGTTCAGGATTACTGTATGGCTTGTAGTCATATATACGGAAATTCTTTTCTGACAAGTTGGCACGTCCTTCGGTTGCCCAACTGTTGTTCTTGACCTTAAGAACAGCCTGCTGCAGATCGGCAGGAACGCCCTCCAAAGCCGCGATGATTTCGGCATCACTCATTGAAGCATACTCGCTCTTGAGCTGAGTTCCGGCTTTATCGGAAAACATTGCACTTACCTTTTCTATAATAGAAGCCTTGTTCTCGAGAACACTGTTATAAACCTGATATTCAGCATAAGCCTGGTCCTTTGTAAGCTGGTCGATACTAACCTCCTCAAAAGTCCACTCTGTACCAGAGATACCCTCTTTTGCAGTACCGTCGCTCCAGGGTACAACGTCAGCGTTCTGTGCACAGTGCAGACCCCATCCGCCGGCTCTGTTGCTTGCATCAATGTTGTAATGTCCTGCACTCACGGCATTCTCTCTGATAGTAAAGCCTACCATAGAATTGCCGGTCTTGAAATTTACATTTGTACCACTCTCGTTCTGGATATAACGACGAGAGAATACATTCTGGATATAATACTTACCGGTATTGGCATCGAGGGTAAACTCCCACATCTGCTGATAGTCGGCTTCTGAGCCCTTAGATACACAAGTTAGCTTGCTTGTAATAGGACTCGCAGTAATTACAGTATTGTACTTACTGCTTACGATACGATACACTTTACCCGATTCTACTTGCGCCATGGCAACGCCAGACAGCATTACGAGCAGTGTCAAGAACAAAGATTTAAGTCTCATATTAATAAATTTAGTAAATAAGTTTCAAATTTTACCCACACGAGCAAAAAAAAAGGCATAACACCTCATATAATAATATCGGCGCAAATGTAAAAAAAAAAAACGACACAAAAGTGATTTTGCCCCACATTTTTAAAAAAAATAAATAACAGAAACAATTTCAGCAAAAATTCTTGTTTATTTTAATTATTATTCTCACATTTGCACGATAAAATGCAAATAGTAGAACATAATATTTTTTTTATATTTTTAACCCTAAATTATTACGTTATGAGAAAAAATTTATTTCTGACACTGGCGTTGGTACTTGCATCATTTGCATGTGCTACAGCTCAGAACTGGTCAGTGACATTGGGATCGGCCGAAGGCCTTCCTGGTGAGCAAGTGACTTTGGATGGCGTGAGTGTGACTTATTACAAGTCGGGTATCATCAAGGCCAACAAGCCCATCCGTACATTGCGTTTTGCCGTTGCTGACACAAGAAACGGTCAAAAGCCAAGTGGCAACAACGTTACATTCGCATTGAGTGAATTGAACGTTTACACAGCCGACATGTCAAAAGAGTTGAGCTACACCGTTAAGTCTAACGCTGACCACAACACTTTGACAAAGAGCTTCGACGGTCAGGGTTTGAGAGCGTTGAACGATGGTAAATACAACAACTTCTTCCACTCAATGTGGGCTGAGAGCGGTGCTGTTGCAGATTACCACTATGTTGAGTTGACATTCGAGGAGTCTATCGAGCGCTTCGTTATCGAATGGGGCGGTCGCCCAAGCAACCACCAAAACAACCCTACAGTTGTTGTATTGACAGAGGGTGGTGTTACAGCTGAGCCTTACACAGACCGTTCTTCATCATTCAGCGAAGAAAAGATTACAAGCATCGCTGAATTGGCAG
The DNA here is from genome assembly GCA_017555585.1 of Bacteroidaceae bacterium. GTDB lineage: Bacteria > Bacteroidota > Bacteroidia > Bacteroidales > Bacteroidaceae > HGM04593. The sequence continues at coordinate 9,109 of JAFZGA010000017.1, forward strand.
CTGCAAAATACTTCACAATCCGCGGTAACGCTCCAACAAGCTACCACACATACAACAACTCAAACGGTGAGCAGACAAGCATAGAGCCTGTAGAAGGATGCGGTCCTATGTACGTTACATTGGGTAACACAACCGCAGAAGCTCCAACTATCGACTACTTGACACAGCTTGTAGCTGCCGGCAATGGCAAGTACTACATCTACTTCCCAATGCAGGAGATGTATCTTAATGCAGACATGAGCGATAACGCATACAATGACAAGCACAACGGTTGGCAGTATGCTACAAGCGACCTCTCTAAAGCAGCTAAGGTAACATTGACTCCTTTGAGCAATGGTGATTTCGAGATGAGCTATGATACAAAATACAACAACGAGAATGTTACAGTTTACATCGGTGCAGACCCACGTATGACTAGTATGGGTAAGATGAAGATATTCAGCCCTGCAAACAAGACTGCTCTTGAGAAGAGCGGATACTGCCAGGGCTTCAGTTTGGTTTGTACATTCAACTGGTCATTCTGCAAAGCAGACTATCAGGCTCCAGCATGGGCAAAGCAGTATGAACTTGGCTACATTTACATGGATGTAAAGAACTTGTGCGATGCTGTAAAGGGTCATGAGGCTGCAGAAGGTGTTGCTTTGGCAGGTTATTTTGCTGAGATTGAAGAAGCAATGACAAGCGACATGGGCGAAGATGAAATCAAAGCGTTCATCGAGACAATGAAAGGAAATATCGGTGACTGCATTTTGGAGATCGCTGATGCTGAATACGATTTGATGTATGATGATTATTGGGATGATTATGCAACCAATTCAGGAACAGGTAAGACATATACTGAGGCTGCATACAAAAAATACATTGAAGCAGGTGTTGATCTGATTGGCGAAATCAGAGATGCAGATGAAGATGAGTACTACAGCTACATCAACGCTCTTGCAGACTACTTTGCAAACAAGAACAGCAACCTCGAAGCATTCCTTGCGTCTGCAGGTGCAGTTGCGAAATTGCCTATAGAGTTTGACAACCTTCAGAACACAAATTTGGAGCAGGAGTTGAATGTAAGCATTTCAAACCCTGTAAACGGTTTCCGTTGGACACTTATGGCTACTCACAGCCAGAACATGAGTGCTGGTTATCCATTCACATCATGCGCTGAGTTGGAGGTTATCGACAACAAGAGCGGTTCAAAGATTGCATTGGATGCAGCACTTATCTCTTCTAACTCTAACCAGAGCGGTGAAGGTTCTATTGCAGGTTTGGTTGACGGATACAAGACAGAAGATGGCTATACAGGTGAGCAGTACGGTTGGTACTGGCACTCAAGCTGGAATGGTGCAGCAAACACTCCTAACGGTGAGGTTTACCTCGATGTACAGTTCCCAAGCGGTGTTGCGTTGAACGATTTCACAATCAAGTTTACAAGCCGTAGCGGTCAGTTGCACAATGCACCTAAGACTGTTGTCATCAGCGAATACGGTAGAGAGCACGATTTCAGTGGCGAGGTTAACCCATTCAACGTAAAGATCGGTGCACAGATCACAGATCCTTCACAGTTGGTTGACGGTGGTTTGTATGTTATCCAGGGTAACTTGAACGTTAAGAAGGCTGAAGAGCCAGAAGAGCCACGTTACTATTCAGGTACAACTCCATTCGGTACAGATGCTGAGACTGCAGCAGATGCTCCTTGCGTTTATATGTTCAAGAAGGCAGCTAACGGCTGGAAGATTCTTAGCTTGGCTAAGGGTCAGTACTGGGTTGAGGATCCTGCATATGGAACAAGCAACCTTACTGTATACCAGGGTAAAGCAGGTGATCTCAAGATTGCAAAATCAAATAACATCCAGAATGCAATGTTGATTTTCCGTGATATCGAGCCTACAACAGAGAAGGGTAAATTCTCTGACCCTGACGCAGGTGTAGAAATTCCTGAAACTGAGATTACAGTTTCTAAGCTTGTTTATATGGACTGGGCCGGTGGTCTTGCAGCACGTGCTTGCTACAGCGAGATTCCTGGTGAGACAGCTCCTGGTTGCGAAGCTCTCGCAGAAGAGTACAAGGTTACAAGCGCAGCAGGTGACTACTTGCACTTCAACAAGACAAACGGTGAGGGTGAGTGGAACATCTACAAGGCAACTATGAACGATCAGTACTACGCATACTTGAAGGGTCTTGTTAACGAGCTCGACAACTTGAACCTTGTAACAGGTATGAACCCTGGTTGCATTGCAGCTGACGCAGCTACAAAACAGCAGTTCGAGAATGCAAAGGCTGCTGCAATCGTTGCAGTTGAAAATGAGAACAAGGCAAATGCAGAGAACGTTCTTACAACACTTACTAATGCAATTGAAAAATTCAGCAACTCTGAGCGCGTAGGCTTCGATGCAGACGCTGTTTACCGCATTGACTGTGCTGACGAAAGATTCGTGAAGGAGAGCTGGTATACACGTTCTATCTACTCAGCTGCATCAGAACTTGCTTGGACTGTAACACCTGACAGCTATGATGGCGAGAACTACGATTTCTTGTTCAGAATTTACGAGGTTAACGAAGAAGTTGCTGCACAGCACCGTGTAACTGTTCCTGAGAACGAGGTTGGCAAGGCATACATCTTCCAGAACGTTGACAATGCATCTTACATCGGTTCAGACTGGGGTTACTCAGCAAATCGTGGTGCTATCAAGGTTATCGAGGAGATTGGTACTTGCGTTTACAACATCAAGCAGAGCGGTACAGGCAGCATGTGGCACGCTAACGGTCACCAAAGCGGTAAGGGTTGGGAAGGCAACATGGTTTACTACGGTGGTGGTCTCAACTCTCCTTCTTCTTGGACATTCGTATACATCGGTTCTGCTGATGACTACACATTGGGCATTGAGAATGTAGTTGAGGGTGACGAGGTTGTTTCTGTAAACTACTTCACACCTGCAGGTATGGCTATTGCTGAACCTGTTAAGGGTATCAACATCGTTGTAACAGTTTATGCTAATGGCGTTGTTGAGGCTAAGAAAGTACTTGTTAAGTAATTGACATACTTCGAAATAAATTCAAGGGCTGACCAATTGGTCAGCCCTTGATGCTTTTATAATGTTAAATAATTTGGCAAGTAATGGGTATTTACTTAATTTTGGCGAAAGTTTTGCAAAATCAAATAAACCAATAATATGAAAATGAAAAAATTACTACTCTCATTGTTCGCCATTGCTCTTGCATTGCCGGGTGTGGCGCAGTTGAATTCGGGTAACGCACAGCGCTATTATGCCGAGTTCAAGAAGTACTTTACCGATGCAATATGCACCGAACTGGCATCGCCCTACTCTGCCATGACCGACGACCAGTTACGCACAACAATGAGCAACATGCCAAAAGAGCTTATCGATGTAGCCCTGAAGGTGAAGAACAATGCGTGGGCAAAGAACGAGAAGGAGTTCCGCGTAGCAAAGTTCAAGCCACATACAAACCCTATGATTTGGGAGGACTATATGAATGTATATACATATAGCCTTATGCCAAGCCCTACCGGAATTACCGGCAACAACGAATATATTATGGTTTTTGTCGGTGACGATGTTCCTGAAGGCGTAGAACTTGCAGTAAACAAGGTAGATGGCAACAATGGCCACGCTTTCCTGTACAACTCACTGAAGCAAGGCCTCAACATGATACAGATGCCCGATCATACCGAAGCTTACACTATGTTCATAGAGTATTATGTCGATACAGACACCACAGCCACAAGCAAGAAGCTTTCTGATTACCCAGAAATCACCCTGCACTTTGAAGGTGGGCATGTCAACGGATACTTTGACATAACAAAGCACGATGATGCCTACTGGCGCGAGATGCTTGCCGCTCACAAAGCGGACAGCGTTGCCAGCTCATACACTGCTGTACAGGTTATGGGCGAGAGAGTAATGTTCCATATGACACGTGACCAGATAGCGGCCGTATGCCCCAACACCATCACCGATGCCATCAACTGGTGGGACGACCTTGTAAAATTCGAACACAAGCTCATGGGTGCCGACAAGTATTACGACCGTTGGAATGATCTTATTATGGCACGCAACGGTGTGGGAAGCTACATGTATGCTACACAGGGATTCACATATTACGAGAACAGCACGTTGCATGAGATCCTTCCATGGAATGCAGTATACAGCTCACCTGGCAGAATATGGGGACCTGCACACGAGATTGGACACGTGAACCAGGGTGCAATAAACATCACATCATGTACCGAGGCAAGTAACAACCTCTTCTCGAATGCAATGATCCACAGTGTAGGAAAGACCACAACACGCGGTAACGGTGTATCGTTCTGCATGAACGAATTCCTGAAAAAGACTCCATTCACGATGCGTAAGGACGACCCGATAGGTGTTTCACGTATGTTCTTCCAGCTTTACCTGTACTTCCACGCTGCAGGCAAAGACGTGACATTCTACCCACGCCTGTTCGAAGCTCTCCGCAAGGACAGATTGAACAAGGGTTGGCAGGACAACAGCTGGGTATACCATACCGAAGCAATAGAAGACCAGCTCAAATTCGCTGAAAAATGCTGCGAGATTGCACAGATGGACCTTAGCGAATTCTTTGACGTATGGGGATTCTTTGAACCAATGACAGATGCTTCTATTGAAGACTACAGCACATACTGCGTGAACCTTACAAAAGAGGAATCTGACGCTAGCCGTGCGCGCATGCAGAAGTATGAAAAGAAAGGTGGACACCTTATGTTCATCGAAGACCGCATAAAGCCTTCGCCACGCGAAGATGGCGTAAGCGGTAACCGCATTGACTTCAACGACGAATTTGCTATAGGCAAAATGGGTAAGGTCGGTCAATGGGGTGACTATATGGATGAGAGCGTAAAGGCCGAGGGTTACTACTATGCACTCAAGAACAACACTGTAGAGATCAGTGCAGACAAGAATGCCAAAGGTGCACTCGGATTCAAGCTATATGATGCAAACACAGGCGAACTGTTGTCATTCAGCAACACATATTCTATAAGCATACCAGCGTCGGCTACAGGAAGAGAGTACAGAGTGGTTGCAGCACAGGCCGACGGTACAGACTATGAAATTCCGAATGTAGAGGAATCTGATGATGAGGACAAGCAGAAAGAGGCGCTGAGTGCATTGATTTCAAGTACCATGAAATATGTCATCTACACAACAACTACAGGTAACGAAATAGGATATTACTATGCGGATGCAGTACAGGAGCTAAAGACAGTACGCAACAATGCCAACACTGCTGTCAAGAAAAACGATACAAGCAAACATTCATACAAAGAGTGGCTTCAGCTGTTGAAAGAGGCGAAGGAGGCTGTTGACGCCAACCCTAATGCATTTGCACGTATACAGGAGTACGATGCCTACCAGTTCGAGAATATCGAAAAATATTATTACCTGTGCAATGACGATATGGGAGTAAAGGGTGTCAGCTCTATCAACAACCTCGCTGACAAGAACAAAGCATTGTGGATTGTGGAGAGCAGTGGTAACGAAAACTGCTACTTTATAAAGGACAAGAACGGCAGTTACATCAACGACATTGCAACAAACGGTGCATATTGCAACGGCAAGAGAGCTGAGTATGCCATAGAGTTCGAAGTTATATACAACAACGACTGTAGCTTGAGTTTCCTTGCCAAGAACAATAACCTGCACATGGCTTTAAACAACGAGAATATGGCTGTAGGTACTGAGGTCAAGAATGGAAATGCTATTTGGCTTGTGACATTGGTTGTCAAGAATGCTACCGCAATAGAAGTTGTGGAATCCGATGAAGAAGAGGAGATATACGACCTGCAGGGCCGAAAGGTCACAACACCAAAGAGAGGTGTCTACATCAAGAATGGCAAGAAGGTAATATATTGATACAATAAAAAAACATCGATGTCAATGACATCGATGTTTTTTTTGCATTGTAGTTATTTCAAGTTCATGAACCTGTAGAGGTTACAACCGATAAAGTTTCCTATAACAAGAGAGGGATAAAGAACTGCCAACTCAGCCAAATGTGCACCGGTATAAGAAACCGGCACTGTCAGATAATAGAATGCATCGGCAAGACAGTGTGGGAATCCACAGTTGATGAACAAGGGAACACCGAACAGCAATGCAAGAGGCTTGCCTTCACGCGCAAAGGTAACAACGGTGGTCATGATGAAACCGCAACCTACAGCCAACAGGCCTGCACGCAACGGGCCAATGGCAAGACGTCCTTCGAGAATCTTCTGAGCCGACTCACCAAGCTCCATAGGCGACAGACGCGCAAACAATGAGACAAACAAGCAACCCAGGATGTTACCTGCAAGGATAAACAGCAACTCCCCTATCGCTTTCAGCCAACGGCTCTTGCCGTCCTCGCTACGCAATGCCACAAAGCCGGCTGTTCCTGTGTAGAGTTTCAATTTGTAGTTCACTACTGTCAAAAGCCCGAAAGAGAAAAGCACGGCACCTATGATATTGGTGCATGCAAGATAACCCCAACCGGCTATACCAACTGCAATACCCGAAAGTATTGATGAACGGAATGTCTGTTTCATATATTTATTTTTATTAAACTTTTCTATCTTCAACTACACGGCACACCGTGCATGTTTTTGTTGTCAACGGAGCATGCACAGTGGCATACCCCTATAATACTTATATTTTTCTTCCACTCTCCATTATCATACGCTTCACCTCGTCGTTAAAGGCACGTTCTTCCATAAGTTGCTCTATATAAAGGTGCATGCGATAGTTCCATACATGGTCACGGTTTGCAGGCACGTTTATACGCTCACCGTCAGGATCGGCAAAACGCAGACGTTCGTCCATAGCCATCCAGTCCTGCCATGCAAAGAGGGCAAATGCCGATGGTGAACAGAGATGCTGCATGAGGATTGCATGTGCTATTCTGCCGTCCATATCGGCAGGTGCTGCACCGTCAAAGCCCAACATATTATTATAGAACTGCTGTGAGAGTGCTTCATCTTCGCGCCACCAGCCACGCAGTGTACTCATATCGTGGGTTGAAGGTGTCGCTACTGAGAGATACGGATAATGTGCCGGAGCTGCAAAGGTCTCACCATACAGCTTTGGCATGCGCTGTATCTCAAGAGAGAGCACCTGCAGGTTCTTCATTACCCAAGGAACACATGCAGGAATCATTCCCAAATCCTCACCGCATGCAGTCATGGTTGTCGATTCCAACAACGGTGCAAGCTTACGCATACCCTCATGATACCAGAACATTGTATGACGATTATAGAAATAGTCCTCGTAAAGATGATCGTATGCTATACGTTCCTCCTGTGTAAGTTCCAGATATGCAGCCGTATCATTTCCCAGAATACGTGGAACGAACTTATCTTCCTCGTGCAAGTCGCGAAGGAACAGCACACTGCCATACAAGCGCAACAAAGCATCCTTCATTGCCTGTGGCAACTTTGGAGTACGTTCATATATGTAATATGCCAACAGGTTGGCATTCTCGAGTTCCGGTCTAAAACGGTATGTGCCGTCGGGCTGTTCATCAAGGAACGCCTCGACAACCTGTTTGACTCTGCGCGGAAAGAGTTTCTTGAGCAAGTCAGCATTGACAAACGGTATTGTATGCGACTGTTCGTCGAATGGGAAACCTGCTGCAATGATTTCCTCCTTTGTAAGAGGCTTATTGGGCGAGAAACTGCCCAACAGACCACTCTGTGCTGTACGCGGAATCTCCCAGATGCGGAAGAATCCGAGTATATGGTCGATACGGTATGCATCGAAGAAATGTGACATGTACTGCAGACGACGACGCCACCATGCAAATCCGTCATTTGCCATTACTTGCCAATTATATGTAGGGAAACCCCAGTTCTGTCCATCCGCTGCAAACATATCGGGAGGCGCACCTGCCGACACCGACAGGTTGAACTGCTCGCTGTCGCACCATACATCGACACCGTCGGGAGCAACACCGATAGGTATATCACCCTTGAGGGCCACACCACGCGAATTGGCATAACGGTGTGCCTCGCTGAGTTGTGTATAAAGTATATACTGTACAAACGAGTAGAAACGTGCCTCGCGCACAGCGTCAGGATATTCAGCAACAACTTTTTCCCATGTACTGCTATTGTATGACGAATATTCGCCCCACTTGCCTATATTACAATGCAGACGTGCCGAAAGGAAACGGAACAGGGTGTATGGCTTGAGCCATGACTCCTGTTCGGTGACAAATGCCTTGTATCCGTCGCTTGCAAGGACTTCGGCAGCAGTCTCTTCGAACAATTCACGCAAGTAACCGAGCTTGAGCATATAGACCTTGGCATAATTTACAGCAGAAAGAGCGTTGAGAACCTTACTCTCTTTCTGATAATAGGCATTACGTTTGTCACTGCTCAACAGAGGCAACTGTGACATGTCGGCATATATAGGATTCAAGGCATATACCGAAACGCAATTATAGGGATAGGAATCCTCATTGCCTCCACAAACTGTTGTATCATTGACCGGAAGCAACTGAAGGATATTCTGCCCTGTCTGCTCAAGCCAATCGGCAATGAGCTTTATATCACCGAAATCACCGATACCCCATCCGTGCGCCGAACGCAAAGAGAACAACGGAATGACGGTTCCGGCTATACGTAGGTTTTCGCAAGGGAAATGCAACTCATCGAGTTGGTAGAAGTAGTTGGTTGATGCCTCGAAATCAGGAAGCAATATATGGCGGTTGTCGCCATCTTCCCAACGTACATTGCCATCGGCATCGACAGCAATGAACTTATAGCGCAGGCTACCGCTCCATACATTTGCAACATCAAAGGTCACACTCCAACGGTTAGGAACACGCTGCTGCATGGGGAGAGCCTTTTCGGGATTCCAATTACCGAGTACATCGGCCTCACCGGCAAGATAAAGACGTTCCCCGCCACGCAAGCCTGTAACATATAGAGAGAATGTCACACTGCGGTTGTACCAGTTTATACTTGGTTCATCGAGCTTAAGGCGGTTCTTGTCGAAGAAACGAAACAGATTGGTCTGTTTGTAATAGCCGACAGGTGAATCAAGCCACATATCGTGCACGATGTAGTTACGGTTGATGCAGTTGAAGCGTAGCGTATGGGGAGTACCGGCCCACTCTGCGGCAACGACTTTACTGCCCGAAAGGAGTTCGTAACCGTAAATTATACTTTCGTAATCGTCGCTGACTTCGAGCCTGCCCTGCCAATGGCCTTGATGCAGATGACGCAACAACAAAGCTCCGTTTGTGAGATTGCCGTTGTCGTTAAGGCGATAGACAAGGTACATGACGCTATCGTCAGCTACCTCGTATTTTATATTGAACTCTACAAATCGCATTTTATGATGTGTTTTTTACATAAACCTTGCGAAAATACAAAAAAATAGGGAAAAACGAGGTGGTTGAGAGAGAAAAAGTCGAAAAAGAGATAAAGCCCCTAAAAGAGCCTGATTTAACCTGTCAACAATATTGCCCAAACAACCCGTACATGGCCAAAAAAAATACCAAAAAACAGTCTATTGCAACTATTTTCAACACCTGAACACATATTTTCAGATAAAATAAAGAGGGTTACGACATTTTGGACTACCTTTGTAGAATTAAACATGTAAACAGCAAAAAAACGCCCTCATGGGAATAAGGATATTCATTACACGACTTCTGCTACTGTTTTCAATAATTCTTTTGTCATTACCCCAGGCTGCTGCACAAAAGAACAAAAAGAAGCAGTTTACCGTTGTCATCGACCCCGGACATGGCGGCGTCGATCCGGGTGCTCTGGGACGTAAGTCCAAGGAGAAGGATATCAACATGAGCGTTTCAAAGCTGTTGGCATCGATGATAAACGAGAAATATCCCGAAATCAAAGTGATATTCACACGTACCACCGATGTCAAGATTCCGCTTGTACAGCGCGCCGACATTGCCAACAAGGCAAATGCAGACCTTTTCATTTCGATACACTCCAATGCATCGAAATCAAAGACAGCAAACGGTTGCGAGACCTTTACGCTTGGAGCAGGAAGCAGCGTCGAGGCCAAGGCTGCCGCCATGTACGAGAATGAGGTTATCCTCTCGGAGGAGAATTTCGAGGAGATTTACAAGGGATTTGACCCACGTTCGAGCGAGAGCTATATAATATTTGAGCTTATCAGGAACCACGACATGGAGCTGAGTGCCGACATTGCACAGTTTGTACAGAATGGCATGGTCAAGGAGAGCAAACTTGCCAACCGTGGTGTATCATCGGCAGGATTCCTTGTGTTGCACAGAACGGTGATGCCAAGTATTCTCGTGGAACTGGGATTCATCAGCAACAGCAAGGACGAGAATATGATTTCTTCAAAGGAAGGACAGAAAAAACTTGCAAAAGGAATATTCAACGGTTTCTCGGAATACTACAGGATATACGGCAAGAAAAAAGAGAACGGTGGCGAGGATGTAACTGCTGTGAATATAAAGAAAGAGGAGACAGTCGCCAGCGTAGAAAGAAGTGCGGTTGCAAAGGAGAAACCGATTTTCAAGGTGCAGATTATGGCTTCAGCAAACAAGCTCGACCCTAAGGACAAAAGATTCCAAGGCGAGAAAGCCCAATATTACCGCGAAAACGGAATGTACAAGTATACCATCGGCGAGAGTAACAGCTATGCCGATATACTGGAGACAAAAAAAGCAGTATCAAAAAAGTTCAAGGAGGCATTCATCATAGCCTTCATGAACGGCAAGAAGATAAATACACAGGAGGCAGTAAAAATTTCACAAAAACAAAAATAATGGAGAAAAAGAAAGGAACATTCACACGCGAACTATGGATTGGCCTGTTGGGCATAGCTTCCATAGTAATTGTTTACTTGCTGATTAATTTCTTCAAAGGAATAAACATTTTCAGCAATGGTGAAAAGTATTATGTACGATTCAGCAACATCGGAGAGATTGTAAACACAAGCCCCATATTCATAAACGGATACAAGGTGGGACACGTAAGCAACGTGATATACAACTTCGAGAACCCTGACGAAGTGTATGTAGAGATGCTTCTCGACAGTCAACTGCAAATGCCCGAAGGCTCTGTCGCTCTCATCAACACCAAGATGCTCGGAAGTAGCACCATCAGCCTAGCTTTGGGCAAGAGTGCAACGATGATCAATCCCGGTGATACCATCGAAGGACGCATGAACACAGGAGCAATGGACGAAGCTGCCGAGATGATACCGCAGATTACCGCCATGTTGCCAAAGCTCGACTCGATACTTGTATCGCTGAACAGCACACTTGCCAATCCGGCAATAAACAGTTCGGTAGACAACATCGAAGAGCTGACTGCAGAACTCAACACTACAGCCAAATTGCTGAACAATGTACTTGCAAACGACATCCCTGTAGCAACAGGCAAACTGGTTGAGATAGAAGACGACCTGTTGAAGATGTCATCGCAGTTGAGCGAAGTTGACTACAACAAACTGATAGGCTCGCTCGAAGCATCGCTTACCAATATCCAGAACATTACCGCAGCACTCAACAACGGTGAAGGTACTGCAGGCATGCTTCTGAAAGACAGCACATTGTACAACAAGCTGAACAACACAACAGAAGCTGCGACACTACTGCTTGAGGATTTGAAACAGAATCCTAAAAGATATGTCCACTTCTCGATATTCGGCAGAAAAGAGAAAGCAGACAAATAAACAGTAAATGGGCGGTTAATCCGCTCATTTACTATTTATATAGGGTTTTCTACGACAATGGAGCACCCTTGCCGGTTCACTCTCGACACCGTAGGCATCGACAGCCGTGACAGCTACAGATAACGTATCAGCCACAGAACGGCACCATGTAAAGGAGGTCGTATCAAGCATGCACCCAATCAGGTTCTCTGGGTTATTGACATCAACGAAATCCCCCACCTCACCATAGACATTGTAGCGCATCGGCGGTTCGCCCTCCAAAGACTCTACACCACCCCAGCGCAAGAGATAACCGTCTGCCGACCACTCCAATGAGAGCGATTCGGGAGATTGTGGTTCTGTCCCATACCAAGCCATAGGAGGAACAAGTGCCGGTGTACGGTATATCGTTGTATAGACATCGTATGCACACGATGTCAGATGAGAGGAACGGAACATTGCTGTTCCTGATGTTCCGGCACTGCGCGAAGTACATAACTGGCGCACAAGCTCGTGCTGTTCCCATCCGCCGTATTCCGGCAAAAGACGATACGCTCCAATTCCGGGTATGACATGTCTGCCAAAGGAGTTCTCCTGCCAATCACGTACAAAAGGATAGAAATGGTTTCCTTTGAAATAGAGCATCGGGAGTATCATATCGACGATGCCGTCACGCGCCCATTGCTGGGCAGCCTGAAAGCCGACATTATATGCGTCCCAACCATACGAACTGTAACGTGTAAGATTGTTGTATTTGCCAAGTGTAGCACAACTCACACGTACCCACGGTTTCAGCTCCTTGACACACGCATATACGTTCCTTACTATTTTAGTGATATTATTCCTGCGCCACGAGGATAGCCGCATACCCTTGCCATGCCTGCGATAGTGAACAGCATCGGGATAACCGTCATTCTTGTCGGGATATCGTATGTAGTCGAGGTGTATGCCGTCCACATCGTATTTACCGACAATCTCCTTTACAATAGAGACAATATGGTCGGATGTAGCCGGGTTGCCCGGCTCCATATACCACGCCCCGTCGTAGTGGCTACACAGGGAACGTTTACGATGGGGTAAAGAGTTCTTGCCGAGCAACGCAACATGTTCGTCTTTACCAAGAGGCATTGCCACAAGCCACGCATGCAGTTGCATTCCACGCTTGTGACACTCATCAATGGCAAAGGCAAGAGGATCATAGCCCGGAGAAAGCCCCACCACACCTGTAAAGAGAGGTGAAAACGGTTCAATTGTCGAGGGGTATATAAGATCACCGCGGATACGGGTCTGCAACAGCACGGTGTTCACATTCATTGCCTGCAGCGTATCAAGTATTTCCACAAGCTCCTGCTTCTGGAGCTCGGCTTCCTGCGGTGTTGTTGCCACTTTTTTGGGCCAATCGAGATTTTCGATAACAGTAAGCCACACCGCACGGTATTCATATTTCGGAATCGACAGTTGCTGCGCGTTGACCATGCAAGACAACGACAAGAACAGTGACAGTATTATGATTTTCAGATATTTCATCTTGATTTCATTACATGATTTTACAAAAGGACAGGGCCGAATATGTGATTTTACATTTTCGGCGGATATCGCCCGTTTTCGTATAATTTTATACAAAAGTAGTGCAAATGAGCAAAACGCAAAGCCATATTTGACGTTTTACAGTTAACATTGGCCTTTTTCGTATATTTTTTTATACAAATTTACTCTTTTTCATCTGTTTTTGTAACATTATTCATATTATTTTGTACATTTGCGAAGATACACAGCAGTCGCTGTAAAAGCGTATTGAAGAAGTACGCTTCAAAATTCCGCAAACAACAGCAGCAACAATGATGTTCTATTCTGTTGAAATGCTGTTATTAAGCAAACAACATAAAATTAATAAAATAAATTTGTTATGACAACAACAAAAAAATTCATCACATGTGACGGAAACCAGGCTGCGGCTCATATCGCATACATGTTTTCCGAGGTAGCAGCCATCTACCCTATCACACCTTCATCAACAATGGCCGAATATGTTGATGAGTGGGCAGCTCAGGGTCGCAAGAACCTGTTCGGTGAAACCGTAATGGTACAGGAGATGCAGTCGGAAGGCGGTGCAGTAGGTGCACTTCACGGCTCACTGCAGGCAGGTGCCTTGACAAACACCTTTACAGCATCACAGGGATTGTTGCTTATGATTCCTAACATGTACAAGATTGCCGGTGAGAAGTTGCCTACAGTTTTCCACGTATCGGCACGTTCACTTGCAGGTAACTCTTTGAGTATCTTCGGTGACCACATGGACGTTATGGCTTGCCGCCAGACAGGTTTCGCTATGCTTTGCGAAGGATCGGTACAGGAGGTTATGGACCTTGCACCAGTTGCACACCTTGCAACCTTGAAGAGCCGTATTCCATTCCTGAACTTCTTCGACGGTTTCCGTACATCACACGAAATACAGAAGATTGAGCTTCTTGAGCAGGAGCAGATTGCTCCACTTGTTGACTGGAACTGCATCCAGGAATTCCGTGACAGAGCTTTGAGCCCTACACACCCTGTTGTTCGCGGTACAGCCGAGAACCCTGAGACATTCTTCACACACAAGGAGAGCGAGAACCCATTCTACAATGCTGTTCCCGACATTGTTGCTGAATACATGGATAAGATTTCGGCTATCACAGGCCGTAAATATGCTCCTTTCACATACTATGGTGCAGAAGATGCTGACCGCGTAATCGTGGTTATGGGTTCTGCAACCGAGGCTATCAAGGAGGCTATCGACTACATGATGGCACGTGGCGAGAAGGTTGGTTTGGTAAGCGTACACCTCTACCGTCCATTCTCTGTAAAATATCTTGCGGCTGTTATGCCTAAGACAGTCAAGCGCATCGCTGTTCTCGACCGTACAAAAGAGCCGGGAAGCAATGGTGAGCCTTTGTATCTTGATGTTGTCGAGGCATTCTCAAGCACACCTGAGTTGAGCGAGCTCAATCCTATTATCGTAGGCGGACGTTTTGCTTTGGCTTCAAACGATACAACACCAGCCATAATCATGGGTGTATATGAGAACCTTGCATTGCCTACACCAAAGAACCACTTTACAATCGGTATCGTCGATGACGTTACATTCCTTTCACTTCCAAAGAAGGAGGAAATTGCAGTTGTAGATGGCATGTTCGAAGCTAAGTTCTATGGTCTTGGTGCTGACGGTACTGTAGGTGCAAACAAGAACTCTGTAAAGATTATAGGTGAGAACACCGAGAAATATTGCCAGGCATACTTCTCATACGACTCAAAGAAATCGGGTGGTTTCACATGTTCACACTTGCGTTTCGGTGACAAGCCTATCCGCAGTACATACCTGGTGAACACTCCAAACTTCGTGGCTTGCCACGTTCAGGCATACTTGAAGATGTATGATGTTACACGCGGCTTGCAGAATGGCGGTACATTCCTTTTGAACACAGTATGGGAGGGCGAGGAACTTGCAAAGAACCTGCCTAACAAGGTGAAGAGATGTTTCGCAGAGAACAACATCAACGTCTACTACATCAATGCTACAAAGATTGCTCAGGAGATTGGTCTTGGCAACCGTACAAATACTATCCTACAGAGCGCATTCTTCCGCATTACAGGCGTTATCCCTGTAGAGCTTGCTGTTGAGCAGATGAAGAAGTTCATCGTCAAGTCTTACGGCAAGAAAGGCCAGGATGTCGTTGACAAGAACAACGCAGCCGTTGACCGTGGTGGCGAATTCCAGAAACTCGTTATCGACCCAGCTTGGGCTAACTTGCCAGACGATGTTGAGGAGAAGAGAGACGAGCCTGAATTCATCACAAAGATTGTTCGCACAATCAATGCACAGGAGGGTGCAAAGCTCCCAGTTTCAGCATTCAAGGGACTCGAGGACGGTACATGGCCTGTAGGTACATCGGCTTATGAAAAGCGCGGTGTAAGTGCATTCGTTCCAAAGTGGGATGCAGCAAAGTGTATCCAGTGTAACCGTTGTGCATTCGTTTGTCCTCACGGCTGTATCCGTCCGTTCGTAATGGATGAGCAGGAGGCTGCCGGCATCAATGCAGATAAGATTGAGATGAAGGCGCCTGCAGCGATGAAGGGCATGCAGTTCAGAATTCAGGTCAGCGTACTCGACTGTCTTGGTTGCGGTAACTGTGCCGATATCTGTCCTGGTAATCCTAAGCTCGGCGGTGCTGCGCTCACAATGGTTCCTCTGGAGCAGGAGAGAGGCGAAATCGCAAATTGGGATTACTGTGTGAAGAACGTGAAGAGCAAGCAGCACCTTGTTGATGTCAAGAGCAATCCAAAGAACTCACAGTTCGCTACTCCATTGTTCGAGTTCTCAGGTGCATGTTCAGGTTGCGGTGAGACTCCATACGTCAAGTTGTTGACACAGTTGTTCGGTGACCGCGAAATCGTTGCCAACGCAACAGGTTGTTCTTCAATCTACACAGGTTCAGTACCTTCAACACCATATACAACAAATGAGAAGGGTGAAGGTCCTACATGGGCAAACTCTTTGTTCGAGGACTTCTGCGAGTTCGGTTTGGGTATGAAGCTCGCCGAGAACAAGATGCGTGAGCGTCTTGAGAGATTGTTCACAGAGATGCAGGCATGCGAGAAATGCTCAGACGAGCTCAAGGCTCTTGCACAGAAGTGGATTGACAACAAGAACAATGCTGAGGTAACAAAAGAGGTTGCTCCTGCAATCATCGAGGCTTGCGAGGCTTGCGGTTGCGACACATGCAAGCAGGTACTCGACATCAAGCAGTACATTGTAAAACGTTCACAGTGGATTATCGGTGGTGACGGTGCTTCATACGATATCGGTTACGGCGGTCTTGACCACGTTATCGCATCGGGTGAGGATGTAAATATCCTTGTTGTAGATACAGAGGTTTACTCTAACACCGGAGGTCAGTCATCAAAGGCAACTCCTCTTGGAGCTATCGCCAAGTTCGCCGCTTCGGGTAAGCGTATCCGCAAGAAAGACCTTGGTATGATTGCTACAACATACGGTTACGTATATGTTGCACAGATTGCTATGGGTGCAAGCTACGACCAGTGCTTGAAGGCTATCCGTGAGGCTGAGGCTTATCCGGGTCCATCACTCGTTATCGCATACGCTCCATGTATCAACCATGGTATCAAGCGCGGTATGGGTAAGGCACAGGCTGAGCAGGCTGCAGCCGTTGAGTGCGGTTACTGGCACTTGTGGCGTTTCAACCCGGCATTGGAGGAAGAGGGCAAGAACCCATTCACCCTTGACAGCAAGGAGCCACAGTGGGACAAGTTCCAGGAGTTCCTGCAGGGCGAGGTCCGCTATGCATCACTCGCAAAACAGTTCCCTGCTGAGGCAAGCGAATTGTTCGGCGCAGCTGAGGAGATGGCTAAAAAGCGCTATGCAAGCTACCAGCGTATGGCAAAGATGGACTGGGGCAAAGAGGAATAATAAAATCCTTGATATGATATCTGACGGGGGAGCACCAACGGTGTTCCCCCGTTAATTTTTACTTACATGGCGAACCAACAATACCATAGTGGTGTTTTCTCTCATATTTCATAACTTTAAAAACGGAAAACTATGTCAACATTGACCAAAAGTATCAAATTGGGAGTAGCCACATTGGCGATAATGAACGTAACGGCGGTAGTATCGTTACGCGGACTCCCGGCAGAGGCTGAATACGGTATAAGTTCGGCCTTTTACTATTTGTTTGCAGCCATTGTATTCCTTATCCCAACATCATTTGTTGCTGCAGAACTTGCCGCCATGTTCCAGGACAAGCAAGGAGGTGTATTCCGATGGGTTGGAGAGGCCTTCGGCAAGAGAGTCGGCTTCCTTGCCATATGGCTACAATGGGTAGAGAGTACCATCTGGTATCCTACCGTACTGACCTTTGGAGCCGTTTCGTTGGCTTTCATAGGAATGGACAGCACTGCAGACATGTCATTGGCTTCGAACAAGTTCTACACCCTTGTAGTTGTACTTGTGATCTATTGGGCCGCGACATTCATTTCACTCAAAGGTATGGGATGGGTGAGTAAAGTGGCAAAAGTGGGTGGACTGATAGGCACAATCATACCGGCCGCATTGCTGGTGATATTGGCTATCATCTATCTTGCAAGTGGTGGCAAGTCACAGATGGACTTCGGTGGCAGCTTCTTCCCGGACATCACCAAACTGGACAATCTTGTACTCGCCTCGGGTATATTCCTTTTCTATGCAGGAATGGAGATGACAGGTATCCACGTAAAGGAGATGGACAACCCTACAAAGAACTATCCTAAGGCAGTATTTCTTGGTGCAATAATAACAGTTCTGATATTCGTACTCGGAACATTCTCGCTCGGCATCATCATTCCGCAGAAAGATATCAACCTCACCCAAAGCCTTCTTGTAGGATTTGACAACTATTTCAAATACATCAAGATGTCATGGCTATCGCCACTCATTGCCATTGCATTGGCCTTTGGAGTGCTTGCAGGAGTGTTGACATGGGTTTCTGGACCATCAAAAGGTATATTTGCAGTAGGCAAGGCAGGATATCTTCCACCGTTCATGCAGAAGAGCAACAGCATAGGAGTGCAGAAGAACATTCTGCTTATACAAGGCGGTATAGTAACCCTTTTAAGCCTCTTGTTTGTCATCATGCCATCGGTACAGAGCTTCTATCAGATACTATCGCAGTTGACAGTACTCCTTTATCTTATAATGTACCTGCTAATGTTTGCAGCCGCCATATATCTGCGTTATAACATGAAAGAGACAGAACGTCCGTTCCGTTTGGGCAAACGAGGCAACGGTGTAATGTGGATTGTAAGCGGTGTAGGATTCTTGGGCAGTTTGCTTGCCTTTGTACTCAGTTTCATTCCACCGGCACAGATCAGCGTAGGAAGCAACACCGTTTGGTATGCAGTGCTGTTCATCGGCTGTATAATTGTCGTAGGCGCACCATTTGTGATTTACGCAATGCGCAAGCCATCATGGATTGACCGCAGTTCACAGTTCGAACCCTTCCACTGGGAAAAGTGAAAAGAATTTTCACTTTAGACTTGATTACAGAGCCATAGGTCACGCGAAGTGCAGACAAAGTTTGCACCGCATGGGTGGCGATTGCGAAGCAACTGTAATTAAGTCAAAAGAAAAAAAAACAACGCTGACAGCAATTAGTCACGCGTAGCAAAACAATAAAGGATAACCTTTTAAAGGTTATCCTTTAGTATAAACAGCTATCTTAAATGAATTGGATTGTCGTGATTATACGGCAAAAAGAAATACTCCGACACACCATATCCGAACCAATATCCCAAACCACCATTTATATTTGATTTAAGGCTATTGGAATACCTGAAGAACGGATTCTGACCTAGCTCTATTATATTCTTATAATTATCCCAAAAAGAATATGACAAACTGTCTATTTGGGCATATCTTATCAATACAGAATCTTTCTCGGACAAAATATATGATTTGTTGATGTCATAAACAACGGAGGTACCAATCTCCACAGGTATTTTACACGGAAAAACATAATTCTCGTCATCTATAACAGCTAAATTCGATGACAGGTACATACTGTCACGTCCTACGACCTTTACAAAAAATTTATAATAGTTTTTCTCGTCAGGATTGTCATCTATCAGAGCTTTGATACAATATTTGCCATTATCGTTACCTGTAATAAACTCTTTCACTTCTACTTTTTCAGGAATAGTCGTTTCTGCTGTTGCATAAAAGTTCTCATATTGAACAGTAAGATAATAGGTCCTTCCCGCTTCGCCTCTCATTTCCGCTGTGGTATAGACATATGGAGGGAAATATTTAGGTGAATATTTTCCTGTTAACACAACACTTTTCTCGCCGTCCGATATTGTAACTTTCGCCCATTTAATAATATACTCACTCAGGTCATTAAGTTGATGTTCCTCATCGGATACCGGTATGGTTTGTGTCAGAATGACTTTAGGATAACCATCTGCATCAATCCAACCTTCGACAACAATCATCGGTTCTGTTTCCTCTATAAACCTGTCTCCAGTACACGATACAGAGAACAATACAAGCAATATATGTATCAGATATTTCCTCATGCTTTAAAACTTATAATAAAAACTTACAGATGGAAGTATTGTTGTAAAGAATGCATATCGTCGAAACTTGAATGAAGCATCATCATAAAAGCGTAGTCCATAATACAACTCATTTTTACGGCATAAGGCATTATACAGAGACAGATTGGCTCCAAATGTGCGCTCTTCGTTCTTTATTATGTCATAATTCACCGACAAGTCAAGCCTCATATAATACTTCAACCTATTTGCATTATGTTCTCCAAATTCCGTAAGGACATTGCCATTCATAAAATAGAAATATTTGACGGAAGTAAACGGTGCTCCTGACGCATATGAGAAAGTACCGCCAACATCTATCCTTTTACCGATTCTGTATGTGGCAACAATATTCAATTCATGAATACGCTCATGATTCGAGGGGAACCACTTATTGCCATATACATCAAACCTACGCAACGCGCGACCAAAAGAGTAAGCAACCCAACCAGTAAGTTTTCCTGTGAGTTTATTTATCATCACATTGGCTCCATAATTATAACCGTCGCCACATATTATGACCTTATTTAATGAATACTGCTTATTGAGGATATCCAACGGACTACCCTTGTATTCTACCTGATTATACAATCTCTTGTAATAAGCCTCAACACTTATATCATACTTACCATTAAACAAATCACGTTTATATGCCAACTGGAAATTATGGGAATACTGTGGTTTGTAGTCCGAATCGGCACCAATCCAAAATTCTACAGGCATTCCTAGTGATGTAAACCCACAATTCAGCAAGTACTGATGTTGCGTAGAATACAAAAATTCCATTTTTCCGAACTTCCTTTTCTCAAATCCGAACCTGACAAAAGGATTCAATGCAGAATAGCAATAATCGCGAAAGTCGGTGTAGACATCACCTTTCAGCGCTACATCATAATAAAAATCACTAAAGAACCTACCGGAATATCCGGCAGAGAGTGCTCCTTCCCATACATTCTGTATATTTACATTATTAGAATTATGAATATTCTGATTATCAAAGAGCGGTACCTGAGGAGTTATATTATGATTTATTATAGAAGCACCAAATTTCCAATTCTTATATGTACTTTCTGAACGATACCCAAAATCATAAATCTCAGATGGAACCTGCAAATTATAGCTACCTTTTAAATTTATATTATTTCTGAAACCGGTGAAATACAGACTATGTTTTGTATTTCCACCGTTGAATTTATAGTTCCAATGTGCTGCGCCAAGCATATTTCCCCATTTCGCATTAGTGTCAAAATATAGATTGGAGCCAGAATCCTGCAATTTGGCATTATCGATTCCTGTATAGAAATCAATATGCAGTGTTTGATTTTCTTTTATTTTCTGAAAATAAGTAACATTCACATCTCCAAAAGAATACAACAATGAAGCATCGTCTAATCTCAATAGTGATCCATAAAGCAAGTTCAAATACGACAGACGCAATGATGTAAAAACAGCGGCCTTCTTACCTATCGGAATTTTTGCTGTTCCCTGAGAAGACATAAGACCCAAAGAAAATTCCCCATTGAATTTTTCAGGAACTTCATCATGCAGTTCCATATTTATGATACCGCCAATACGACTATAGCCATCACTTGCCGTCGCACTTTTAGTAACCGTCATACGGGAAAAATGGGCAGAATTAAACACGGAAAAAAGGCCTAACAAATGAGATGGATTATAGATTGGAACACCTTCCAAAGATATTACGTTGTGTGAATTGTCATTTCCATATATATGTATACCGGAGTCATATTCCGAGCTTGTTTGTATACCCGGTAGCATTTGAGCATAACGTAACGGATCGGCATTTCCTAACATTTTAGGAAGATGATGCATATATTCCATATCCAATTTTATAGTTCTTGTATCAGCATTTTTTATTGGTGACGAATATTTTTCACTGACAACTACTATATCTTCAAGAAAATACGGCAATATAGTATCTTTCTCAATACATATGAAAGGCTGTACTGAGGAGAATATAGACAATATGGAACAAAGGAACAAATGCAACATAGTAATGAATGAGGGTGCGTACACAACACACCCTCATTATCTCATTTATCTATTAAGAAAAATAATTAATAATATATATCAAACAAATCGTAGTAGTCTTCAGCAAGTCTCTCGAACGCCTTGATAAGATTTCTGAAATCCTGCTCATTGAAGAACTCCTCTACGCTGTAAGATGTTTCATCATCAAATACAATTGATACAACAGCAACAAGGTAATAATCGTAATAGTCCTCAACAACCATCGGAATCAATTTAATTACAGCAGATTCTTTCTTAGAATTGTTGTAATATAGTTTTAGATCGATCATCTGGTTGAGTTTCTCTACGTTCTGCTTGAATTCTTTTTCTTTTGTATACTCTCTATCAAAAGTTTCTTCATACTGTTTGATGAGTTCTACGATATCACCCTTAATTGAACCCTTTATCTGTACATTTCCTGTAATGTCAATGTTCAGGATACTATTTTCAGCACCATAAAAATCATTATTTGAAATATCAAGATCAGAAGACAAGCTTACTTTCACCAAAGAGTTTGAACCCTTTTTAATGCTGGCAACAACTTCACTACCCTTTTCTGGAGCATACTTAATCTTATCAAGATTTACAGAATAATTATTTACCTCACACTTTACAGATACATTATATTTGTCCTTTCTCAAATTTACTTCTCTGTCGGCCATTGACAAATCTGTTTCAACTGTAACTTTTGAAACAGCCTTGCCATTCTGCTCAAATGAAACTGTAAGTTTCTCTGGAATAGACAAATACATTAAAGCACAATCGTAGAACAATGTATCCTCATCCCATGTCGTTTCATAATATTCCTCGCCAACAAATACCTCTTTTGATTTACCGCTTGTCGCAAGTTTAAATACACAAGGATTACCATTGTTATCTGTTACATGAAATGAAAGGTCATTAGCTTCTGTATATTTCCATTTACCATTTTTTGCTTCGAATTTACCGGTAAAGTTTGAAGCCGCAAACAAGACCTCGTAGTTATTATATGCATATGTATAATAATCACTCATATAATACTCTGTACCTATAAAGGACGCTGTTATAGCATTATAGCAATCATCTGCCCATTTTTCAATCTCACTATAATCGTAATTATATTCCGAATATTTTTCAGCAAGTTCTGTAGCGAGCTTTGAAACGTCTTCAAAATTGCTTGCAGACAACTCATTAGCAAGATTTA
Source organism: Bacteroidaceae bacterium (assembly GCA_017555585.1). Taxonomy (GTDB): domain Bacteria; phylum Bacteroidota; class Bacteroidia; order Bacteroidales; family Bacteroidaceae; genus HGM04593. The sequence continues at coordinate 32,119 of JAFZGA010000017.1, forward strand.
CGCCAACCTCTTCCAATCTCTTCTTTTGCTCCTCAGGAGTTACAGGAATTGTAGACGAAAACTGATTTTCATTTTCATCATTTTGTACTGTTTCATCACATGAGACAAACATAAATGTCGTAGCAAAAGATGCTAAGAACAAATAAAAAAACTTTTTCATAAAATTAGTATTTAAATAAAATTGATATTGTCTTTATTTCTTAGAAGCATATACCATGCCTTATAACAGGACTATCTTCTTCGCAAATTTATAAAAAAAATTAAAAACAGATATAATATGTAAAACTATTTTTATGTTTTAAGCTGTTATTTTAAAACAACATTTTTTTGACCAGGCCAATAAAATAAGCCATAAACAGAGCGTCTTAATCCCCTATTTTTGTTATCTTCGCAAAAAGCGAAAAAACCGAGACACAATGAGATATATACTGAAACTACTGTTCATTATCATTATTGTATCGTGCAAGACAAACACCAATGACTATGCTTCACTTGTGAATCCACTTGTCGGTACCGACTACAAAGGCAACGTATACCCCGGAGCACAAGCTCCGTTCGGTATGGTACAGTTAAGCCCCGACAACGGTCTGCCTGGATGGGATAGGATTGCCGGATACTTCTACCCCGACAGCACTATTGCCGGATTCAGCCACACACATCTGTCGGGTACAGGCGCCGGCGATCTCTACGATATAAGTTTCTTGCCTGTAACATTCCCTTTGCAAAAGGCAGGAGCTCCATTAGGAATACACTCCATGTTCAGCCACGAGCGCGAGCAGTGCGAAGCAGGATATTACCGTGTACACCTCGACAGTTACGGCATTGACGTGGAGCTTACAGCCACCGAACGTTGCGGAATACAACGATACACCTACCCCACCGACACGGCAACAGTTCTGCTCAACCTTGCCAAAGCAATGAATTGGGACGCTACTACGGATACACATTTTGCAGTTGTCGACAGTTGCACCATTGAAGGCTACCGCTACTCGAACGGCTGGGCAAGAGGACAACAGGTATATTTCAGGACACGTTTTTCGCGTCCTATCGCCACATACAATTGCGACAATGCCATGATCATGCGCGACGGCAACATATGGATGAAGCCCGGCATTATAGAAATGAAGTTCACACTCGACGAGAGCAGAGAACTGACGGTCGTTACAGCCATCTCGGGCACAGGACTTGATGGAGCAGCCAAGAACCTGACAACAGAAGCGCCGCACAACAACTTTGACATTTACCGCACCCAGACACGCAATAAGTGGAACAAGGAATTGGGTAAGATCGAGATCAAAGGCGGAACACACGATCAACGCGTATGCTTCTACACGGCACTGTACCGCACGATGCTTGCACCTACACTGTTCTGCGATGCCGACGGTACATATCGCGGTGCCGACGGCAAGAACCACAAAGCCGACGGATGGAAGAACTATTCAACGTTCTCGCTATGGGATACCTTCAGGGCTGCACACCCTTTATACACTATAACGACACCCGAGAGAGTCGGTGACATGATAAGCTCCTTCATAGCCTTTTACGAACAACACGGACGACTGCCGGTATGGAACATGTGGGGAAGCGAGACGGACATGATGATAGGCTACCACTCAGTTCCGGTCATTGCCGATGCATATCTTAAAGGAATAGATGGCTTCGATGCAAACAAGGCGCTCGATGCATGTATTGCTACAGCCAACAGCGACGAATATCGTGGAATAGGATTCTACAAAAAGAACGGATATGTACCATACGATGTTGCCGACCCCTACAATGCCGACAATTGGGCCATGTCACGTACGTTGGAATATGCATTCGACGACTATTGTATAGCACGTATGGCAGAAGCTATGGGACGCAGCAACGTTGCAGAAGAGTTCTATTCGCGTGCAGGGAACTGGCGTAACCAGTACAATGCAAACACCACATTCATGCAACCGCGCAACAGCAACGGAGAGTTCCAACCGGAATTCACTCCCGACGAATACACACAGCATATATGCGAGAGCAATGCATGGCACTACATGTGGAGCGTTCAGCACGACATCGACGGTCTCATCAAGCTTATGGGCAGAGAACTGTTCGAGCAAAAACTCGACAGCATGTTCACCTACGCCCCAGCCGAGAATGCCGACCTGCCGATATTCAGCACAGGCATGATCGGTCAATACGCCCATGGCAACGAACCGAGCCACCATGTAGCATACCTGTTCAACAAGATAGGTAAACCGCAGAAGACACAGCAGTATGTCTCGCAGATCATGAACGAACTTTACCGCAACACACCCGACGGAGTATGTGGCAACGAGGATTGCGGACAGATGTCGGCATGGTATGTGATGAGTGCCATGGGGTTCTACCCTGTTACACCTGTCGGTGGAGAGTACGAACTGGGTATTCCTCTATTTCCTGAGATCAGGATTCATCTGGACAACGGCAAGACATTTACTATAAAAGCCGACAAGAAAGAGGAATATTACAATTGCACAAGCCTCAACGGCAAGAAAGTTGAAGGAACAGGAATAAGACACAACGACATAATGCAAGGAGGAGCTCTTGAATTCAAGTGTGAGTACAAATAACTGGTCCGACGAGCAAAACATAAAGCATGCTCGGCGCGAGGCATCTTTGAGCTGAAGTTCGAAAATAGTACAAGCTCGCTGCAAAATATCAAAGCAAGCTTTGTTTATCTTGCTCGCTTATTGATATCTTTGAGCTAAAGCTCGAAGATAATTTGCACTCGCTGTGAAAAATATCGAAGCAAGCTTCATATTTCTCGCTCGTTTGTTTATATCTTTGCCATATCTTAGGATAATTGAACATGCTGTTACAAACAGCCGCATAACACGTACAAAGCCACAATGCAACGATACAAGAATCTGTTCATAGACCTTGACGACACGCTATACGACTTCTCGGCCGCATCGCGTGAATCGTTTATGGAAACATACGAGATGCTTGATTACGGACGTTTCTTTGATTCGTTCGAGCATTATCTGTCAATCTATGAGCCATACAACCTTGAACTGTGGCACATATACGGCGAAGGCAAAATAACAAAGAGCGAACTGAACAGAAGACGATACAGCTATCCGCTTGAAGTTGTAGGAGTGTACGATCAGCAGCTTGCCGACACCTTCTGCCGCGAAGCATTAGGGCGCATCCCCACAAAGAACAAGCTCATTGACGGAGCTATAGAACTGCTTGAATACCTTCGCCCCAAATACAACATGTACATACTGTCGAACGGATTCAAGGAGCTACAGTCGCACAAGATGCGTACATCTGGGATTGAAAAGTACTTTGACGCACTGATACTCTCTGAGGACATCGGTGTCAACAAACCCAACCGTGAACTGTACGAATATGCATTGCAAAAGACAGCCTCAAAGATCGAGGAGAGCATAATGATTGGGGACATGTTCGAGACCGACATCGTGGGGGCTGCCAACATAGCCATGGATCAGATATATTTCAATCCTAAGGGAAAGGACAACAACCCGTTTGCTCCAACATATACGGTAACAGAATTGTTGCAGATTAAGAACATATTATAAATAGATTATGGGCAGAACAGAACAAGCATCGATACTTATCATATACACCGGCGGTACCATAGGAATGATACAGAATGCCGAGACAGGTGCGTTGGAGAGTTTCAACTTCGACCATCTGCTGAAACATGTGCCTGAGCTGAAACGTCTGAACATCAATATCGACTCAAAGACATTCGACCCTCCCATTGATTCATCGGACATGGAACCGGAGCTGTGGAGCCGTATTGTAGCCATCATAGAAGAGAACTACGAACGGTACGACGGCTTTGTGATACTTCACGGAACCGACACTATGTCGTTCACAGCATCAGCCCTCAGCTTCATGCTCGAGGACCTGATGAAACCCGTAATACTCACAGGAAGCCAGCTGCCTATAGGAGCACTGCGCACCGACGGCAAGGAGAACCTCATTACAGCCATAGAGATTGCAGCAGCAAAGAACCCCGACGGCACACCCATTGTTCCTGAAGTATGTGTATTCTTCCACGAGAAACTCATGCGTGGCAACCGCACTACAAAGGTGAACTCCGAGAGCTTTGGAGCATTCAACTCCAACAACTACCCTACGCTGGCCAAGGCAGGAACAGAGATACAGTTCCACACCCGCAACATCAAGAAATATATTCCGGGACTCAAGCTCAAGGCACACCACGAGTACTGCAGCAACATAATCATACTGTCGCTCTTCCCCGGAATGCAACAGGAGGTGATTGAGAAACTACTCATGGCCAAGGAGCTCAAGGGCATCATTTTCCGCACCTTCGGTGCCGGTAATGCCCCTCACAAGAAATGGCTTATCGACGCACTCTCCAAAGCCACAGCCGAGGGTAAGATAATTGTCAACATCACCCAATGCGCAGGCGGTAGCGTGCACATGGAACGTTATGAGACAGGCCTGCAGCTACTCAAGGCAGGAGTCATCAGCGGACACGACTCCACCGTGGAGGCAGCCATAACAAAGCTCATGTACTTGCTCGGCAAGAACCTTCCGACCGAAGAGATACGCCACAGAATGAACATAAGCTTCGCCGGAGAGATTTCGGTATAAGACAAGAGGGTGACTCAAATGTTTTGAGTCACCCTCTTAACTTGTGGAGCTAGAGGGAGTCGAACCCTCGTCCAAACAGGGAAACAATATGCTTTCTACACGCTTAGTCATCGGTAAGATTTTCGAGCGTAGGCAAGACCGCGACCGCCAACCTGCGCCTTATCCTCTAAAATGTCGCCGTTGTATCGAGGCCTGCAACGGTTAGTTCCGATTTGCCTGCACCACCATATCGGATTGCTTCGGAACAACAGCGTCCGGGTGATGTCTCGTCCAGGCACCTGGTGCCCGGATTAAGCTAATCTACTATACTTCGATTAAGCAGCAAGAGCGTAATTGTTATTGCCAGATAAATTTTTGCCAACTCAGATTATAGTGCGAACCGGCAATGCACTGCGTGCTTACATACCTTTTCTACCCGCTGTCAAATCCAGATAGCCCCGATATAGTAAGAGAGTGCAAAGTTATAGGCATTTTTCCTTTTTTGCAACAGCTTTAATTCTTTTTATCGTTTTTAGACGATTTATATTATAAATAATGTATTTTTGCATGGTATTATATGTGGAGACGGCATACCGTGTTCACATTAAGAACCAATCAAGAATACAGCTGTTGTTCAGGAGCATATAACACGTCGGGGCAACATCTATATCATTTTCAAAAGAATTGCACACACTATGACACATATCGAGGTTTGGCTCATGGCGTTGGCTCTTGCCATGGACTGCTTTGCAGTTTCCATTGCAAGCGGTATAATTTTCAAGAAAATCATATGGCGACCGATGCTGACCATGGCATTACTGTTCGGCTTTTTCCAGGCAGTGAATCCGTTCCTTGGCTGGTATGGTACCGACCTGTGCCGTAACATCATCGAGAGTGTTGACCATTGGCTTGCATTTGCAATACTTGGTTTCCTTGGTGTACGCATGATTATCGAATCATTCAAAGAGGAAGAGAAAAGACGTTTCAACCCTCGTCGCTACAAGGTGATATTCACTCTGGCTATAGCAACAAGCATCGATGCCCTCGCTGTAGGCATTTCATTCTCGTGCATGGGCTACCACACAGCCACTTCGCTATGCTATCCGCTTGCTGTCATATTCTTTGTCTCGTTCGTGATGTCGGCGATAGGTCTGGGACTCGGACTGAAATTCGGTAAAGGATTTGCCAAAAGAGTGCGTGCCGAGATGTGGGGCGGAATAATTCTGCTGTTCATTGGGGCAAGAGTGCTGTTTGAACATCTTACTGCCTAATCTATGAAAACACCGTTTCTCAAGATCATGGCATTCGGAAGCATGGGGTTGCTCATGCTTGTACTCATTGCCGCGACACTGCTTGAGAAACTATACGGAACATCATTTGCCATTGGCAATATATATCACTCTGCATGGTTCATTGCCATATGGTCGTTGCTTGCCGTCTCCGCAATGACCTATACGTTACGTGTTTCAAGACGCCTGACGCTGACGATGCTCCATGCATCGTTCGCGATAATATTGGTTGGAGCGTTCGTGTCGTTCATGACATCAAGACACGGAAGCATAGTACTTGCCAAAGAGGCAGTACCTGCCTCGATGTTCACTACACCACATGGCGAATTGGAGAAGCTGCCGTTCAGCCTGCAACTTGCCGACATTGATACCGTATACTCGAAAGGCGACGGACAACATCGCGACTACGTGGCACGTATCACCGTCAACGACAAGAAAGAGAGCGATACACGCACTATATCACTGAACAATCCATTGAAAAAAAATGGGTATTCACTTTGTATCAAAGGGGTGACAGACGGTCACCTTTCGTTGCTCGTATCACATGATACCATAGGATTGCCTATAAGCTATGCCGGATATCTGATGATGTTCGTTTCGTTCATAATGCTGTTTCTTGACAAGAGAAGCGGTTTCAATGCCTTGTTGCAACAGACGAGAGGTGAAATAAAAAAATCGGCAAAAAAAGAGAAAGATCGCATGAACTTAGAAATTCTCACCAGAAAAATGTGGGCATTGTTACCGTGCTCTTTCATATTTTTGTGCATACTTTGGTACAGGCGTGGTATATTCCCGGCAACCAATGGTGTCGAGACACTTATGCTACTTGCTCTTTTTGTAATGTTGCTTGCTGCTGCTTTAAGGCGCCAAAGACACTTCGTGCTGTTGAGTAGAGCACTCATTGTTGTTGCTGCTATATTTTTTGCAGTTGCAGCGGGAAACCTCGACGGTGACAGAGATGTACAGCCAATCCTTCGCAGTCCATTGTTGGGCATTCACGTAACAACAATAATCATAGCCTATGCCCTGCTTGCATGCATAGCCGTCAATGCAGTGATAGCACTATTCCGTAAGGATGCAAAAAGGAGAGCACAACAGACTGTGCTTGGGCGCATGCTGCTCTACCCTGCAACAATGCTGTTGGCTACAGGCATATTCATAGGTGCCGTATGGGCCAACATTTCATGGGGACGCTACTGGGGCTGGGATCCTAAAGAGGTATGGGCACTGATAACATTGCTGTGCTGTTCATTCGCATTCCACACACGTTCACTGCCATTCATGGCAAAACCAAAGTTCTTTCATATATATTGCATTGCCGTATTTATGATAATGCTATTTACCTACTTCGGTGTCAATTATCTGCTTGGCGGCATGCACAGCTACATGTAGCGAGGTGACATTTAAACCACTTTCTGTACTTTTAAGACTATTTTGTTCTTTTTCGGTTTGCAAAGATGCTGTTTTTGACTATATTTGCAGTGCTCAAATTTGAAAAAACAGATACTATGATGAACAATGTATACCTTAAGAAACTGCCACAATATGGTTTTGCTACCATACAGTCATCGTTGCAACAGTTCGTACAGCATGTCTACCAACTGCAACACACTACCATATTCTACTGTATAAGCGGTGAAGCACTATTTACCATTGACGGCAACAAATTCCGTTTTACCCCCGGACAGATAATAATATGCCCTACAGGGTCAAACATCCTGCTGCTTGACATAACAAGCGATTTCTCGGCACGCCTGCTCGGACTTTCAAAGCATGTATGGCTTGCCGCGCGCAGTGCCATGTCGCCCGAGACCATGCAGAGCATAGAACGCAACACCCACCAAGGATGCAACAACGACTTTGAGAAAGAGTTTGTCGACAATATCTTCCGACAGATTGACATCATTGACGCAGAGGCTTCGAGCTGCAACGAGAACAACGACTATCACCGCCAATGCATAATATTGGCAGTAAACACTCTATTGCTGTACATTCAGCGCATAAGCAAGAAGAATATACAGCCCATGAAGGAGTCAAGCATTTCGGGAAACAACGACAAGCTGTTCTACGAGTTTCGCAATCTGTTGGAAAGCAAGTTCCGCGAGAACAGGTCAGTACAGTTCTATGCCAATGCATTGAAGATATCTACAAGACACCTGAACTCAATATGCCAGCGAGCAGGCGGACAGAACGCAAAGGAGATTATCGACCACTACACCATAATAGAACTGCAGGTTGCACTCATGTACAGCCACAAGACATTCCAGGAACTGGTCAACGAATTCAAATTCCCCGACCAGAGTTACCTCAACCGCTATTTCAAGCGCCATACAGGTTTTTCACTGTCGGAGTTCCGCACACACGGTGTGATGGTAGACTAAAAAAAATGGTTGCAATTCAATTGCAACCATTTTTTATACTTATTATCAGGCATCGCCTTTATATCCGGGCGCTGCGGTAATGGCAGGACGTTCAGGCAATCTTATCTCACCGAACTGTGCCTCATAGCGCATAAGATTATCGTGCAAGGCAAGCGCAAGACGCTTTGCATGCTCAGGAGTCATTATGATACGTGATTTCACCTGTGCCTTGGTAACACCAGGCATCAAACGTACAAAATCCATTACAAACTCTGACGATGCATGTGCAATGATAGCGAGATTGGCATATGTACCCTCGGCAATCTCCTCTTTCAATTCTATCTGCAATTGATTTTCGTTCTTCATATCAAACAGTTTTTATTTTGTTCCAACGGGATAAAACGATACGAGATTTATCTCAAACACCAAAGCCGAATATGCAGGTATACCGGATGTCGTCTCGGCACCATAACCCAAATTTGCCGGTATATATACACGCCATATATCACCGCTATAAGGTGTTGTACCCGCAACCATGTGCTGGACTGCAGTACAGAAACCAGGAACAGTTCCACGCAATGGCAACTTTACCGGAACATCGAACTCGGGATCAAGTTCCCCCTCGTAGCTGCTGTCGAAAAGATAGCCCTTAGGATAACCTTTTGACGGCATCAGTCTACCGCTATAGTTCACATTGACTGTATCGGTATATGCAGGATGCCCTGTCCCGTCACCGGCTTGCAACACATGGCAATATACATTATATTCATTGGCATGCTCCTTGCCCTCATCAAGGCCTGTCGCCGGGAATATCTTCCAGTTGCCGTCGCTGTTGGCGCGGGCAACAGAAGCTATCGAATCAATGAATGCAATGTTCCTGTTCTGCCAATCGTCAAATTCGCTCACCTCAACAGTCTCCTCGCACGAGGTGAATCCGAAGAGAGCAATTGACAGAAAAAGAAATAATACCTTCAAATCTTTCATCTCAACCTACGTATTAAGACAATTTCTTCAAAAGAGAAGTAATGCTTACGTTATCCTGGATAATGTCACGCAAATCGCTGATTGCAACACGACGCTGCTCCATAGAATCACGCTCACGCAATGTCACCATGCCGTCCTCCAATGTCTGGTGGTCAACAGTAACACAATATGGAGTACCGATAGCATCCATACGACGATAACGCTTGCCGATAGAATCCTTCTCCTCGTAATAACAGTTGAAGTTGAACTTGAGTTCATTCATGATCTCGCGTGCCTTCTCGGGCAGACCGTCTTTCTTCACAAGAGGAAGAACTGCAAGTTTCACAGGTGCAAGAGCTGCAGGCAGACGGAGAACAACACGTGTCTCGCCATTCTCGAGCTGCTCCTCGCAGTATGATGCACACATAACACTCAAGAACATACGGTCAACACCAATAGATGTTTCTATTACATATGGAACGTAGCTTTCGTTTGTTTCAGGATCGAAATACTTGATATTCTTGCCTGAGAACTTCTCATGCTGGCCAAGGTCAAAGTTTGTACGTGAGTGGATACCCTCTACCTCCTTGAAGCCGAAAGGCATGCGGAACTCGATATCGGTTGCGGCATTTGCATAGTGTGCCAACTTCTCATGGTCGTGATAACGGTAAGCATCGTCACCGAAACCAAGAGCCTTGTGCCATGCAAGACGTGTTTCCTTCCACTTGTTGAACCACTCGAGCTCACTGCCGGGACGTACAAAGAACTGCATTTCCATCTGCTCGAACTCACGCATACGGAAGATGAACTGACGTGCAACGATTTCGTTACGGAAAGCCTTACCAATCTGAGCGATACCGAATGGAACACGCATACGGCCTGTCTTCTGTACGTTGAGGTAGTTCACAAAGATACCCTGAGCTGTTTCAGGACGCAAATATATCTTCATTGCACCATCAGCTGTAGAACCCATATCGGTAGAGAACATAAGGTTGAACTGGCGTACCTCGGTCCAGTTGCGTGTACCTGAAATTGGACAAGCAATCTCCTCGTCAATGATTATCTGACGTAACTCGTCAAGATCCATTGCATTGAGAGCCTTTGCAAAACGCTCCTGGAGAGCATCGCGCTTGGCCTTCTCGGCAAGCACCTTAGGATTTGTCTCCATGAAAAGCTCACGGTTGAAAGAGTCACCGAAACGCTTTGCAGCCTTTGCAGCCTCCTTATCCATCTTCTCCTCGTACTTTGCTATCTGTTCCTCGATAAGGACATCGGCACGGTAACGCTTCTTTGAATCGCGGTTGTCGATAAGAGGATCGTTGAACGCATCGACGTGACCTGAAGCCTTCCAAATTGTCGGGTGCATAAAAATTGCAGAATCGATACCCACGATATTATCGTTCAGAAGTACCATACTCTGCCACCAATAGGTCTTGATATTGTTCTTCAGCTCCACACCCATCTGACCATAGTCATAGACAGCACCCAAGCCATCATAGATATCACTTGATGGGAACACGAAACCATACTCCTTGCAATGCGCAACTACTTTCTTAAAAACATCTTCCTGTGCCATAGTATTATATTATTATATTATTTTCTAAAAATTTAGACGCAAAGATAATTAATTTTCGGATAAAATCATTGGCCGGTTTCGTATAATTGACCAAATAGAGCAAAAAAGAGCGCGAATGAGCATCAAATTTCATTATTTCGTTAAATTTTACTACATTTGCGATAAATTGAGAATATTCTTGATCATACAGATTATGGACTACAACGAATTTGACGGAAATATCGAAGAGGAGAATTTCAACGAAGAAATGCCGAACGATGATATAAATGCCAACGAAAAAGAGGAAAGCGGCATACATCACCACGACAGCAAGGGCGACGACAAGACCCACAAGTTGACCGGCATGTACAAGAACTGGTTCCTGGACTATGCTTCGTACGTTATCCTGGAACGTGCCGTTCCACACATGTACGACGGTCTGAAACCGGTACAGAGACGAATTCTCCACGCTATGCGCGAACTTGACGATGGCCGTTACAACAAAGTTGCAAACGTTGTGGGACATACCATGCAGTACCACCCTCACGGTGATGCCTCAATTGCCGGTGCATTGGTACAGATGGGACAGAAGGACTATCTCATCGACTGCCAGGGTAACTGGGGTAACATCTTGACCGGCGACTCTGCAGCTGCGCCACGATACATCGAGGCACGACTGTCTCATTTCGCACACGATGTAGTGTTCAACCCAAAGACAACTGAATGGAAACTGTCGTACGACGGACGCAACAAGGAGCCTATCACCCTGCCGGTGAAATTCCCGTTGCTACTGATACACGGTGTCGAAGGTATTGCAGTAGGATTGTCGTCAAAGATACTGCCACACAACTTCAACGAGGTTTGTGATGCAGCTATCGCATACCTGAGAAAAGAGGAATTCCATCTGTATCCCGACTTCCAGACAGGCGGTAGCATGGACGTATCACGCTACAACGACGGCGACCGTACCGGACGCGTGAGAATACGTGCAAAGATTTCAAAATCGGAAGACAACAAGACGCTGACAATAACCGAAATACCTTTCGGAAAAACCACACCTTTGGTTATCGAGTCAATCCTCAAGGCTGTGGACAACGGCAAAATAAAGATACGCAAGGTCGATGACAACACCTCGGACAAGGTCGAGATTCTTGTACAACTTGCACCGGGTGTCTCGAGCGACAAGACCATTGACGCACTGTATGCATTTACCGACTGCGAGATAAGCATAACACCATGCTGTTGTGTCATAGACAACCACACACCGGTATTCTTGACCGTAAGCGAGCTATTGCGCCGCTCGGTTGGCAGCACAAAGGAGCTGTTGCGTCTTGAACTGCAGATACGCAAGGGCGAATTGCTCGAACAGTTGCATTTCGCTTCGCTTGAGAGCATATTCATCGAAGAGCGCATATACAAGGACAAGGAGTTCGAACAGGCACCCGATATGGATTCGGCACTTACACACATTGACAAACGCCTTGAACCATACAAGCAGGATTTCATTCGCGAAATAACACGCGACGACCTGTTGCGCCTGATGGAAATAAAGATGGCACGCATACTGCGTTTCAACAAGGACAAGGCCGAAGAACTAATAGCAAGACTCAAGAAAGATATTGCCGAAATAGACAAACAGCTTGGCCAGATGACAGCTGTAACCATTAAATGGTTTACAATGCTCAAGGAGAAGTATGGTGCACGTTATCCACGACAGACCGAGATACGCAACTTCGACAATATCGTTGCTGCAAAGGTTGTGGAGGCAAACCAGAAGTTGTACATCAACCGTGCCGAGGGATTCATCGGAACATCACTGAAGAAGGACGAGTTCGTCACTAACTGTTCCGACATGGACGATATTATCCTCTTCTACAAGGACGGAAAGTACAAGATAGTCAAGGTCAGCGAGAAACTTTTTGTCGGCAAGAACGTTATACATGTCGATGTGTTCAAGAAGAACGACAAGCGCACGATATATAACGTGGTTTACCGCGACGGCAAGAACGGCATACACTATATGAAACGTTTTGCAGCAACAGGTATGACACGTGACAGGGAATATGACCTGACACAGGGCACTCCGGGTTCAAAGATCGCATACTTCACCTCCAACCCCAACGGCGAAGCCGAAGTGATTAAGGTAATCCTCAAGCCTAACCCGCGCCTGCGCAACTCAATCATAGAGAGGGATTTCAGTACAATAGCCATAAAAGGACGCCAGTCTATGGGTAACATACTCACAAAGAACGAGGTGTTGCGCATAACATTGAAAAAGCACGGAAGCTCGACACTTGGCGGACGACATGTGTGGTTTGACCGCGATATCCTGCGTATAAACTTCGACAACCACGGCGAATACCTGGGAGAGTTCCATAACGACGAAAAGATACTTGCAATACGCAAGAACGGCGAGTTCGACATATCACCGGTGGATTTGAACAACCACTATGATGACGATCTCATGGTTATCGAGAAGTTCGACCCAAACAAGGTATGGAGCGCGGCACTGTACGATGCTTCGCAGCAAGGATATCCTTATATAAAGAGATTCACACTCGAAGCCAATGCCCGCAGACAGAACTGCCTTGGAGAGAACAAGGACAACCAGCTCATATGGTTCTCGGACACACCGTTCCCACGCATACAGGTGATGTTCGGAGGCAACGACAATTTCCGCGAGCCTTTGGTAATAGAAGTTGACGAATTCATTGCCGTAAAGAGCTTCAAAGCACGTGGAAAACGACTGACGACATTCGAAATAGACGAGATCATCGAGCTTGAGCCGACTAAGCTTCCGCCACCACCGGAAATAACAGAAGAGCCGGCGAGCGAAAACATAACAAATGATGAAGAGCCGGAACAGCTGACTCTTTTTGACGGAGAATGAGAAAATTCAGAACAATAATTGCGCTTTTGTCATTGCTGATACCGGTAATGACAAAAGCGCAGTTTGCTATAAGCGACACCATCAGGACAGAAAGGATTGTAGTAAAAAGCGCGCAGTTCGGTGTGTCGTTGCAGAACAACCTCGACACCTATCTGAGCGACTACAAATATACCGGGGGTGGCATACATTTCTCGCACGAGAGCTTCCGCGATGCCCGCACCGGTAACTACCGATGGAAATACCAAATACTGTTCAACAGCCGCGCAGGCTTTAACATGCAGGAGGGCAACATCCAACTTGCAGGCATCGTCGGTTGCAGCTGGAGCGGATATCATCCGTTCAAAATAGGCAAAAGATTACAACTGCTTGCCGGAGCACAGATACAGCTCGAAGGAGGAGCCCTGTACAACCTCAGCAACGGCAACAACCCTGTCGCGGCAAAACTGCGCACCGCCATTGCAGCTTCAGGAATGGCCATATACCGTTTTCCCGTATTCAAGAGCGATTGGATTGCACGATACCAACTTGACATACCATTGGCAGGAGTAATGTTCGCACCCGAATTCGGGCAATCATACTACGAAATGAGTTTGGGACACATTGGAGGAATAGTCTCTTTTGCATACCCATTGAACAACCCGTCGTGGCGACACATGCTTTCACTCGACATCCCGTTGCACGTAAAGCACCACAGCACGACACTGCGACTCTCATATATCGCCGACCTCTACCAGAGCAACATCAACCACATACGTTGCCACATGTACCACCATGCGATAACATTCGGCTTCGTAAGGACAATATTCAAAATAAAGAGAGAAAACCTTTTAAAAGCATATTCTCCATATTAAAAAGATGTTCAAGAAAATATTCATAGCAATAATCACCGCATCGGTAATACTTGCAGGCTGTATCGGTGAAGAGAATTACGAGAACTCGTACAAAGGCAATTTCGAGGCACTATGGAAAATAGTCGACGAGCGGTACTGCTTTTTCGACATCGCCGAGAAAGAGTTCGGGCTCGACTGGAACGACATATACGACAAGTACAGCCCTATAGCCGACACATGCAAGAACGAAGCCGAGTTGTTCGATGTATTAGGAGACATGCTTGGCGAACTGCGTGACGGACATGTCAATCTGACATCCATGTACGGAACAAGCTTCTATTGGGATTGGCAGCTCGACTACCCTATAAATTTCAGCGATTCCATACAACGCAACTATCTGGGCAAGGATTTCAGAATAACCAACGGCATAAAATACACCGCTCTGGAAGACAGCATAGGATATGCATATTACGGGAGTTTCTCGGGCGGACTGAGCATAAACAACCTCTCAATGATGTTGCTCAACCTCAAGGAGACAAAAGGTCTTATTATAGACGTACGCAACAATGGAGGCGGACTTATAACCACCGCAGAAGCCTTGGCATCAGCATTTACCGACAAGAAGATACATTGTGGATACATGCAACACAAGACCGGCCCCGGACACAACGACTTTTCCGAGCCCGAAAAGATATATCTTAAACCGTCAGAAGGGGTGATATGGCTACGCCCCGTTGTTGTCCTGACGAACCGTGGCGTTTACAGCGCAGCCAACCATTTTGTCATGCTCATGAAAGAGTTGCCGAATGTCCTTATATTGGGAGACACGACCGGCGGAGGCAGTGGCATGCCCATGAGCAGCACCCTACCCAACGGCTGGAGTATACGACTGTCGGCATGCCCCACGCTCGATGCACAAGGCAACTGTACGGAATTCGGCATTGAACCCGACCTGCACGTTGACATATCAAGCCATGACTGGAATAATG
This sequence comes from Bacteroidaceae bacterium, assembly GCA_017555585.1. Lineage (GTDB taxonomy): Bacteria > Bacteroidota > Bacteroidia > Bacteroidales > Bacteroidaceae > HGM04593. The sequence goes on from JAFZGA010000017.1 coordinate 47,582, forward strand.
GCAGAGACACCATGATTGAAGCTGCAAAAACAATTATTTTAGAGTATTATGAGAAAAAAGAAGGGCAATAAGGGTGATAATTCAAAAAAATCATTTACCTTTGCACTCGAAAGATGCGAAGACAAGCATCACTCGTTGTAAAACCTGCAAGTAAATTTGCGTTTCACTCGTTTGCATTGTCTTTGCACCCCGAAAGATAAAAACAGTCGCGCGTGTGGCGAAATTGGTAGACGCGCCAGACTTAGGATCTGGTGTTTTGCGACGTGTAGGTTCGAGTCCTATCACGCGCACGATTGGACAAAAGAGGAATTTTCGAGAGAATTTTCCTCTTTTTTATTTTTGTAATTCACTGATAATCGGGCGATTATAGGCTCACCAGCAAACTCTAGGGGGAGGAGGTCTTTCATAAATAATTCTCAACCTTCACATTACTATCTTGTATTCCATTTCTTGTCGTTATTTATTGTTCTTTTGGCGGCCAAAAGAACGAAAAGCCCCGGCACAGAACAAAGATGTGATTAAACGAGTGAAACGTCAA